>JAKPXC010000058.1 GCA_029567705.1 Candidatus Cloacimonadota bacterium
TTTAGCAGCACTTGTGAGACTTGCTCTTCGAGAGGAACTGACATAATAACACTCCTTTGTCGTTATTGGTAGTGCTACTTTATGTGATTATAGTTCCTCTCAAGTTTTTTCTCTACCCACTTTAATTGAACTTGAGCCTAAGAGATTGACGACTCCCGGGATTGCTCATACGTGTGTTGGGCATAGATAACCTTATGTAAATAAAGGAGCTATCATGAAAGAACCGCGTGATTATCTGGCCTGTTGCGGCCTGTACTGCAAAATGTGCAGCTTGGTGAACGGCATGCCTGAAGCAGGCCGGGCTCTGCATACGATTATGAAAGACGAAGGCTGGGAAAGCTTTGGCAGCTATGTCTATCCGGAGTTTGAGGCCTTCTGGAAGGTTCTCACTGAGATTTCGGTCTTCGATGAGATCTCTCCCCTCTGCCAGGGCGGCTGCGGCAATCCTGATTGCCAAATCCGCATCTGTGCCAAAGAAAAAGGCATTGCCGCTTGCGGGCTTTGTGCAGACTTTCCCTGTTCCCTCTTTGACGATTTTACTCAGCAGTATCCCTTCATTATCGAGAACGGCTACCGCATCAGAGAGATCGGGATCGAAGCCTGGCTGACCGAGCAGGAAGAACTTGTGACAAAAGGCATCACCAACCGTGAGCTAAGGAAACAGCATCAGAACGGCAATTGAGCTGCTTATTGCCTGAGCTTCAGGAGAATCCTACAGTCCTCTATATAATGATTGTTGTGAGAAAGGAACGGATATTGCACCGTTAATCTGCTATATTTGAGATAGGGAGGTTACAAATGAAAAGGCTTGCGATTTTGTCGCTCATTGTCGTGGTGTTTATGCCCATCACTGTGTGGGCAGATCTGAGGATAAATCAGCGTTCCTCTGAAAGAAATGATTTTACTTTCCAGAACGATGAAGTTTATTATTATTACGAATATCGGGAGGATATTCCCTCCTACCTGCCTGATTATCCGGAAGTGATACAAAGTCTATTGGTTAGAACCCGGTTTGTCGATTGGGATGGCACAGATACCGGTTGGGTGGAATCAACTTTGGCCTTCAATCCGGAAGTGGTCTATAATCAGACCGGGAAGCAGATCAGTTATTATGACCTGATTCCGGGAGAACGCAGAGTGGAACAATATGATCAGCAGGGACGCCTGGTTACTCTGAGTCGATATGACATGTTGGAAAACACACCCAGATACCGCATCACCGAGTTCCAATACGGAGCTTATGGCTATCCGGAGATTATCATCTACGGCGAACGTACCGAAGCAGGATTTTCCCAGTTTGAGAAATTTGTGAGTCAGATCGATGCTAATGGCCTGAAACTTGAGGAAACAAAGTATGTTTCGGATGATTCGCTTACTTGGACTCCAAGTAAAAAGTACGTGCTCCATCACTCCGGCCAGATGCTTCCGGAGAGCTTTGTAATGAAGAAATTCAATCCGCTCTTTGACGTCCGGATCTTCTATTATTCCTACAACTCCCTGCAGGACTGTTATCAAAGCGGGCTTTACAGCAGAGCTATGGTGGATTCCGTCCAAACTTACGAATATAATGAAGGCACTTGGTATGCTGAGGAGCTACACTACTACAATTATGGAGCGTACAACAATTTGATCCATATAGGCGTTAATCAGTACGATCTGGAATACATGGTGTATCCGGATTATCAGCCAAGTCAATTCAGTTTCAGCTTTACACCCGAAGGCTACCTAACCGGCCAGTACTGGGGAGTGGATGATGGTCTGGCGCCGCCCACCTGGGGATCGACCACATATACCTGGGAGCTTCCCACGGCTTCCGATGATCCCGTCTTAACGCCCTGCCCTGCTCCGCAAATCTCGGCTTATCCCAATCCCTTCCGGCAGGATACCAAGCTGATTCTGCGTTTAACCGCCCCGGGAGAGATCAAGCTGGGAGTCTATAATCTACGAGGACAACTGGTTCGCAACCTCGTGGAGGAATTCCGTACAGAAGGAACCCACAATATCACTTGGGACGGCAGAGACGGTAGTGGTCGTGAACTGGCCCCCGGGATTTACTTCCTGAAGCTGGAAAGTGGTGGCTCAGTCACCAGCTCCAAGCTCATACATCTGAGATAGAATTTCTTCAGTAAAAAAGAAGCTCCGGCCAAATCCGGCGCCGTTTATAGCAGCAGGATTGGGACGGAGCTTCTTTATTTAAACAACTATAGTTTCAGACCAGTGAAGAGATTCACGCTGATGCGGGCAGATTCGTAGATGGTGGGCAAGCCGGAGCCGGGATGGGTTCCGCCACCGACCAGGTAGCAATTCTTCAGTTCTTCGAATCTGTTGCGGGGTCTCAGGTATAACATCTGATCCAGGCTGTGCGCCAGATTGAAAGTGGCACCGAAATAGACGTTGTAGTCTTTTTCCCATTCTGCCGGGGTGATGATCTTTTCCTGTTCGATACAGGCTTCGATATCCTCCATACCGGGCAGATTCTCTGCAATCAGCTTGAGCACTTTGTCCCGGTAGGCCTTCTTCTCTCTCTCCCAATTGATTCCACTCTTGTTATTTGCCACGGGAACCAGCACGTAGAGGGCGGATTTGCCTTCTGGAGCCAGGCTGGGATCCAGGGCAGAGGGATTCTGCACGTAGAAAGCGGTGTCCTGATGCAGAGTCTTGCGGCCAAAGATATCCTCCACGTTCTCCCGGTAAGTAGGACCAAAACGGATATTGTGATGAGGCAGGTCTACCTTACGGTTCAAACCCAGATACAGCATGAAAGTGGAGCAGGAGTATTTCATGGTCTTGAGCTTGGAACGGTTGTATTTCTTGAGTGTCCCGGGGGCCAGCAGATGGCTCATGGCATGGGCAAAATCCGCATTGATAAAGACCGCCTCGCCGAAGAGCTCGCTGCTGTCCTGCAGCCTGACGCCGGTCACTTCCTTACCTTCCAGAATCAGTTCTTGTACAGGTGAGTTGAGCCGGATTTCTCCGCCGTCTTCTTCGATCACTTTGGCCATGGCTTCGGAGATTTTGGAGAGACCGCCCATCACGTGGTAGATGCCATTGTAATGCTCCACAAAGGGGATGATGGTGAAAGCACCGGGGCATTCCCAGGGAGACATGCCCAGATACTTGGATTGGAAAGTGAAGGCCAGGCGGAGCTTTTCGCTTTTGAAATAGTCTCCCAGAACTCCATAGAGTGAACGTCCCAGAGACAGCACCGGTAAAGCTCCCAAGAGATGATGGGAAACCATCCGTTCCGGGCTGGAATAATCTATCTGCAGGCAGGGAAGCAGCTTTTCGTGGCGTTTGGTCTCTTTCTCCATGAACTTGGCCAGACCCTCTTCCTCGCCGGGAAAGAGCCGGGCGACATCTTCTTTCATATCTTGAAGATCGGTGCGTATATCCAGCTTGAAATCGGGATAGTAAAGGCTATACATGGGTTCCAGCAGACGGGTATCCAGATAGTCTTCCGTCTTGCGTCCCGCCAGGTTGAAGATCTCATCCAGAATGTATTTCATCATCAGGAAAGTGGGGCCTGTATCAAAGTGAAAATCCCCGATGTCTATCCTGGCATTGCGTCCACCCACTCTGTCCGCCTTCTCCAAGATGGTAACCTTGTATCCGTGTTTTTGCAGCAGCATGCCGGCTGTAAGCCCACCCGGACCTGCTCCGACAATCAGAACTTCCTTTTTCATGCTGAATCTCCTGATTTTGTTTTTTCCGAGTGTAGATTCTCTGTGATTTCCGTCAATGATAATTCTCTCTGTTTTATTCATCCTATAATGGAGCAAGAGAGCTTTTTCACCGGAACCTGATGCGTTTATGCAGAATCTCTCTACCAAGTACAACAACCCTGACGGCTATTATGCTATATCCAACCAACAATCATCGAGAGATGACACACTTATTTCACTTCGCCATCAGATTGTTTAGCAAGCAGTTATCCATCCGCTCATCAGATATTATAGATTCTCTCGAAAATAGTTCTTGACAGAAAGTACTTTGCTCCACAAAGTGCTCTGTGTGGTTAGCAGATACCAAGGCTGGCCACTGATAACAATGTAATGAGAGGTAAACATGAGCCGGATAACGAAAGACTTGCTGGAGAAGCTGGGAGCCCTGGATCAGATGATACACACTCCTGCCCGCCTGGCAATTGTAAAGACACTCAACGAGCTGGACAGGATAGATTGTGTTGAGCTCGCCGATCTCACTCAGCTAAGCTGGGGCAATCTCTCATCTCATCTTAGCCGTTTGGAAGAATCAGGATATGTGCATCAGGAGAAATCCTGGATAGGAAAGAAGCCCAACACCAGAGTAGAACTCACGGACAAAGGCCGGGTGGCCTTCCTGAATTGGGCATCCACCATCCTTTCCGCTTTGCCTTCGCAGATCAGTTCTGAGCTCTTCGTGGATAAAACCGAGAGTCAAGAGCCAAGCCTACCGGCTCCTGCTCCCAAACTTCCGGCAGAATCAGGCACCGGCAAGGTTCTCTGGTTTCTGCCCACCTACCACCGTTGGGATATCAGCGTGCCTCCCATCGATGGTATCAACCAACAATGCTGTTAGGAGGAACAATGAAAAGAACGGGCAGCATACTTTCTACCTGGATGAAGGATAGAGGAAGCCTGGCCTTCGGCAAGCCCAGCCAGAGCACAGCTATCCAAAAGCTAATCGACTAATCTGATAAATCGGAGTTATGCGGGAGCGGCCAGTCCGTTCCCGCTTTCCAAAAAGTTTTAGAACAATAAAACACCGGGAGTAATTATGGATTATCTCGACCTGGCCATGAATACAGCGCTGTCCCTGGGGGCAGATTATGCTGATATTCGGATCCAAAAGACCCAGACGCAGATGATATATCTGCAGAACCTGAGTTTAAAGAACACCTCCAACAACGTCCTGAACGGTTATGGCGTCCGGGTCTTCAAGGATGGAGTGTGGGGCTTTGCCCATTCCAATATCTTTTCTGAAAAGGCCGTGGTGGCAACCGTTAAGCGTGCCTACGAGATTGCCAAACTCAGTTCCCGGGCTCGCAAGGGTGCGGGATTGCGGCTTGCTCCAGAACGCAGTTATATCGCCACTTACAAAACTCCCATGGAGATCGATCCCTTCGAGGTTCCCATCAAAGAGAAGATCGAACTCATGATGGAAGTCAATAAGACCGTCAAGAACTATGAAGGCATCCGCCAGGCCGTCTTTTACATCCTTTCCAACAAAGATGAGAAGCTCTTTGCCTCCACCTTGGGAACCCGTCTGGACCTCACCACCGGCTTCATCAATCCCATGATCACGGCTACGGCTGTGCTGGATGGAGATAGCCAAAGCCGTACCTTCGATGAAGGCGGCAGAGCAGTTGGTTGGGAATGGATAGAAGAGCTCAATCTGCTGGATCAGGCTCCCAGAATCGCCGAGGAAGCCCTTATGAAGGTGAAGGCCGGAAGCTTGGATGAAGAGAAAAGACGCACTCTGATCCTGGATCCCAACCACCTGGGCCTCACCATGCACGAAAGTGTGGGACATCCCACAGAACTGGATAGAGTTCTGGGCTGGGAAGCGGACTATGCCGGCATCTCTTTTGCCACTCCCGAGAAGCTGAAAAACTACCGTTACGGCAGTGAGCTCATCAATTTCGTGGGTGATAATACTCTGCCTCAGGGCCTGGCCACTGCAGGCTTTGACGATGATGGCGTGCCCGGCCAGAAATGGCACATCATCAAAGATGGAATTCTCAACGAATACGGCAGCACCCGCGACACAGCCATGGAGATAGGCCTGAACTACTCCCGCGGTTGCAACCGTGCCACCTATTACTATGATCAACCCATCAACCGCATCCCCAATCTCTATCTCCTGCCGGGCACCAAGCCCCTCACCCCCGCGGAATTGATCGCCGATACCGAAGAAGGCGTTTATATTCAAGGCCGTGGCAGCTTCTCGATCGACCAGCACAGAGTGAACTTCCAGTTTGGCGGAGACTTCTTCTGGGAGATCAAGAACGGTAAGCTGCACCGTCCACTCAAGAAAATCCTCTACAAATCCAACAATCCGGAATTCTGGAACAGTTGCGACGCCATCTGCGATGAACGCTTCTGGCAGCCTTTTGGAGTGGTCAATTGCGGCAAAGGACAGCCTTCACAGACAGCCCGCATGACCCACGGTTCTGCGCCTGCAAGATTCCGCAACATCCGAGTGGGAGGTTCCCAATGACAAAGAACATAGAAAAAGCCCTGCGCTACATCGAAAAGAACTGCAAAGCCGACGACTGGAGCGTTTCCGTCTGGACTAAGGACAGCCATGAGACCCGTTTTGCCCAAAACACCATTACTCAGCATATCGCCGGCGACAACCTGCAGATCAGCCTGGAAGTTGCTTACGACAACAAGACCGGAAAATCCCGCACCAACCAGGTGGACGAAGCCTCACTCAAGCAATTGGTAACTACTGCCCAGAATACAGCTCTGGAAAACCAACCCGATCCAGAGTATATGCCTACTCTGGGCAAACAGAAGCTGCCCAATCCGGTCAACTTCATTAAGGCAACTGCAGAGCTCGAACCCGCCGAGATGGTGGAGATAGTGCGCAAATCCATTGCCAATGCCGAAAAGCAGGATGCCAAGGTTTCCGGCATGACCGAAAAGCACATCCAAAACAGCATTGTTGCCACCAAGAACGGACTCTATGCCGAAGCGGATTTTACTGAGTTTGGCCATTCCATGACCATCAAGAAGCATGAGGCCGAAACCAAGGTCTCCTTCAATCACAAAGACTTTGGCAAGTTCAAGCTGAAGAGTGAATTGGACAGGCTCAATGCCCAGCTCGAGAGCTTGGTGAAGTTCCAAAGCTTTGAAGCAGAAAAGCTCCCCGTGATCATCCGCCCGGAAGCCATGGTGGAAATGATCAGCTTTATGAGCTGGTTCCTGAATCGCCGCCAGGCCGACGAAGGCTTCACTCCCTTCACAGATCAATTGGGTAAAAGCTTCTTTGGCAAGAACTTCTCCCTATTCTCCACCTTGAAAGATAAAGACCTGATCTCCACTCCCTTTGTTTCAGATGGACTGGCGGCCGAAGAGATCAGTTGGATCGACAAGGGCAAGCTGCTCAATATGCCCACCACCCGCTACTGGGCCAAAGAAAAGAACGCCAAGCCTTCTCAACTCTACAATCTCTATGTTCCCGGCGATAATATCTCCGAAGCCGAGATGATGAAGATGGTACCGCGCGGATTGATCATCAACCGCTTCTGGTATATCCGTGTGGTGGATATGAAACGTGGCGAACTCACCGGTATGACCCGCGATGGAGTTCTCTACTTCGAAAAAGGCAAGGTGAAACACGCAGTAAATAACCTCCGCTGGAACGAAATCCCGCACGAAGTGACCCGCCGTATCCTTGCTCTGGGAAAAAGCCTGCCTGTGGAAGGCTATGCCAAGATCCCCACCATGCTGATCGATGGCTTCAACTTCGTGGATAAAACTTCATTCTAAGACAGACCATTACCCCTGATACAAAGCACTGCCCTTCGGGGTGGTGCTTTTCTTTATTAGTGAACAGTGATCAGTGAACAGAACGTGATTAGTGACTAGTGATTAGAGCTGCGAACCTTGTGCTGTTATACAATCCTATTACATCACTATTCCAGGTCCTGATGACTCCGAGGGTCTCAGAATTTGCCTAAAGAAGCACGATATTCCTGCATATACGCCAGATTATAGCGAGGGTGCGGAGCGAAGCAGAGCTCCTCGTTCCTGAATCCTGGTTTTGCTCAATCTTCCAGAACCCTTCCCCTCCCCAGAGAGCGCTGCTCTCCGGGGAGGGGAAGGATTATTCTAACTTCTAGATCATCCATATCACATTCGAGGGGCTACGCTTCGCTCCGCACCCTCGCTATGATCTGTAGTATATGTTTGGCTTAGTACACTGTACCAATCCCATTACACAGTCAGATCTCAGTTCATCATAATGCGTCGCCGACTCTTCACCGAGTCTTGCAGGACTCTTCCCGAACAAAGTGCTCGGGAAGAGTCGGCGAAGAGTCGGTGAAGAGTCGGGGAGAAACAGGTAAGCAAGTATCGTGGAACCATATAGTTCTTGACAAGTTCTTGCTTTTGATAAAACTACGAATCAAGACTTTGAGGAGGTGAAGAAATGAGGCAGCACATAGTTTTGATTTGTTTGATTGGCCTTGCAACCGCCCTGGCAGGCACACCGCCTAGCTGGGCTTGGGTGCAGAGAACCGGTGGAACCGGTGAATGCAGAACGTATGCAATGCTGGAAGATTCCCAAGGAAGAATAGTGGTAAGCGGCTATTTTACCGGAACTGTGGAATTTGGTGGACAGACACTTATCTCCAATGGCGGACGTGATGCTTTTGTGGCGCAAATGGATGCTGGTGGCAATTGGCTTTGGGCTGTGGGCATTGGCGGTGCCGGGACAGATTACGTGAGCCAAATGGCCTTGGGCAGTCAGGATCAGATAATGGTAGGAGGAAGCTTCGATCAGAGCTTTAGTCTGGAGCAGACAGAACTGATCAATCAAGGCCAAAGAGATATCTTTCTGGCAGAACTCAGTTCCGTTGGTCAACCAATCCGGGCAGAAGTTATAGGTTCGGCAGAAAATGAAGACCTGGAGGGGCTTGCTATTACGAGCTCTGGAGAGATTTATCTTTGCGGAAGCTTCCGTTACAGCCTCAGTATAGATGATCTGCAGTTCAGTTCAAGCAATCGTGGCTTCTTCCTGGCAAAGCTCGAGGCAGATATGTCCACACTCTGGGGACAAACAATAAACAATGCTACCGGCGATACGGAGATCTCAGGACTGGCCTCAGATAACTCCGGAAACATCTATTTGACCGGATATTTCACGAATTTCTGCAGTATGGGCGCTCCTAATACAATCCAACTCACTGGCGATGGATGCTGCGGATTTATCTTTAAGCTTGATCCAAGTGGCAGCAGTATCTGGGGTGAAAGAGTGGGAAATGGATCCTGCATCATCTCCAGCAGTTACACGGATCCCTCGGGGAATACATATATATCAGCCGAGTTAGTTTTTGAACCCATGTTCGAAGCCGAGGGAAAGCATTTGGATTATATCCCGAATTGCGGAAAACTTGGTGCTGATGGTGAGTGGGTCTGGGTGGACGACACGACAAACCTGGGAGCCTGCGCTTCAATCCGCATCTGCGGGGATAGCTCCGGTAACTGCTATATTACCGGCTTCCTGTGGGACAATTGCAGCTTTGGTGAATACGATCTGACCGGAAGCTTTTCCTCGATGCCGGTCTATGTGGCAGCCGGCAATCCTCAAGGCGAATGGCAGTGGGGCATCCAGACCATAGGTGACAGTGGCACCCTCTTCGCATTTGCCTCCCGTATCATTCCCAGTCAAACGGATCGCTGCATCATAGCAGGCAGCAACAATGCAGCAACCATCAATTTTGGAGATTACACTCTTCCTCCCGCAGCTCAGACCTATACCTGGATTGTGAAAACCAACGGCACCAGCGTTGGCAATATCGACCCTGCACAGAACCACACACCGGCAACAATAGCAGTATATCCCAATCCTTCCCAGGCTCAGGTTAATTTCCGGCTGGATAAAGCTGTGGAACCTGGAAGCAGGGCTGAACTTTACAATCTCCGTGGACAAGTGGTGAAACGCTTTTCAGGGGAACAACTTAATGAAACTGAACTGATCTGGGACGGCAAAGATACCGAGGGTGGAATCTGTGCCCCAGGCTTGTATTTCCTGAGGATCAGAAGCGGGAAAGAGATAACCGTAAAAGCTTTTACCAGGCTGTAAGGGAAAGAGTGGTGAAGTGGTGAAGTGATGGAGTGGTGCGTGTTTTTTTTCCAAGGATTTAAGGATTACAGGATTTACTGGATAGTCTAAATACGGATTTCGCAGATTGAACAGATTCTACGGATTGCAGGAGTAACTTACTTCATACAGACCTTTTAATCAAATCCGAATAATCCGTTCAATCCGCGTTATCTGCGTTCTATTTTTCCAGGCTCTCGGGACTGTGGCGCAACTGCAACCCTCAACCTAAATCTGATTGTCCAAGACCAGATTCTCACTTGACAGATTCGGGAAAATCCAAAAGCTAATCTCCAGAGAGAAGTGGAGCTAAATATGTCCTTTGTGCATTTGCATAATCACAGCCAATACAGTCTTTTGGACGGTGCCTGCCGGGTTGATCGCATGATCAAGCTGGCTCTGGAATACGAGATGCCTGCCGTGGCTATCACGGATCATGGCAATCTCTATGGCGCCATAGACTTTTACAGACAGGCCAAGAAAGCCGGAATCAAACCGATTGTGGGCATTGAAGCCTATATCATCTCAGGGGATATCTGCAGTGACGAATCCAAAAATGAGACACGTCACCACCTCATCCTGCTGGCGATGAATTACGATGGCTACCGCAATCTGATGAAGCTCTCCTCCCGCTCCTTTATCGATGGTTTTTATTATAAACCCCGCATCTCCAAAGCCCTGCTGCAGCAGCATAGTGAAGGCTTGATCTGCCTTTCTGCCTGCATCAAGGGTGAAATCCCCTCACTGCTCTACAATGAACGCTACAAACAGGCCAAAGATACTGTGGAATGGTACAAAGGCATCTTTGACGACCGTTACTATCTGGAGATCCAGGATCATGGTCTGGAAGCAGAACAGAAGGTAATGCCGGAACTGATCAGGCTGGCCAGGGAAACCAATACACCGCTGGTACTGACCAATGACTGCCACTATCTGCATCAGGCAGATTCTGAAGCGCACGACATCCTGCTTTGCATTCAGACCGGAAAGCAATTCAATGATCCCGGACGTATGCGTTATAACACCACCCAGCTCTATTTCAAGAGTCCGGAGGAAATGGCCGGGCTCTTCCCCGAGGTCCCAGAAGCATATGCCAATACTCTTGCAATCGCCGAGCGAATCAATCTGGAGTTACGTTACGACAAGTTTCTGCTACCCGAGATAGAGACTCCTCCCGAGTATGAAAGCATGAGCGCATATCTCAGAGCCATGTGTTATGAGGAAGCCGAAAAGCGCTATAATGGCATGAGTCCCGAGATCAGAGAACGGATAGATTTCGAGCTGGGCGTGATCAACCGCATGGGTTTTGATGGGTACTTCCTGGTGGTTAAAGACCTGATAGACAATGCCCGTAAACAGGATGTGCCGGTGGGGCCCGGACGTGGTTCCGCTGCCGGCAGCATCGTGGCTTATCTCTTGGATATCACCAGAATAGATCCGATCAAATACAGCCTGTTTTTTGAGCGCTTCCTGAATCCAGAGCGTATCGGCATGCCGGATATTGATATCGATTTCTGTGCCCAAGGCCGTTCCAAAGTGATTGACTACGTGGTGCAGAAATATGGACGCCAGAGCGTTACGCAGATCATCACCTTTGGCACCTTGGGTGCCAAATCCGTGATCAAGGATGTGGCCAGAGTGCTCTCTGTTCCAGCCTCAGAAGCCAATGCGCTTACCAAATTGATCCCCGGAAATGCCAAATCTCTGGAAGATGCCTATCGCAGCAACCTGGAATTTTCCGAGGCTATAAATGCTAATGAGCTTTATCAAAGCATCTATAAATACAGTCTGGTACTGGAAGGATTGATCCGGCAGATAGGCATCCATGCCGCCGGCTTGGTGATCGCACCTGGAGATTTGACGGATTATGTGCCTCTGGCCTGCAGTGTGCAGAAGGGAGGCGATAACGCCGTTCTGGTGCAATACGAAGGCAAATGGCTGGATGATCTGAAGATGCTCAAGATGGACATCCTGGGCCTGAAGACACTCACTATCATCAAGAAATGCGTAGCTTTGGTGCGGGACAGCCATAATGTCGAGATCGATATCGAGAAGATACCACTCACAGATAAAAAGGTCTTTAGCTTGCTTTCCAAAGGAGAGACCAAGGGCGTGTTCCAGTTTGAATCCGATGGCATGACCAAGTATTTGATGGATCTGAAGCCCAATAAGTTTGAAGATCTGATCGCCATGGTGGCGCTCTACCGTCCTGGTCCAATGCGCTTTATCGATACCTATATTGCCCGTAAACACGGCCGGGAGAAGGTAAGATTTGAGCATCCTCTGGTGGAAAATGCCCTCAAAGAAACCTACGGTGTGACTGTTTATCAGGAACAGGTGATGCAGATTTCCCGGGAGATGGGAGGCTTAAGCGGAGCCGATGCTGATACCCTGCGTAAAGCCATGGGTAAAAAGCAGATGGATTTGATGCAGAAATTTGAGCAGAAGTTCTATGAAGGGGCTTCTGCCAAGGGAGTGGATCAGGCTATTTTCAAGAAGATCTGGCTGGAATGGCTGGACTTTGCCGAATATGCCTTCAATAAAAGCCATGCCACCTGTTATGCTCTGGTGGCCTATCAAACAGCCTATCTCAAGGCCTATTATCCGGTGGAGTTTATGGCTGCTCTGCTCTCGCTGGAAGATGATCCCGGTAAAATTCCCAGCCTGATAGAAGTCTGCCGCAGCATGGGTATCAAGATTATCCCACCCAATATCAACCGGAGTTTGGACGAATTCTCTGTCCACGGCAAGGAAGTTCTGTTTGGCCTCAGGGCAATTAAGAATCTGGGGGAAGCAGCCATTGAGGCTATCATCGAAGATAGAATAGCCCAAGGAGCATATTCCAATCTTTTTGAGTTTTGCTCCAGGCTGGATAGCACAGCCGTCAATAAAACCACCTTGGAAAGCCTGATTGCTAGTGGAGCTATGGACGAACTGGAAGGAGAACGCAGCCAAAAGTGGGCAGCCATCGAGCAAGCTCTGAGCTTCAGCAGTGGAGAGCAGCGCGATCGCAAGCGGGGGCAGACCTCGCTGTTTGACCTGATCACAGACGAGGAAGAGGATTTCAACCCTCCTCTGCCCATGGAAGCTCCCTGGACCTATCTGCATGAACTGGAACGTGAGAAGGAGGTTCTGGGCTTCTATGTCTCCGGGCATCCGCTCAACGAATATACCGCTCTGATCAAGCATCTTAGCACCAGCAATTCTCAGAACGCCAAAGCCAGGAATGGGGATGAACTTATTCTGGCAGGTATAGTGACGGCCATCTCCAAGAAGAAAGACAACAAGGGAAATCCCATTGCTTTTGTGGAATTTGAAGACCTCCTGGGCAAGTTTGAAGTGCCTCTCTTTAACCGGGATTATACCAAGTTTGCCGGCACGATCTGCGTGGGACAGCTTTACTTTGTGTTTGGGTCACGGAGCGGTTACAATGGAAATGATGATGGGATTCTGCGTTTGATGCCGGACATGATTGTGCCTTTTGATGAGCTTCCCAATGTGCTCTTTGGGGAAATCCGGCTCAGTTTACCCGGAGCAAACCTCAATGCTGAGATAAACAGCCAATTGGGCAGGAAGCTTCTGAAACATAAGGGCGGATTCAAGCTTGTGCTCCATCTGGAGGATCAGGATAATCCACTGGGCTTCACCTTTGAGGCACAGGAATCGTTCTTCCCCACCAATGGATTTTTGGCTTGGCTGGAAGATCAGCAGATAACTTTTAGCTTGAAGGTAGGAAACAGTGCCAAGAATTCTTAGCCTAACCCTGCTGCTACTGAGCTTTAGCGTTTTAGCAGGACAGGAACTGGTCTTTGAGCAGTATCCCCAGCAGACTGATTTCCTGCTGCTTATACCCTATAACAGCATAAATTTCAGGGCCGGAACCTCTGAGTCCGTTTACCAGATGTCCATAAACTTACGCAATTCCAGAGGGCGCTCTGTCTATAGCCGAAGTGTGCAGCTAACCTTTCAGAAAAAAGAATGGCTGCGTGATACAGCCATCCCGCACAGTTTCAGTCAGGACTTAGCTCCCGGCTCGTATCAGATGCAGATCAGGCTAAGAAACAGGTCGGTGGGCGGTAATCTGGAACTGCAAAGGCAATTCCGGATAGGGAGCACCGGCACGGAGAGAGGTGAGGCCTATCTTTATGCCAAGCGGGATGATATTACCTTTATTCCGTCCGTGATACCGGAGCTCAGTGATCTTCAGGCTTTGGAACTGCACCAACGTTTCCTGGTTCAGCCGGATAGTATTGGCGTCTTCTCCGGGACATCCAAGCTTTCTGTACTGCAGCCCACCTCCCCTCTGATAATCGATATCAAGGAAATACTTGATTCTTCACAGGAAAATCAACTGCAGGTGGTATTTTACGAAGAGAACATCCGTTACAACATGGATGCTTTTCTCTACAGCCAATGGTTTGCTTATGGACAAAGCTATAGCCTGAGAGACCAGATAAATCAGCTTCGTTATATAGCAACTCAGAATGAATGGCAGGTGCTTCGGCAGGTTCCAAGAGCTCAAATGGCAGAAGTAATCGAGCAGTTCTGGGTTCTGCATGATCCCAGCCCGGGAACCCTGCGAAATGAGACCCGGGAATTGTTTTACCAGCGCGTTATGATTGCAGATGAAAGATACACGATCCATAGCCGGCTGAAGGGCTGGCGCTCCGATAGGGGAAGGATATATATAAAGTATGGAGAACCGGACGAAGTGCGGGCAGAGCCCTTGCCTCTGGACACTCCGCCCTACATTATTTGGCAATACTATACCGAGAATCTGCAGTTTGTCTTCGTGGATGAAGGCGGATTTGGCAGATACACTCTGAGGAACTCTGAAGATGAATACTAAGAAGGCTTTACTTTGCATCCTGCTGGTTTTGGTGGCAGGTCTGATCTGGGCGAACACTCTGAGTATGTTTGTGGAAGCTCATAGATATTTGGACAGGAATCTGAATAATATGGTTTTCGTGGACTATCAGATTCCCTATCGCTCGCTAACTTTTTTGGCCCAACACGGAGGTTTTTTTGCGGAGCTGTCGATATCTGTCAACATCTCAAATGCAGATAGTGTGATTTTTTCACAGGACTACATGGACAACGTGGGAATCAGAAACAGAGTCGATGCGGGTTCTGCCAGAAAGTCTTATCTGAACAGGCTAAGCTACGCACTCCCGGTCGGAGAGCATCGGTTAAGCTTCAATGTCGTGGACAGGAATTCTAACCGTACATTTAGCAGAACGATAGATCTTACTGCTCTTCCCCAAACTGCGCTCTTGAGCGATCTTGAACTAAGCAGCCAGGTTCAGGCAGACACTACGCAGTACCTGAATCAGTTCCGCAGGAATGGAAAGCTTTATAAAAGCGAGCCATCCGGACTGTTCAATGTGGCAGAAACTGACTTTCTGCATCTCTATTTTGAGGTTTATTCCAAACCGGATGACCGCACGGAAACTGCCTTTTTGACTATGGATGTGGAGCGGGGAGATTCGCTGGTGGTTGATCTGTTTCGGGATATGAACCTGGGATCCGATCTGGAGGGAATAACACTACGGATACCACTAAGTGATTTACCGGCAGGGGCTTACTCAGGGACATTAACCTTGATGCTAGGTGAACGTGAAGAGCAGAGGCAGTTCCAATTTGCCATCCAGGAAGAGGTGGATACATACAACTTCCTGATGCCTGATCCAGAGGAAGAAGTGAGATTAATCCGCTACTTTATCGGGAATCGGGTTCCTTCCGATTGGGCGACATTGAGCATTACCGCTAAGCGCAACTTCATCAATAGCTTCTGGGCAGAACAAGCCAGCCAGATGCAGACCACTGTAACTGATGCGATCGACCAGATCCGTCAGAGGGTAGAGTACAGTAATACGCGGTTTTCCCATTTCCAACCGGGCTGGACAACTGACCGGGGCAGGATTTATATCCGAAATGGAGCGCCGGATGAGATTGAAAACGGCGAGAGTTCGGACGAAACCCGCTTTGTCCGAAAAGATTACCAGATATGGAAATACCGCAGCCGTCCCAACGCTGTATATCTGTTTGTTGACCTCCAGATGTCTGGGAATTTTCGTATCATGTATGTGAACAACGATCAGATGGAAAGCACCAATCCCTCCTGGCTGGATTACTTGGGTGAGGATTTTGATATGTCGAAATTGAGCAACTAGTAATCGAGAATTGGCAGAAATGCGTCGATAAAGTGCTTGACAGAATAGTCATTGTCCTTTGCATTGAAGAAGACGACGATGATGTCGAATCTTGTATTCAGATTGTTCAGATCAGGATTTGAGTTAATATATAGTAGTGCCGTTTTACTGATCTTCTTTTGCTTGGGGTAGGAAACGTTCCCCAAGGCCGAGCTTATAGAGTGAAAGGAACGGGTCTTGACTTCAACGAAAACCAGAGTGTTCTGGTGCCTGGCGATGATGTCGATTTCTCCCGTTTGCCGGCGGTAGTTATGGGATAATATCTGATAGCCTTTTGATATCAGGTATACTTGCGCAATACGTTCGCCGGTTTCGAATAGTTCTTTCTTATTTGGTATATCCATAAGCGCAAGAAAAAGCTTGACGCATATGCGGTCAACGATAATCTAGAATAACAATAAAATCTACACCGAAAGGTGGAGGGAAGTATGAAAAAAGTTATATTGAGCCTACTTGTTCTGGCAGCAATGCTTAGCGTGTTAGACGCTGCTCCTTTCCAGACCATGGGAATGCTGCGTACTCCGGATGCTTACATCTTGCCGAATAAAGCAGCCGAAATCCAATTTGTGAATTACCTCAGAAAGACCCGAGACATCGATCTGCACTATGTTCCTTACGGAATGCTTAGTGTCGGTATTCTCGATCAGATCGAGCTGGGTCTTTATGGCGGGGATGATGTATTCTTTGCCAACCTGAAAATCAAGCTCCTGCAGGAAACCTTGAAATATCCTCAGGTCTCCGTGGGTTTGGAGAATATCTTCTCCCCGGTACCAACTGATTTTAAGGATATGCCCGCCACAGACTATTTTAACAGCAATTTTGATGGAGATGCACACCCTGATGCAGCAGACTACGAAGCCTATTCTCCATATGTGGTGGTATCCAAACAAGCCGTAATCGGTGGAGTCCACAGCATGTTCAACCTTGGCGTTGGCATGCACAGATTCGTTGGCCAGGTTTCCCGCTCCAGAATCTTCTCCGGATCCTTTGCCTCGATCGAGGTGTCTCCCTTCAACAATTTCTCCATGCTTGGAGAATATGACGGCCGTGATTTCAACGGCGGTATGAAGTACACATGGGATAATTTCTCCTTCAAGCTGGGTTACCAGGCTATTGAGAATCTCTTCAAGAAATCCGAAGGCAATGGCTATGAGAAAGATATTCGTGCTGCTTTCAGCGTTTCCTATCTCTTTGACCAGTTTGCCAGCACCAAAAGACGCCGTCCGGACCTGATCGAGCTCGCTTCTGCCAACGATCTGACTCCCTACGATGATGGTCAATATGTGGTTGATTATCCTATGGATGATGGCATTCAGACAGGTGATACCGGAACAGAGCCCGGAGATACAGGAACTGTGGTTACAGGCGATACCGGAACTCAAACCAGAGATGATGGAACAGTCGTTACTGGCGACACCGGAACAGAGCCCGGAGACACTGGAACAGTGGTAACAGGTGACACCGGAACTCAGACCGGCACCGAAGTGGCTATAACGAATCCCCCCGTTACACCTCCAGTGGTTCGCACCCCCACCCCCGAAATGCAGGAACTGGTTACAGAGCTTCAACGCCTCCAACAGGAGAGAGCCAGAGCCGAGAACTCACTGCAGGAACTTCGTAACTGGATTAATTCTCTGAGAACCCCCAACCCCTGATCTTTCTAAAACTGATATAGTGTGTAGGTCAAGTATTCATGCTTCCTATTGAACAAATAGGTTCAGGTTGCGGTACCCCCGCAACCTGAATCCCTTTACCCGGTAACAGCGTTAGCTAATTAATTATAAGTGAGCTGGGATATGAAAAACTTCAAAAGAGTGATAGTACTCATCGCTTTTACTCTGTCATTGACAATTGGCTTATGGGCACAGGCTAGACCAGCCTTGAGTCCGGATCAACTACGGCTGGAGATACAAAGAGAACGTGATAGATATATCGACGTAATCATTGAGGTCGCTGAAACCCTCCCTGTTCTCTACCGTCAAGATCCCAATCAAGCCATCCAGGCCGTTAATACGGTCTCTACCATGCTGGATGACCAGCTAAGCTTCTCCGCCGAATACAGGCCTTTTTCACCCAAGGAAGTTGCTTATCTAAAGGGTCATCTGCTGGCCTATCAACAGGCCCCCGAAAATCTTTACCAATACTACAAATCCTTGATCCAGAGCTCCCGGATCACTGATGATCATCCTGCAATGTCTTATCTTCTGTATCTCATGCAGATGCAGGATAACAGTGCAAACAGCAGAACTGCCGCAAATCAACTCTTGAGCTCTCTGATGAATAATGCTTCACAAGATAGAGCAGGGCTCCTTTATAACTTCCTGTGGACGGATATGACAGCGGCCATGGGGGATTCTGCAGCTATCGCAACCAAACTGGCAGAATTTACCCGCACCCGGGACCTCATTACAAACCAGATAGTTCCCCGGAAGCAGGCACTGGCTCAGAGAATCCAAGCTGTTGCCTCAGATCCTTTCTTCACTAGGCCAGATTTGCAGAGAGCTAACGCTCTTGCCGCCAGCGTCGATGGCATCAAGGCAGATTTGGGAATACTCTATGGGGATTTGCTGCCTCTCGAGGGTCTTATCCGCTATGACGAATTAGTTAGCACCAAAGACCGAGAGATGGCACTGCTGGATTCTCTTAGAAGCACAATCGCCGGTTATACTACAAACGAGAACTGGATAAACGAGCGCAAAGCAGCCAGTGAAAACGTCCTGAGCTCTCTTAATGAAAGTCATGTTTATTTCTCTGCCCTGGTTGAGAAGATCGATCGCGTTTTTGGGACTGTGGAATCCTCTTATGGCGACGAATACGCCTACTACCTGGATGTTGAAACCAAAATCCTATTGGATCTGATTGGAGCATCCGTTATATATGCACATGCGGTTGAACTGATCGACGTGGAACTGAGCTATACCACAGATATCACTGCCGAACAAAGAGCGGATTTCCTTTCCAAACGAGAAACCTATCTTAATGAATCCATCAGGCTTTTGGGGCAATATGATGAATACTATGCCAGATTTACCCAGGATAACGTTTGGAAAACACATTATGACACTGTAATTGATAGCTATATAGATGCCTTAAGACAGCAGATAACTCTGGAAACCGGCATTAATGAAGTTCAGTATGCCCTGCAGGGGTTGGAACGCCGTCGAATCATGGCCGTTGGTCTACCCTCCAATCTTGAGCTTTCCGATGCAGTTTTAACTGAGAACGCCACAGTGTTTGAATCGCTTTACAGCTACCTGACTCTTCAGAGAGACTTCAGGCTGATTCAATACAGAGATCAGAGACGTCTCGCAAACCTGAATTCTATCAGCTATGATGAAAACGTAGCTCTGCTTGATATGATCAACCGTGACAAGCAGGATTACGTCATGAGAGCTCAGCGCTTCGTGCGTGATTATCCTGGCTTCCAGGGTTTTATGCAGCCCACAGGTGAATACCTGGTCTCTCTTGCAGACTTGTATTACAACATAGCCGAATTCCAGTATGCCCTGGATCCGAATAATCCCAGTGCTGCACTTGCCAGTTACAAAAGAGTAAAAGAGGTGAATCCCACCTATGCTCTGGCTGATAAGGTCAATTATAACATCGGTTTCCTAGGCATGAATACAGCCATCAATGCTATGGACGCCAGAAGAGCTGCTTTCTTTGAAGCTAATCCCACTGCCGTGACATATAGCAATGATCTGAAATTCCACGAAAGCAGTTTCTCCGAGCCAATTGCAGCGTTCCAACAGGTTATTGACCTCAATGCAGATGCTGCTCTCATGGATGAATCCCACCTTCACCTTGCGGCCATGTATTTCCTTCTGGCCAGCGATTCCACCACTCCGGATACCTATTATAACCTTGCTCTGAGCAATCTGAATCCTTTGGTGGCAGACGCTTCCAACTCCCGCCACTTTGAAGCCCTCTATCAGCGAGGTGTTATTTACATGAATTATGGCGGCAATGCTGGATACAGAAATGCTATAAATGACTATGCTGCCCTGCTGATGGGTATCAAAACCGGAGTTATCACCGATCCCGGCTTGATTCAAGACTATCAGGATGCAGCAGTAGATAATATCTCCTTCGCTTTGATAGCTTTGGACGGTGAGGACTTTGAAGCCACTGCTCAAGGAGCTGAGCTAGAGGCCTTCCTGGTTGATTATGAAGATGATACTGTTCTGGCCCGCATTTATGATCGCGCTGCTCAGCAGAAGAGCCAGGAACTGGGATCTCCCCTGCAAGCCAGGGACTTCCTGATGGCGAAAATCCGCAGAATGCCCAGAACCCTGGATAATCCTGCCGGTATTCACCAGACTGTGATACTCTACAACCAATTCTATCAAGAACTTCCTGCCAACCGTCAAGCCACAGTGATGAGTCCCAATACCTACAGATTTAACCAATATCAATATCTCATTGATAACTACAGTTCCCAGTCCGCTTGGTTCCAGACCAATCGCAATAACCCTGCCATTGGAGATCAGCTTGCTCTAATCGATTCTGCTTATGCCACGATGGAAAGACGCCTGATCAACAACTTCTCTCAGGCAATCAGCAATCAAAACGCCACCCAAGCAGACAGACAAGCAGCTTTCAATGCATACAGGGAACACGTTTCCAAGTGGGCGGGATTTGGAGAACTCCATGCCGGACGTCTTGCCGCCAGACAACAGGAATGGCAAAACAACATCACAGATTACAGTGCTGTGCTGGCCGAGAGCTCCGATTCCCCCAAGGATTGGTACGATGCCTACGCTATCCTGACTACCTATAATGATACAAATCCCTCTCAAGCCAGCTTCCAGTATGAAGGACTGGCCTTTAGGTTTGCTCAAAGCTTGCTGGATGATCAAGCCCCCAGATATGCAGAATCCGGCTACAGCCCCATGGCTGGCATCCCTCAGAATGCAGATGACCTCTATGGTTTCTATGAAGGTGCCGCTCTCCGCTTTGTAGCCAGTGCCATCAGTCCGGAAAATCTGAATCCCGAGAATCAGCAACTTGCTTTCCAGACTCTGATGAGCTTAGGTGATATGAACGTCCAGAGAGGCCGCCTCGCCAACGCTCAGGCTTACTATTTACGTCTGCTTCAGCAGGGCGATGCCATCAGTGACACCATTGAAAGAGATCTCTATCTGAAGCTGGCCGACATAGCATCTTCCCAGAATCGTTATACTGATGCCGAAGCAGCTTATCGCCAGGCTTTGGTTCTGGCCACGGATTCTCAGGATGCAGCTCTGATTCAGAATCAGATACTGATCCAAATCCAAAACAAGTTTGAAGCTGCAGAAGCCGCCGGCGATTTTCAGACAGCAGCTCAAGACTACTTGCGTATGGCTGCCGAATACCGTGAAAGCAACCCCCAAAGATATCTGGGATATCAAAACCTTGCTCAGGAAGCTTACATCAAGGCCGGCCAATACCAAAATGCCATCGATATCCTGATGCAACTGGCTGCTGATAGAACAGATAAGGCCGAAGTCTATGCCCTGAACTTCAAAGCCTGGGGCCTGGCAGACAGCCTGATGCAAGATCAAGCCCAAACTCAGCGTATCAAAGACAGCTTCATCGCCCGTTATCCCAATAGCCTTGAAGCTTTTAATCTGCATCTTCTGGCCATTGAGCCTCTAAAGAATGATCCTCAGACCAAGCTGCTGGCTGCTCAAAAATACCTTGAGCTCTATGACAGAGCTAAGCAAAACACCATCGAAACAGGTGGCACAACCGCCGATGAGATCTATCTCTGGGCTATCAGTATCTACATCAATGAGAATCAGGTGGAAGAGCGCAATCGCCACTTTGAAAACTTCATTCAGAGCTACCCGAATCACCCCAATACCATTGTCTTTATGCAAGGCTTGGCAGATCATTATTGGGCCTCGGGAGACACTCTTTCCTACGAACGGTATGCCAAGGATATCTTCCGTAAAGATCGTAACCTTTCCGGCTACTACAAGCGTTTGGCCGATGCCCGCTTGGGAAAACTGGCTGCCGATTTCGACGCCGCTTATATCAACAAGAATTGGCCTGTGGTCTTCGCCAAGCGGGATGAATTTACCCGCATGGAGAATGCTTACAAGCGTGAAGGCTTAAGCTTCGAAACCGAAGCAGTCTATCAGGCTTTTACCCAAGCACAATCAGAGTATGATCGTATCCAGGCGCAGATTGCCTTCTACAGAAGGTTCGATACACAGCTATCCAATCTGGAACGCACCGGCTTCATCAGCCGCAGTCCGGGAGCTTTGATTACATTGAATCCCAATACAACCTGGCAAAGACACCTCTTCGGAGGCCGTCCGAACCGCGTTCCCGCTCTGCAACCCATCGTAACGGCAGAAGTGAACCGTGTGTTGGCTCTGTTGAATACCACTAGTGAGTTCGAGCTGGATAACACCCGCAGAGTCAGAGCTCTTGATCTGATCGGCAGAATCAACGAACATGCCAAGTATGCCATCGATACTCAAGTGGAACGCTATTTTGAGACAGCCAATGAATTTGCCCCCTATAGAAACCGCAATCAGATGAGTGCCGAGGAATACAATGAACTGGTGACCACGATGCGCGCTTTTGCAGCCCAATACACCAGTGAATATCTGAATGCAGCCTACAGCATGTATCTACAGACCTATAATACCTATTATATGGCCGGTTATCGGGATGCCTATACAAACCGTGCCAAGACCAAGCTGGCCGAATGGTCTGTAGAGCCTTCTTACCAAGTGGATGAGTACCCCCTGAATACAGAATGGGATCTTAGCCTGGCAGAGGGTGGAAGGCTGAATCTGATTTCCAGCGTGACCTCTCCCAACGGAGTCACCATGGGCAAGATCAGCATCCCGGGAAATAATTCATTGGTTCTCAGTAAAACCATTACCACCAGAATCCAGCCGGACTTCGGTTTCATTCAGATGGTATTCCCCTATGATGCCGAAGTAATGATCAATGGCAGAGCTGTCACTCCTGCCTACGTACCTGCCGATACACTTACAGCCGGTGAAGCCATGACCACCAGATTTGCTCTGATGATCGATCAAGCTTCCTGGACAGAGGGTGAGAACAGGATTCAGATGACGATACCCAATACCTCTACGCAAGCCTTTGATCTATGCCTGAGCTTACAGCTCGTAATGGATCGTGAGCGTCTTGCCACAGCCGTGCCGGTGGAAACCGTGAAGCTTGTTTCAAACCCAAGCTGGACGGTATCAAGCTTCAATCCTGAAACCGGGGAACAAAGCCCTGCTGCTGCGGTTGCCGCATCCGGTTTCGGCATCGATAAAGCCAATATACTGGATCTGGAGAATACAACCGCATCACCAATATGGGTTAATGAAAGCGCAGCTCGTTCAGACAATCTGGTTTTCGAGACCAGCTTCGACGTTGCCACAACTTTCCGTGAAGGTTTTATAGATATGGTTGCACCTCAGACTGCAACTGTTTATCTGAATGGAGTGGAGATAGCCACGGCTGAAGAATTCTACTATGAAGATCAGCCCAGAGTTTACTATTCCAACCGGATACTAATTGATCCTCAAAACGTAGTTTCAGGCAGAAACACCTTGAGATTTGTTGTGAATAACAACACAGATTTCAGAGGTTTCCTGGCTGATATCACCATCAAGAAAACCATACAGGAGTGATTGAAATGAGTAAAAAGATTCTCTTGTTCATCCTGCTGGCATTTAGTCTTGGCCTTATCTGGGCGCAACAGGCTGATCCCAGAGCTGCCTTTGACCGAATCAGTACCCGCGAAGGTGAGACCATTGTGACCAACATCAAGGATCTCATCCCTTCCATCACAGTTGTCACAACCAAGACAAACACAACTCCTCCTGTGGGTATGTTTGATTACAAGTTCAACCAACAAACCATCATAGAAAAAAGCGTTAATCTAATAAAAAACTGGCGAAAGGAGTCAAAATGAACGCAAGGAACATCATTATCGTCTTATTAGTCCTCGTTTTAGGCATTGGCGTGTTATGTGCGCAAGCTGCTGAAGGACAAGCCCCTGTAACCACAGAAGAGACTATGGCTACTACTGGAACAGAACAAGCCCCCGCACCGGCTAAGGCAAATATCTCTATCACCCCCGGTGAGATTTTTAAAGACAGTGGCTTTTGGGGATATCTGATCCTCCTGACCTTCATTATTGGTTTAGTCTATGCAATAGTTCGCTACATTCAGCTCTATGTTCGTGAGAAGATCGATGCCGGTAAGTTCTATCTGAAACTTAAAGGCTACATCAAAAACGACCAGATCGATGAAGCCACCAAGATCTCTGAAAGCTTCAAGAACACCACCATGGGCTTCATCTTCTGGAGTGGCCTGATGGTTTTCAAAGATGCCCGTAAGAGCGGAAAGAAAGGCGAAGAGCTTAGCAGATCCGTGCAAAACGCCTTTGATGAAGCTGTGCTGCAAACCGTTCACAAACTCGACGCCGGTTTGTTCTGGTTTGACCTTCTGGCTCAGATCTGTACCTACCTGGGACTTCTGGGAACCATTTGGGGTCTTATCCAGGCCTTCAAAGCTCTCGATGTGGCTGCCGAAGCAGATAAGAACAAAGAACTTACCAAGGGTATCAAGACCGCTATCGGTACCACAGCTATGGGTCTGATCGGCGCTATCCCGCTTACACTTATCAAGGGTGGACTTCTGGTTCGCGCCCAAAACATCATCAACGATATCGACGAATTCAGCGTAAAGCTTATCAACCAAATCACCACTTCAATAAAGGAATAGTATTATGGCATATCGTCCTTCTGCCGGAAGGAACCAAAAGGCCGCATCGGAACCAAAACAACCTGATCTGGTGCCGATAATGAACTTATTCCTGGCGATTATTCCCTTCTTGCTATTAATGCTGGTGATAAGTCAAGTGGCCCTGGTTGCCTTGAATTTCACCTCTACCGGTGGCGGTGGTGGCGGAGCAGATAACAGCGCAGGCGGCGGCGGACAAGATATCAAAAAAGTACAGGTAATCATTATGGACACAAACGACGAAGCCCGGGGCCTTTTCAAGGGCTTTGAAATCCGGGAATCTGGCGTCGATCCTCAAAGAATACCCGCTGTGAATGGTCAATTTGATTGGACCAGGCTGGACAGCAACCTGAAGAGCCTGCGTTCCCGAAATCCTGAACTGCGTGATATTAATGTCCTGGTCTATCCTGAAGTGTTATACGGAGCTCTGATGAAAACCATCGACCTCTGCAAAGTGAATACCTTCGTGAATGTTCACTACGAAGTACCCAAAGTTTCTTACTATCAAAGAGGTTGAATATGAGTAACATAAGCAGATTCTCTTCTGATGGCAGTAAGAACCGTCGTGTACGCCGTAAGTTTGATGATACTGCAGGGCTGTCCATCACATCGCTGCTGGACGTCCTCACTATCATTCTGGTTTTCCTGATCAAAAACGTTTCCATGGAAGCTCAAAAAGTCACTATCCCGGCAAACATGAGATTCCCCTCCACCATCACCAATGAACAGCTTATCGCTCAAGGCTCCACCATGGTGGTGAGGATGTACCCGGATCAGATATATCTGGGGACTGAATCCCTGTCCTTTGGAACTCTTGCTGAGATTCTGGATAATGCCTCCAAGCGTGAAGCTATCTTCAATTACCTTGGAATGGAAGCGCAAAAGATCTTTGATCGCCCCGCCAATAATGAGCCATGTCTATTGATTCAGGCAGATGAACAGATTCCCTGCCAGTATATCAGCGAGATGGTCAAGATTGGCACTCAGGCATCATTCCAATATGTTTATTTCTCAACTCTCAGTGACCCCACCTGGTTCTCCGGTGGCGTCGCTGGTGCAAGGTAAGGAGGTATAGAGTGGCAAAAACATTACTAAACCTCAAGCTGAATTATAAAGGCAAAAACCTGGACATAGCCAAATATGGACGCGACTTCACCAATAAGCTCTTTATTGGTTCAAACAAGTATCTCTTTTGGCAGATCCTGGATCCCAAATTCCCGGATAAACACCTCTTCCTCACCGCCTCCGGAGGAGATTTCTATCTCCAGCTTGTTCCCGGCAGCAAGGTATCTTGCGTAAAAGGTGGCACGGAAGTGGATCAGGCTTATCTGACCAGCAACAAGATCCTCACCGGTAATAGCCTCAAGCTTAGCCCGGATATGACCGGTTCAGTAGCCCTGAACCCGGATTGGGAGATCAAGTTTGAATTCAGTGAGCCCTGGGTAAGTGTTCTGACTGAAGAGCAGAGACAGGTTGTGGCTCAATACTCACGTCGTGCAGAACTCTCCAGCACTGAGAGATTCAACCGCGCCATGATGTTTGGTATCACTGCCTTAGCTATCCTCTTCATTCTGGTTTATGACCTCTGGCTCAAGCCGACTGATACAGGAGTGGCAGATCTGGAAGCCCGTTTACAACAACTGGCCACCAGAGTGACCCCTGCCGTGGAAGCCCAAACTTCCACCTTTGAAGCCGAAGAACCGGAAACACCTGCAGAAACCGGACAAGAACAGCAACAGGCCCAAACCGGGCAACAAGCCCGTCCCGGATCCCAAACCGGTTCTACCCAAGGCACAGCCGGTTCTGCTGCAGCCAGTTTTGGACTGGGTGATTTCAATGCCAGTGCTACCCAAAGACCCATGCAGGTCGTTGCGGTAACCGGCTCTGAAGTCTTTGGTGCCACTCGTCCCGGTGGAAGACCCGGTGGCAGTGGAACAAGTGGTCCTGGAGCTTCCGGACCCGGTGGCGGTATTGCTGCCAATTTCAACCCCGGTGCTACATCTGTGGCAGGGGCTGATCTGGGCGCTGTCGCAACCCGCGGTCCCAATGTTGCCGGCACCAGCATCCGTCCTCAGGGCGGAGTGGCTGTGGTAACAGGTGATGCCAGCAGAGTAGCTCCGATCGGACGTCCTGTGGCTCAGACTGCTGCTCAGCAGAGTGTGAAGACCAGCTTCACGACTCAAAGCGTAGCAACTGTATCCGAAGGCAGCATCCAGAGTGCACCGGCAGAATCTCAGGCGACTTATGCCACTATCGCTGCCCGTGTGAACAGCCTCAAAGGCCGTATCAACCAAGCCTTTGTTGCAGAATACAATGTGCAGCCTCAGGCCGGGTCTGTCGCCATCACCCTATATATAGGTAATGATGGTTCAGTTCGTGCTGCGGATGTTGTTCCCCAAAGTGGTGATCTCACTACTCAGTTCCTGCAAAAGGTACAGCAACAGGTACTGACTTGGAGATTCAGCGTTTCCGAAATGGCCAAGTACCGTTTCGTGATGCAATTCAGAAGAAACTAGCCTCAATATAACTAACCTGAAAGGAGCTTTACCCCCGGGTGAAGCTCCTTTCTTTATATCTTATCCTCCGGTCACTTTTCAATTGACAGGCTGGTCACAAAACCAAGGCTTGCTTCTATGTATTATAACAAGGTTCATTTGCAGATAGGAACAAAGGATTTCACCTATTGTTCCGAGACCAGAATTGCCCCGGGTCTGAGAGTGCTGGTCTCGTTCAACCGTAAGCTCCAATTGGGCATATCCGGAGAGGAAGTGAGGCAGCTTTCTGCCAGGGACATCAAGTATCTGCCCATAGAAGAAGTGCTGGATTCCGAGCCGCTCTTTGCCCCAAACTTGCTGAAACTGGCGGAGTGGATGGCGGAGTATTACCATACGGCCTTGGGACGCGTCCTCTTTGCCTGTCTGCCTTCCTATCTGCAGCCTGATCTGGACACCCAGATCCGCTGGCTGGAGCAGAATGAAGCTCCCGAGGAATGTGTTGCACTCCGAAGACTGCTGCCGGACGATCAATACTACAACCTCAGTGAGCTGCACAAAGCCAATCCCCGGGTCCCGGTCTATCGTCTGGCCGAGCTGGCCGAGTCACTTGGCTATGTGGAACTCAAACGTAAACTGGCGCATAAAGATAAACAGAAGACCGTGAATTACGTTCGTCTGCTGGAAAAGCTTGCGGATAGCTCAATCCTCCCGGCTAAACAGCTTGAAGCCTATAGCCTGATCGAAGCCGCCGAGGGAGAGATTCCTCTGGCTGAGCTCTCTCACCTGGTTTCCTACAGCAGCCTTAAAGCTTTGGCGAAGAAAGGCGTCATCGAAATCTACCCCCGCAAGCTGGATCACCGTATGCTGATTGTCCCCGGCAAAGAAGCTGCCAAGACCATAGTTTTAAACGATGAACAGGAAACAGCCATCGCTGCTATCCGCCAGGGTAAGGGAGACTTCAATGTCAACCTGCTCTATGGCATCACCGGCAGTGGGAAAACCGAGGTTTATCTGGAAATCATCTCAGACTATCTAACCATAAACAAAGCCGTGATCTTCCTGATCCCGGAGATTGCCCTCACTCCGCAGATGGTAGATCGTTTTTCGGCTCGATTTGGGGATAACCTTGCCATCATGCACTCCCAGCTCTCGGAACGCGACCGCCTGGAGCAATGGAAACGGATTAAAGCTGGAGCCTGCCGTCTGGTGGTCGGAGCCCGCAGCGCCATCTTCTCACCCGTGCAGAATCTTGGGCTGATTATTGTAGATGAAGAACACGAACAGAGCTACAAACAGGATACTGCCCCCCGCTACAATGGCAGAGATATTGCTGTGGTGAGGGCAAAGATCGAGAGCGCTCAGGTGATACTGGGCAGTGCCACACCCTCGCTGGAATCCTGGCACAATGCTGAGCTGGGGAAATACCGTCTGCAGAAGCTTTTGAAGCGTCCCATGTCCTTCACTCTACCCAAGGTGCGCATCATCGACCTCAGAGATGAACAGATGGATAATCTGCTCACCGGAGAGCTGATCAGCGCTATCCAGACCCGTTTGGAGAACAAGCAGCAGGTGATTCTCTTCCAAAACCGCCGGGGATATTCCTCCTTCCTGCAGTGTCTCAAGTGTGGGGAACTGGTAAAGTGCAGCAATTGCGAAATCTCCATGTATTACCACCGGGATCGGGAGGAAGTGCATTGCCACTATTGCGGCAACCACTATCCCAGCCCCCGCAAGTGCTCATCTTGCGGCGGACACAGCTTTTCCCACGGTGCTTCCGGCACTCAGAAGCTGGAGCAGATCGTCTCCCTGCTTTTTCCGGACGCCAAGCTGCTCCGGATGGATTCGGACAGCACCCGGGAACGCGACCGCTATAAACACATGTATGACAAAATGAAAGCCCGTGAGGTGGACATTTTGTTGGGAACCCAAATGATCTCCAAAGGGTTGGACTTCCCGGGAGTAACGCTGGTGGGTATTGTGAATGCAGATATCTCTCTGAATGTGCCGGATTTCCGTTCCGCAGAACGCACTTTCCAGCTCCTTACCCAAGTGGCGGGACGTTCCGGACGGGGTGAAGATGCCGGAGAAGTGATTATCCAGACCTATAATCCACATCACTATGCCATTGCCCACGCAGCCAATCAGGATTATCCGGCCTTTGCCACCGAGGAGATGAGCTATCGCAAGCGGCTCTTGTATCCGCCCTTTTTCCGTTTGGCCAGGATTGTCTTCCAAAGCAAGGATTCCGGGCTGCTTCAATCCGAAATGGAGAGGCTTGAGGCTTTCCTTCTCTCAAGACCTTTTGGGATAGAAGAGGATAAGCTGCAACTTTTGGGACCAGTTCCAGCTCCCTTCAGCCGTTTGAACAACCTTTACCGTCAACACCTGATTATCAAAGCTGCCCATCCTGGCTTGATCCGGGAGTGTTTGGCACAAATCATGGATAAGTTTAAACTGAGGGGTTCGATCAGTACCTACACAGACGTCGACCCCCTCTCCCTGATGTGAGGTATACATGAAAAAGCCGGATTGGCCCAAACTAATCTTCTATCTCAGGATTGTCTTTATTCTCATAACTTTCGGTGCAGTGGTCTACAATCTGATCTCCAGAGATTGGGAATTGATGCTCAGCTCAGTCTTAACGCTGGTGCTCTTTATCTTCACCAGCTATCTCTCCAGAAAGGACTCGCTGCATCTTCCTCCCTTGTTTCAAGTCTTCATCCTGCTCTTTATCTTTGGCAGCATGTATCTGGGAGAAATCCGGGATTTCTATTATAAATACCGCTGGTGGGACACAATGCTGCACAGCAGCTCGGCAATGATCCTGGCACTCACGGGCTACATCATGGTCTATGTGCTGAACCGCGATAAAGATATAGACCTGAAGCTCAGTCCCTTCTTCATTTCTCTCTTTAGTTTTTGCTTTGCCTTGATGGTGGGAATCATTTGGGAAATCTTTGAGTATGGAGTGGACAGCCTGATTGGCGGCAATATGCAGAAAGCCAGAGGCTTGTTACTCCCCGACGGAAGTTACGAAAGCAGATTGGGCTTGATAGATACTATGAACGATCTCATTGTGGATGCCATCGGAGCCTTCATAGTCTCCGCTTTGGGTTACTATTATGCCAAGAAGCGCAGCCCCGGCGAAAACACCTTCACCAAGCTCAAAGAAGAGCTAATCGATGAGAATCCGGAGCTCTTTGATACTCAAGAGGAGAGCTAGGCCGGCAATCTATAGAGCTCAGATCCAGCCTATCAAATATCCTTTTATTACCATTCCTTCTTGGGACATTTTTATTGAACTTCTCCAGTTTCCCTTGTGAACTTCCTGCGTTCCAGACCTTGTTACAATAATCCCATCGTATCAAGCAAAGAAAGTTGTTGACAAGTGCCCTAGGTTTTTTATTATTCAAGCTGGAGACAAAAATGAAACGTGCTTTTAATGATACAGAATTCCAAGCCAGTATCCAACTGGCAGACGATATAATGCAAACTGAGAGACAGGAAGCGCTCAAGCTTTTTGCCAAGCTGGAGCTATACTATTCCGAGGTGGATTTTACCGGGCATCCCGCTGCGGAGATTCAGACCCTCACGGGTCTGGCCAGATACCGCATTGAAGAGCGGGAATTGCAGATAGCCGAAGAGCTGATGCAAAAAGCCCTTAAGATAGCTGAAGAACATAACCTTCCGGACGAGATAATCCGCGTTAAGTCTGCTTTGGCCGTGGTTTATTCTTTGCGGGGAGAACAGGTCTCTGCCATTACCACCTGGGAAGACCTGATGGAAAACATGGATGAAGACCACTACATGTGGAACACGATCGTGACCAATCTGATCGTGGCCTACGGCTATACGAAGCAATTCTACCATGCTATCGATTTATCTTTCAAGCTGCTGGAATTCTATGACAATCACGAGAACCCCGGAGGACGCCTGATAGCTTTGATCAATTTGGGCAATGCCTACAGATCCAAAAGTGATGCAGACAAGGCGGAAAAGTGTTATAGAGAAGCCATTAACATCGCCAAAGAGATAGAAAACTATCCTTACCTCAGCTATGCACTCAGCAACCTGAGTATGAATCTTTCAGATCAAAAGCGTCACGAAGAGGCCTTCGATGTGGCTCAGCAAGCTCTGGAACTGCATAGGGACTATTTCTCCGAAGCTCATGTGGGCAGTTCTTATGCCAATATTGGCTCCATCCTCTTGAAGTCCGACCGGAATGAGGAAGCCCTGGACTATCTTCAGAAAGCCTTGGTAATCTTTGGGAATTACGACGATGTCGCCGAGCTGATAGGAGTGGAGCAAAACCTGGGCCAGGCCTATCTGCGGCTCAACCGTCCCGAAGAAGCTCTGCCTCATCTGCTCAAGGGGAAAGAACTCAGCCTCTCCAAAGACTACCAGCAATCCCACTCAAAAGCCTGTCAGGTTTTGGCAGAATACTATGAATCCCAAGGTGACTATACCAATATGGCAGCCGAATATAAGAGACTGGCAGAGATACAAACCGAGCTATACGAAGAAGTTTCCTCAAACATGATCTCCCGCCAGGAATCTGAGTATCTGCGCAGAAAGATAGAGATGCAAAACGACAATCTGAAGCAGAAGAATCAAGAACTGGAAGAATCCAATGCCCTCGTAAGTAAACAGGCTGCCGAGCTTAAAGAAAGCAATGCCGAGCTGCAAAACTCGTTGGATACTCTGAACAAGCTGGTTTCCTTGATCTCACACGATGTGCGCGGTCCCGCCTCCAGCATCTCCTCTGCCCTACGCATGATACTGGATGATGAATTTGATGAAGACCTGAAGAAAGTGCTGATGGATGATATGATCCGTTCTATGGATGGAATCACGGATCTTGTGACTGAGATTCTGCTCTGGATCCAATCCCGCCGATACAGCTCCGGCTTGGAGGAAATGATGCACGAAACCGAACTCATCCCTCTAATCAACAGCACCATGGAACTCCATAAAAGCCAGGTAGGCACAAAAAACATCACGGTCCAAAGGGACTTTAACAATCTGCAGATCTCAGCCTTTACAGAACCCATCACGCTTAAAATTGTGCTGCGAAACATTATCAGCAATGCCATCAAATTCACTCCCGATAAAGGCACCATAAAACTTAGCACCATCCAGACAGACACGCATGCCCTCATCATGATAGAAGACAACGGCGTGGGAATGGATCAGGAGAAGATCGATCTGCTTCTGCGCCAGGAACTTCGCTCCAGCCCTGGTACAAACCAGGAAGAAGGAAGCGGAATGGGCCTGCAGCTTAGCCTTGGTTACCTCAAACTGCTTGGTGCCGATCTGGATCTTAAGAGCAATCCCGGCATTGGAACACTCTTTACGATCTACCTGCCGCTGAAGGCATAACTCAGAAAGTGACTAGTAACTAGTGATTAGTGACTAGAGCTGCTGCTGTCGCTGGTTAGTGAACAGAGAACAGAAAATGACGAGTAACAAGTAACGAGTTACAAGTGCTGCGGAGGATATATGAGTTACGTACATCTACATACGCATAGCCAGTTCAGTTGGTTGGATGGTGCCTGCATCATTGATGATCTGGTGCAGAGAGCCGTGGAATTGAAAATGCCGGCTGTATCTATCACAGACCGGAACAGCGTGGCCGGTGCTTCCCTATTGTGGCATCGGTGTATCAAGGCCGGGATCAAGCCGATCATCGGGTTGGAGATTGAAGTATTAAACGATCCGGGAGATGGCAGAGCCTTTTCCGTGATCCTGCTGGCCAAGAATGGCTCCGGTTACGAGAATCTCTGCCGCTTGATCACTCTGGCTTATGAGCGGGACCCCTTTAACCCCAGGATCATCAAAACCCAGCTTCGGGACCATGCTCAAGACCTGATCTGCCTCTCCTTCAGCGTGGTGGGAGAGCTTTGCACTCTGCTTCTGGAAGGCTGTGACGAGGCGGCAAGGCAGGTATCAGATTGGTATTATGAGGTCTTTGGAGAGGATTACTATTACGAACTGCAGTATCACGGCCTCCCCAAAGAAGCGATTGCCATGAACAAGCTGCTGAATCTTACCTACATGACCGGTATTCCCGTGGTGCTCACCAACGATTGCCACTACCTGGAACCTAAAGAATCCTCCGCCATCGATGCTCTGAACTGCCTCAGAAAGGGGATCGACTTCAGCCACCCGGAGGCTAAACGCTTCGCCTGCAACGAATACTATTTCAAGACTCCCAAGGAGATGAAAGCGCTATATCAATTCCCGGCCCGGGCCATCAAGAACACCCTTGCCATAGCTGAAAAGATCAACGTAACCGATGGTTATATCCCCGTTTCTGACGACACTCTCAGTGTAGCCGGAGTGGTAAATATCCTCCGCACCTTTTCCCACTCCCCGGGGATCGATTTCAAGCCCAACAGCAAGCATATAAACGTTTCCCTGATGGATTGTAAATCTGCCGATCTGCTGAAGCATCTCCGCAAGAAACTGCCGGATTACGATATCCTCCAGTTTACGGAATATGAACCCTGGATGCCCCAAGCAATCTATGCAGAAGTCTTGAAGACGATGAGAGTTCCGGAAGCGAAGATCAGGGAACTCTGTGAAGTGATTCCGCCCGAGGCAAAGACACTGCTGGAAGCATTTCTGATCAGCACCGATTTCTCCTGCCTTTCCAGTGAGGACTTCGTCTGTGAATCAGCCTTCAGAATAGCCGATACTCTGATCGATACCTTCAAAGAAGAAAGACCGCTCGAGCAAAACATCGCCTTGATCCCAAAGGATATGGCCATACCGGTTGTCCGAGATAGTGATGGTATCCACAGGGCTCAGTACGACTCCCAATTCATCTCCGAACTGGGCTTAATCAGTCTGGAGTTCAGACCGTAACTGGATACTAGGGAAAATAACTATAAACCGTAGATAGATAGCTCCCCTGACTTGCCCCATTAATAGCGAGAAAATTCTCTTTTTTTGCTGATAAGCTGCCGACTCTTCACCGTGTCTTGCAGGACTCTTCCCGAACAAAGTGTTCGGGAAGAGTCGGCCAAGAGTCGACGAAGAGTCGGGGACACATCCGGAATGATCAGAGAATCAATAATGAATTGTGATTGAAACTACGTACTCAGCTCTATACATACGACAGATTATAGCGAGGGTGCGAAGCAGCGGGGACTGCTACCTTTGGAGTTCATGCCGGCTAGCTAACTTATACAATATCTCCAGACTACACAGCCGGCATGGACTTCAAGCATTGGGTGGTTAGCATGGACTGGATACTCTGCTTCGCCTCGCTCTGGTTGAAGTCCACGGCGGCACTGAGCTATGAGATGTATGGATAATTGAGAAAGTCGCCGTGAACTCCAACCGGTGGAGCGGCAGCAGCGAAGCATTAACTCATTAACTATTCACTATAAACCCAGCTTCCCACTTTCTCATTGACAGCCAAAGCCTTCTCTGAAAGAATAGAAAATCAGTCTGAACTCATGAGGAGACGAAATGAGCTTGTCCACGCAAGCCAAAGAGAAACTTGCCCGCTTCCTTGAGGAAGAGAAGATTATCTGCCGGGGAGACAAGATTATAGCTGCCTGTTCAGGCGGTGCTGATTCTGTTGCTCTGATCTATCTTTTGGGGCAAATGCGCTTCGATTTGAAGCTTAGTTTATTGGTCGTCCACATAGATCATCAGACCCGGCCGGAAGCCAATGAAGCGGAAGCGGAGCTGGTCAAGGAGATCTGCCGCCGGCTCAATGTAGCCCTCGTGATCCGTAAGATCAAGCCAGAACCCGGCCCCGGCTTTGAGAACCGTGCCCGGGATATGCGCTTTGCAGAGTTTGAGAAAATCCTGAGAATCTATAACTTCAACAAGCTCGCACTAGGGCATCACAAGAACGATCAGGCTGAGACCGTGCTCATGAACCTGATGCGTGGCTCCGGGATTGGCGGTATGGGCGGTATCAAGCCGAGTTCTGCTCCAGTGATTCATCCCCTGCTCTGTTTCCGGAAGCAGGAACTGATTGAGCTGCTGCGCTCGGAGAATCTTCCCTGGGCTGAAGACGCCTCAAATAGCGATATAAGCCTGAGACGCAATTACCTAAGAAACCGGATCATTCCCCTGCTGGAGGAGAACGTTCATCCTTCCGTTGTAGAAAAGATCTCATTGCAGGCTGCCATCAGCCGGGAAGCCGAGACCTTTTTTCGCGAACAGGCCAAGCAGCGCTTCAAACGCCTCTGCACAGATCAGAGCCCAACCCGTATCGTCCTGAACCTCAAAGGGCTGAGCAACCTCAGTTCTATAGAGCAGTTTTACACGCTACGCCGGGCATACAGCCTGCTTAGTGGTACAGAACAGGATTTTTATTGGCATAGTCTTACGGATATCCAGGCACTATACGGCAGCGATGGCAGCAAAGAGAGTGCACTACAAAAGGGTATCCGGGTGGAACGGCGTTATGAGGAACTTTATCTCTACACACCGCAGGATTCTCTGGCTGTTCCTCCGCCGGAAGCGGTGACCGTGGAGGAAGACCGCTCCCGTGCCGTTTGGGGCAACATGCGGTTTAGTTTTAAGCATATCAAGGTCTTACCAAAGCATGAAGAATATGGAAAGCACTGCATTTATCTGGATGCGGAGAAGGTGGTCTTTCCCATCATTATCCGCAGCCGGGAAGAAGGAGATCGCTTCATTCCCAAAGGCATGCAGAATTTCAAGAAGCTGAAGGACTTTTTTATTGACGAAAAAGTAGCAAAAAATGAGAGGGATAGGATGGCTATAGTCTGCGATAGTGAAAAAATCCTCTGGATCGCCGGGATGAGAATGGATCAGAGAGCCTGCCCCGGTCCGGAAAGCAGCCGCTATCTGCAGATACATCTCGAATCTATGGACGAGAAGCCAAACCGGGCTGCCAACAGACTTAAAAAACAGGGAGATAACGAATGAACTCTATGAATTGTGATATATCTGCTGTACTTTTTGACGAGTATAAAATACAAACCCGAATCAGGGAGATTGGATGCCAAATCTCGGCTGAATATGCCGGAAAAGTGCCCGTCTTTGTGGGAATTCTCAAAGGCGGTTTCATCTTTTTGAGTGATCTGGTGCGCAGCATCTCTATTCCGCTGGAGCTGGATTTTCTGGCTGTTTCCAGCTATGGAGCGGGAACCATTAGCACCGGAACGGTCAAGATCCAGAAGGACATCGAGATAGATCTCACCGGCAGAGATGTGATCATTGTGGAAGACATAGTGGATAGTGGATTGACCCTCCAGTATATCCGCGGTTATCTGGAAAAGCACAATCCCTCCTCTGTGAAAATCTGTGTGCTGCTGGATAAGCCGGAAGCACATAAGATAGATGTGAGTTACGACTTTGTCGGCTTCAATATCGGCAACGAGTTTGTGGTGGGTTATGGCTTGGATTTTGCCGAGCGTTACCGTAACCTGCCCTATATTGGAATCTTGAAAGAAGAGCTATATTCATGAAAGTTAAATACATAATGCTAGTCCTGATCTGCCTGGGCATAAACCTGGCATGGGCAGTGGCGGACAGCAGTTCCGGCACTCAGCCGGATCCCGGGGAGATACTCAAAACCGACCCGTTTGGTCAGTTTCAGTATGTTGTGCGTGGTATAATTATCACCATCCTGGGTATATCATTGATCAGTCTGTTCAGGATATTTATGATAAGAAAACAGAACAAGAAAAACGATAAACCGGGAGCCAATCCCGGGCAAGGCCCCCAGAAAGCGCCTCAAAACCCGCCTCCCAAGAGATCGCAGCTTTCTCTCACCATGGTCTTTTTGATCCTGATGATCTCGGTAGTGGTCTATCACGTGATGACCCGTTCTACCGAGCAGATCACCAAGGCTCCGTATAATCTCTTTCAAAGGCAGGTGGCTCTGGGAGACGTCGCTGCGGTGCAATTCTCTGAAAAGGATATCTATTACACGGATCAATCCGGTAAAAAATATGTAACCGTGATGCCCTTTGAGGATCCCCGTCTGGTGGATTCTCTGGTGGTGAAAGATGCCACTGTAACGGTGATCAAGCCATCCCGCTGGGCTGGCATTCTCTCCTATTTCTTCCCCTTTATCCTGCTGATCGGCTTTTGGTGGTTCTTTATGCGGGGCATGAACTCGCAGAACAACAAGGCGTTCAGCTTTGGCAAAAGCAAAGCCAAGCTGCACGAAGCCACCAAGAGCAGGGTTACTTTTAAAGATGTAGCCGGAGTGGACGAAGCCAAGGAAGAGCTGCAGGAGATTGTGGAATTCCTCAAAGACCCCAAGAAGTTCCAGCGCCTGGGCGGCAGAATCCCGCGGGGCGTGCTGCTGGTGGGACGTCCCGGAACAGGTAAGACTCTTCTGGCCAAAGCTGTGTCCGGAGAAGCCGGCGTGCCATTCTTTTCCATCTCCGGTTCGGACTTTGTGGAAATGTTTGTGGGTGTGGGCGCAGCCCGCGTGAGAGACCTCTTTGATCAGGCCAAGAAACACTCTCCGTGTATTACTTTTATCGACGAGATTGATGCGGTGGGACGTCACCGCGGCACTGGTCTGGGCGGTGGACACGATGAGCGTGAGCAGACTTTGAACCAGCTCCTGGTGGAGATGGATGGCTTTGAACCCAATGAAGCCGTGATCATTATCGCTGCTACAAACCGTCCGGACATCCTCGATCCGGCGCTCTTGCGTCCCGGGCGTTTTGACCGGCAGGTAACGGTTGATCTTCCCGATATCAAAGGCAGAACCGAGATTCTCAAGGTTCACGCCGCCAAGGTTCCTCTGGCGGAAAACGTTGCCCTGGAACTGATTGCCCGTGGCACTCCCGGTTTCAGCGGTGCTGATCTGGCCAATATCGTCAATGAAGCAGCTTTGATAGCAGCTTCTCATAACAAGAAAGCCATCGAAATGAGCGATTTTGAAGAGGCTAAAGACAAGCTGACTCTGGGTAAAGAAAAGAAAAGCCGGGTGATTCCGGAAGAAGACAAGAAGATCACAGCCTATCATGAGATTGGGCATGTGCTGACCTCAATTTTTCAGGATAAAACCGAGCCTGTGCACAAGGTCTCCATTATTCCCAGAGGCTTTACAGGGGGGGCTACTCACTATCTGATGAGCGATAAGACCGGCTATTCCCGCAGTTATCTGAACCAGCTTCTGGTGACCATGATGGGTGGCAGGGCTGCCGAAGAGATTGTCTTCAATGAGCTTACCACCGGAGCCGGGAACGATATCGAACGGATCTCGGATATTGCCAAGAAGATGGTTTGTTCCTGGGGTATGAGTGACCAAGTGGGACCCATGACCCTTGGTAAGGAACAAAGCGAAGTCTTTCTGGGTAAAGATTTGGGCAGCCGGGACGTTCACAGCAATGAAACCGCTCTCCTGATAGATTCTGAAATCCGTAAGATCATCACAGATGCCCATGATAAAGCTCTGCAGATCCTGAGGGATCACTCCGCTCTGCTGGATGTGATGGCCAAAGCTCTGCTGGATAAGGAAACTATGGGAACGGATGATATCTTTGAGCTCATCCTGGAGAACATCTCCGAGGAAGAGAAGAGCTTGGTGCAAGCCAAGTTTGACCGGGCCAGGGAAATGCGTTTTGACTATGCGGATGCTCCTGTGGAAGGCTCCTCCGTGCAAGATGCAGAGGCAGGAGATTCCACAGAAGAATCCACACTTGGGAGAGCTTGAGCCCGTCTCAGACAGAGAAGATGAGTAGCAATCTGAAGAATATGTTCCGCGCTTTGACGGTGAGAAACTACCGCCTCTTCTTTGCGGGACAGGGAATATCTCTGATCGGCACATGGATACAGAGAACCACCATGGGCTGGTTTGTTTACCGGCTCACGGATTCTGTGTTTCTGTTGGGCTTGATCAGTTTCCTTTCCATGATTCCCTCCATCTTCGTCAGTCCCTTTGCCGGCACTTGGGCAGATCGCTGGAACCGTCATAAGATCATCATAGGCACGCAGATCGCTTTCTGCATTCAAACCTCACTGCTGGCTATCTTTGTGCTCACGGGGGTCATCAGCTCTTCCAGAATCTGGATTCTGATGCTTCTGGCCTTGGCGCAGGGACTTATAGAAGGCGTCGATGCGCCTATCCGGCAATCCTTTGTTATCGATCTGGTGCAGGTAAAAAGCATGGTGCCCAATGCTATTGCGATGAACTCTGCTATGTTCAATGCTGCCCGCCTGGTGGGCCCTGCTCTGGGTGGCTTCCTGATCCAGGCTTTTGGGGAGGCTATCTGCTTCTCTATTAATGCAGTGTCCTATATTGCCGTGATCGCTATGCTCTTTATGATGCGGATACATTACGAGAGACAGGCACCCACTCAGGAATCTACCATTCGCAAGATTGTGGAAGGCTGGCGCTACGCCTGGCACCAGTTCCCCATACGTATTCTGGTGGCGAATCTGGCGGTCTATACGATGTTTGGCATGTCTTATGCCACGCTTCTGCCGGTCTTTGCCAGAGATATTCTGAAGGGAAGCTCCAGCACTTTGGGCTTGATGCTGTCCACTGCCGGAATTGGAGCTCTGATAGGTTCCTTCTTCCTGGCCTCGCGCACCACCATACGTGGAATTGCCAACCGGATGCTTTGGATTGGAATGGCAGTAAGTTGCACTCTGGTGGTCTTTTCCTTTAGCAACAGCATCTATGTCAACCTGCCTCTGATGGTTATCATTGGCTTTGGTATGATGATGCAGATGGCTTCCACAAACACTCTGATTCAATCTGTGGTGGAAGACAAAATGCGGGGAAGGGTGCTGAGCATCTACACCATGGCTTTCACGGCAGTAACGCCTTTTGGTAGCCTGCTAGTGGGAAGCCTCTCCAGTGAGTTTGGAGTGCAATGGGCTATGGCAGCCTGTGCTCTGATCTGTTTCTTCTGGTCTCTGAGCGGTTTCTCCATCCTGAGCAAGTTCAGCCGGGCTGTGCTGCGGATGCTGATCAGAGCAGAGAATCAGGAAATCTATCGTCCGCGTCAGGTACGTCTGAGCCTCAAACCAGGAGTTGTGAATGAAAGTATTTAAATACATAGGTGATGCCTCCTTGGATTACCGGGGAATCATGAAGCGGCACTCCGACCTGCAGATCGGAAACCTGATAATTCCCAGAGATAGCCTGGTGATAGCCGAACAGACACACTCAAAGCTGGTGCATAACTGCCTCCCGGAAGACGGCGGTTCCGGCTTCGCAGAGCACCCTCAGATCAAAGAAGCCGATGGCCTTATCACCAATATCCCGGGACAGTTCCTGTTGATCCGGACGGCAGACTGCAGCCCTATCCTCATTTGGGATGAGACTCAGATGGTTGTCTGCGCCTTGCACAGCGGCAGGGAAGGAACCCGCAGAAACATCGCAGAACAGGCCATACATCAGCTTATCCACGACTATTCCTGTAAGGTGGAAAACCTGAAGGCAGTAATTGGCCCGGGTATCTGCGAAGATCACTACGAAGTAAGCCCGGGTATCTATGAAGATTTCATCACCAGCATGGAAAGAGAGGGCAACCAGCCGGTCAGTGGCAGCTACCGTCACCTGGCTATTCAGGCCACTATCCGTATGCAATTACTGAAGGCCGGGATCCAAGCTACAGAGATCGAGTACCGGACAGTCTGTACCTATGAATCACCCGTGCACTTCTCTTTTCGCCGGGATGGCACCCACAACCGCCAGATAAACGTTATTGGGATCGTGTTATGACACAAGTTTATGAAAGTCCAAGTGGTATAGTTAAGCTGGAGATACGTGACGAAGGCATGTCTGCCTGGATCACGATAAACAGCCATAAAGGCCTGATCAGCGAACGGGAGATTCTGGAGCTGATCGACCGAGCAGGAATCAAGAGTGGCTTTGAAGACGCCCAGCGCTATATCCGGGAAGAGAATCTGGAGAAGGATTTTGACACCGCTTTCCCGGTGGCTTTATGCCAGAGGGGCAATGCCGGCACCAAGCTGAACTACTATTTTGATATTCACAAGAACCGCAAGCTCTCACCCGCCCTGGATCCCGCCCTTCTGCCGGGCTTGGAATATGTGGAAGCGGGCACCATCGTGGCCGATTACTCCAGCAATCTCTTTGACCGTAAGGGCTCCATCTACAATATCTTTGGAGAGATTATCCCCAATCCCGAGATCGATCCCGGTGTATCCGGTGCCATAGCAGGCCCCGGCATCAGCTTTGATCCCTCCCGGAATGCCTTTGTTGCAGAGAGCACCGGTTATCCCTTCCTGGATGAAGAATGCAAGATTTGTCTATTAGACAGCATCATTCTGGGCTCAGAACTGCGGGAATACCACTATCCCATGCATATCCCCGTCGATATGATCTACCAGGGAGATTTGGATAATGCAGAGATCTACTGCCACGGAGCAGTTCAAATCAACGGCTCGGTCAAGAATAGCCTCCTGCACAGTAGCGGAGAGCTGGACATCAGCGGAGAGCTGATTGAATCCCAGGTGCGTTGTGAACAAAGCCTGAAGGTCGGCACTATCCGCAATTGCAGCCGACCCATTCTGGTGCTGGCAGACCTGAAGTGCCAATCCATCCTGGAGAGTTCCGTGCTCTGCCAGGGAAAGATCGAGCTGGAGCGCCTCATCAACCGCAGCGTGGTGGTGGCCGATGGCGGCCTCACCGGCGGCCTCGAAAGCTGCATCCAGGATTCCCATCTCCAAGCCTGTGCTTCCATCGAGGCCGGAAATCTGGGCAGAGTGGATGGAGAAGCCAATGAACTCGAGATCACTATCAGTCCCTTCAACAAAGCTGTCCTCACCCGCCTCACCAAAGAACTGATCAAGCATAAAGAGCAGGGCAACGGCTCCAGCGAGGAAGCGCAGAAGATACAGGAAGAGATCAAAGCCTGCGAGCAGCAGCTTGACCAACAACTAAACAAGTTTCTTCGCCGCAACCGGGGAGAAAGATATAGAATACATATTCACGGAGACGTTCATCCTCCCACAGAAATACGCATCCTGAAACACAGCTACACCATCTCAAGCTACCAAAACTCACTGCTACTGGAAGAAAAGGACTAATAATGGAGAGTGTAATGACAAAGAAGCTGACCCTGATTATCGGCCTCATGCTATGCTTTGCCGGCATCTATGCGCTAGGTCCGGGCTTTTCTAAAGATCCAGCTCCCTCACCGGATGGATCTCAGATCTGTTTTGTTTATGACAATGACCTCTGGCTGGTACCTTTTACGGGCGGAAACGCCGTCCGACTCACCAATACCGAAGCCTCTGAATGGTCTCCCATCTGGTCTCCTGACGGCAGCAGTATCGCCTTCAATTCCAATCGAGAAGGCTTCACCGGGATCTACACCATCTCTCCCCGGGGAGGTAGCTCCCAACTGATCTTCCCGGATAGATACTCCGTGGTGGAATGGTTTGCCGACGGACAGAATCTTTTGGTAGCCAGGCAAAGCTTCGAGCTGGGAACAGGCTTTTACAAGCTTCCCTTAAACGGAGAGCGTCCCACCCTTCTGGCCGAGATTGGCGACAGCTTTGCCAGCCTCTCTCCGGATAACCGCAAGATCATCTTCAACCGCTATGGCGATCCCTTCCGTGAAGCCTATCGCGGCAGCCTCAATGGCGATCTCTGGGAGCTTGATCTGGCCAGCGGAAACTACACCCGCCTCACCAATACGCCTACCACAGAACGCTATGTGTGCCATTCCTACACCGGTAACAACGTCTATTTCTGTGCCTCAGACGGCAGTAAATACCAGATTATGAGAGTCCGGAACGGCAATTTCAGCCAGCCGGAACAGCTCAGCAACTTCGATTACTGGTCGGCTCGGGATATCAAGATTGCCCGCCGTTCAGACCGTATGACCTATGAATTCTTCAATGAAATCTGGGCTTATGATCCCGCCCGGGCGGGTAGGGAACCCGGCTCAGGTTGCTTTAAAGTGGAGATCAACATCCTGGAAGACCAGTGGCAAAACCCCCGCCGCACCAGCACTATGAACGACGACTTTGATACCTTTGCCGTTAGTTCCGATCACCTCCTGGTGGGCTTCAACTATATGTACGACCTCTTTGCCATCCCCCGTAAAGGCGGTGATGCCAAGCAGCTTAGTTTCGATATGAATGGAGTTTCAGACCTCCTCTTTCTCAAAGACAATCGCACTATCCTGATGACACGCACCCAGAAAGGTGAAGACAAGCTCTTTAGTGTGACAATGGATTCCGTAGCTACCGAGATTAAGCCGGTCGATTGGTTCGGAGCCGATAGCATGACGGTGGAGCGTGTTTATAGAGATGATAGCGGCCTGATCGTCTTGATCTACCGTGATCGGCTCAAAGGCGGCAACATAGCCTGGACAGACGATGAGCTTGCTGAGTTTCACACTATCCCCACCCCTTATGCGACCAGTTCAAACGTTGCCTTCAGCCCAGATAAAAGCTTTGCAGCCTTTGCTGTGGTGCGGGACGATATCTGGACCCGTGAACTATATCTCTATGATATCCACAATAACGAACTGATCAAGCTCCTGAACGACGACCGGTGGATTGGCTCCATCTATTGGACTCCCGATAGCCGTTCACTCCTGATGAGCCGCGGAGGAGACATCTTCCGTCTGGATCTGGTGCCACGGGATGAACTGGAATACGACAAGAATCACTGGAACGAGATTCTTCGCTACACTGAGGAAACAGATCAGGTAAACTATGATAGGGAGGATGGCTCCTACTACGAACCCCAGATCCCCGACAGCCTGGCTGCAACCACCCAACCTATCACAGAACCGGTGGAACCAGAAGTGACAGAAGCACCTGTGACTCCCGAGACCCAGCCCGAAGCCCCGGCTCCTGTATCCCAAGTCAAGCTGGTGAGGGAAAATCTGCGTGAACGCCTCTACCCCGTGATCAGCCATCCTTCGAACGGCCTGAATGCGGTTCATGTAGAAAGTGACAGCGTGTTCTACTACATCTCCTACCCCTCCGATCGTTCCGGAAACACCGAGATTTTCAAGATCAATATCTATGGTAATAACAATCGGCAGGAAACCAGCCTGGGCTCCGGTATTGGTGAAGCGATAAAAGTCGATACCACCATCTATTACAGCCAGAACCATCAGCTCAAATCCTACAATCTGGAATCCGGCACCCGACGGGAGATCAAGGCCACCTTAGATTATGAGTATGACATCAACCTCCTCAATCGCCGGGTCTTTGAACAGGTCTGGGCAGCTTTCGGCTTGAACTTCTACGATCTTAACATGCACGGGCAGGATTGGAACGCTGCCTTTGAGCGTTATGCTCCCTATCTGGAAAACGTCCGCAACACCAATGATCTGGAATCCATCATCGATGAGATGATCGGAGACGTCAATGCCTCCCACACAGGCTTCTATCCCCGCCAGGATAAAACCTATCCTTACCGCAGCCAAGCCTATCTGGGCTTGGAATTCGATTATTCGGAGCGTCTTCCCGAGGGAGTAAAGGTGCGCTACGTTTATCCCGGCACCCGTCTGAGCTATTTATACAGCCTCCGTCCCGGAGAGATAATAACCCACATAGACAATCACCGGATCAGCTCCCGCAGTCCTCTGGATTCTCTTCTGATAGATAAGATCGGCAAGCCCATCCATCTTACGGTGCAAAGAGATAGCACCAGCGTTGAGATGATCGTCAACGGTCTCTCCTGGAGCCAGAGCCGTGAACTCTGGTATCAGGATAGGGTTGAGCAGACTAAAAACAAGGTGAACGAAGCCTCCGGCGGCCGTCTGGGCTATGTGCATATCCCTTCCATGGGAAGTGAGGACTGGACTAATTTCCAGCGCGACCTCTTTCGTGATAATGCCGATAAGGAAGCGCTCATCATCGACGTTCGCGGCAATACCGGCGGCAGAATTCACGACCAGATTATCAGCCTGCTGATCAAAACTCCCTACGGTTATTCCACCTCCCGGAGATACAGCCGGGAAAAACGCTTTGAACCCAGCCGCATCTGGGCCAAGCCCTCCATCGTGCTGGTGGACGAGCATTCCTTCTCCGATGGCGAGATCTTCCCCATTATCTATCAAGAACTTAAGCTTGGAAAAGTGGTTGGCTTCCCCTCCAGCGGGGCTGTGATCGGCACCTGGGAATACGACCTGATCGATGGCTCCTCCATGCGCATGCCCTCCACCGGTTGGTACAAGCTGGATGGCACCAATATGGAAGGAACCGGTGCCCAACCGGATATCGTGATCGAACACACACCCAACGATCTGGTAAAACGCAACGATCTTCAGCTTCAGCGAGCCATTGAGGAATTGCTGGGAGAACTGGAATCCGGAGAATAGATTGCCATGACCGCTACCGAACTCAATAATCTGCTGCTTAGAGTCGAGATCCTGGCCAGATCAAACTGGATTCATGCCATGCACTTGCTTTGCGAAGCCGAAGACCTCTATCCCCAGGATCCCCGCATTCCCGCAACCCGCGGGCTGATCTACTTTGAGAATCACAACTACAAGGAAGCCTCAAAGTCTTATCAGAGAGCTTATGAACTGGGTTCGCGGGATATCCAGGTGCTCTATATGCTGGGAAATTCCTATTTCGTGCAGGGGGAATTCCGTCTGGCTCTGATTTACTACAACCAGATCACCAACCAATCTGTAGAACTCTGTTACAACAAAGCTTTGGCGCTTTCCAATCTGGGCAGAGTGGGCGAAAGCATCAAGCTACTCCAGGAAGCTCTGCATAGTTTTCCGCCTCAGATCTATGTGTATATCATGCTGGCAGATCAGTATATCCGCCTCAATGACATTGATCAGGCCCTCAAGACAGTGCAGGATGCCGAGAAACGCCTGGGTCCCAGCCCCGGTCTCTATGCCCTCAAAGGCACAATCTATGCCAAACAGAAGAATTGGCTCCAGAGCTATGCCGCCTTCCGTAAGGCAGATAGCGGTAAGTTCGCCATATTTCCGGATCATTTTGGCCTCTATGCCAATGCTGCGGCAATGTCCGGCTTCATCGATGAAGCTATTGAGCTCTTCGAACACGCCCTGGTCTATATGCCATATTCGGAAACAATTTATGAAGATTACTGCCGGGCTGTGCTGGAAAACGGCAGGGAAGATCTGGCCAAAAAGATCATCAGCCGCGCCCGCAAGCACCTTCTGCAGCTCAGCCCCGCTTTACGCCTGATGCAACAGAGGATTAGCCCCAGCAGACCAAAGCCATGATTCTGAAGCTCAAGAACCCGGTTCGTCCCTACCCCTGGGGTTCCCGCTCCTTCCTGCAGAATTATCTGGGACTTCCCGAAGAGCTGGGCAAACCCCTGGCGGAGCTCTGGATCGGAGCCCATCCGCAGGCTTCTTCTGTGATCGAATCCAGCGGACAAAACCTGGAAGAATACATCTCTTCAAATCCCCATCCCGCCCTCGGTAAAGCCAGGGAAATCAACCGGGATAAGCTGCCCTTCCTCTTCAAAGTCCTGGCCGTGGCAGAACCGCTTTCCATCCAGATTCATCCCAATAAAACCCAGGCTGAGGAAGGCTTCAAAAGAGAAAACCAAGCTGGTATTGCCCTGGATGACCCCAAGCGTAACTACAAGGACGACAATCATAAACCCGAGCTGATCATAGCGCTTACGCCTTTCAAAGCACTTTGCGGTCTGAGAAAATACAACCAGATCATCAGCTTTGGCACGGCTCTGGGCTGGGGTAAGTATATGCCTTTGTGGGAGAGCTTTGCGAGCTCCGGATCCAAGCAGGAATTTCAAGCTTGGTTCCTGAGCCTGATGGATGCTGAAGCCCGGCTTCTTGCAGAGCTTATCAGCCACATAGATAAAGTTCTGGATAAAGCCGGGATCATTCCCCATGAGGTAAAAGCCCTTTTCCGCTCCCTGCGTCTGCGTTATCCACTGGATCTGGGCTTGCTCTTCCCCTTCCTGCTCAATCTGGTGAACTTATCTCCCGGCCAAGCCATCTTCTTGGAAGCAGGAATCCTGCATGCCTACCTGGAAGGCAATGGACTGGAACTAATGGCCAGTTCGGACAATGTGATTCGTGCCGGACTGACTCCCAAACACATAGATATTGAAGAGTTTAAGCGGGTTTGCCGCTTTGAGCCTTTCTCCCCAGAGCTCCTGGAAGCCAAAGTTCCCTCCGGCTCCAAAAGACCCCGCCTCAAAGCTTTCGCCACAGATGTACAGGACTTTCGTCTGCAATTGCTGGAACTGGCAGAACATGAAAGCATCACTCTTGATCCACAGGGACTTCCCACTCTGCTCTTCTGTCTGGAGGGGAACCTGCGCTTTGCTGATGAAGGGGTACTGGACGACACTTCCTACGGAAAAACCTCAACGTTCTTTGTCACTGCCAACCAAAAGCCCTTTGATTTGCTGGGACCATGTAAGCTGGCGCTGGTGGATGTTCCGCTACAGTGAACAGTGATCAGTGAACAGTGAACAGAAAGTGACGAGTGACGAGTAACAAGTAACGAGAGCTGCTTCGCTCCTCCGGTTGGAGTTCAAGAGGGCTTCGAGTCTATGACTTTAGATCTGCACTAGATGCCCTCTGGGACTTCAACCAGCAAGTGGCGAAGCGGAGCTTTTCTACTAAGCTGGCACCCACTGTTAATGGTTAGTAGCTAATGAGTTAATGCTCCTCAAACCGATTTCGGATTTTAAGCGTCCTCGTCTGCACGGGCTCGGAGAGTCCGAAGTATTTACCGAGATATTCCTAGAACCCATAGAGTACTGTGTACTCAGCCTTACATGTAACCCATTTCAATGGGTTTGCAGATTAGAGGCGGTGGTTTTAACCACCGTATCCGTGGAACTCAGAGTGACTTAACTCCATCAAAGACTACGTGGTGATACATAGATTACCAGGCGTTCATGCCTGGTAATCTATGTATCACCATGTAGCTTGTGATAAACCGGCTATTGTCTATTGTATTATCCTGTTATCAAATACGGTGGTTAAAACCACCGCCTCTCGTCTGGAAACCCGATAAATCGGGTTGTTGCTTCAACCATATTTCACCTCTGACGCCTTGTCGGCCACTCGTTACTCCCCAATTTCTCCCGGACTCTTCACCGTGTCTTGCAGGACTCTTCCCGAGCAAAGTGTTCGGGAAGAGTCCTGCAAGACACGGCGAAGAGTCGGCAACCTATTAGCAAGAAATCTGCGATGTACAAAAAAGAGACGCTCCGGTAAGTGGTATGGTGCATTCGTAGGGAGGATTCCGATCCTCCAAACAATCTCCCTGGACTACACATATTTGACTCCGCGTAGCATCGGAATGCTACGATACGTGGGTAGTGGAGGATTCCGATCCTCCAGAAAAAAGAGCCAGTAGCATCGGACTGCTGCGATACGCCTGCAGATTGGCCTTGACAGATTCTCCTTCCCTTATATGTGTTTCGATAAATAACGAAATGGATGTAGATATGAAAGCACTACAATTATTTAAGGGACTCGCAGACGAATCCAGGCTAGAGATCATCCGGCTTCTGCAGCAGAAAGCCTGGTGCGTGGAAGATCTGGCCGAAGAACTGCATCTGGCCGTCTCAACCGTCTCCGCCCACCTGAAGAAGCTGCAGCAGGCGGGATTGGTTTATCCCGTGAAAGTACAGTACTACAGCCTTTACCATCTTAAGAAGGAGATATTGGATATGAAACTGCAAGAGCTAATACCCGCAGATCACGCAACCGAGGACGATGCCGTGGAAACTTTGCGCAAGAAGGTCTTACAGACCTACTTCGAGGATGGCAAGGTGAAACGACTACCGACTCAGAACAAGAAACGCTGGATCGTCTATCTGGAAATCATCCGGCTCTTCGAAGCAGCACGCATCTATTCGGAGAAGGAGATTAACGCCGTGATCAGTTCTATCCACGAGGACTACTGCCTGGTACGGCGAGAACTGGTGGAAGAAGGCGTTCTGGAACGCCAGAACGGCCGCTATCGCTTCGTGGAAAACTATGCCGAGCATCCCGGCTTCTACCAAAAGATCTGGCGTGAAAGCATGGGCTTGCCGAACAACTAACCACAAAGAAATTGACATGTTTTCAGGAATCCGGTAGTTTGACCAAATGGTTAAACAATAATCTGTAACTGGATGTTAAACATGGCAATTAAGCAAAGTGCAAGAGATCGCATCTCCAAAGCGGCAGAGCAGGAATTTCTGCGCAAGGGCTTTGAAGGTGCCCGCATGCAGTCCATAGCTGATGCAGCCGGGATCAATAAAGCTCTGCTGCATTACTACTTCGGCAGCAAACAGGACTTGTATGTGCACATACTGGAGAGGCAATTCGCCTCCATGTATGAAAGCATCTTTATGCAGATGGAGAGCGCTGCAGATTTTCATAGCTGGCTACGGGGGATCATCCACAAGTATCTCTATGAGGTGGCAAGCAAGCCCAATTTTGCCCGTTTCGTGGTCTGGGAGCTGAGCGGCAGCAACCCGAATCTGCCGGTGGTATTCAAGAAGATATTAAAAGCCAAAGGACATGATATCAGCGACTTATTCCCCCTGATCCGCAAAAAGTTGATGACGGTGGGCTTGCAGGATTACGATCCCCTGCAGTTCCTGCTGAACCTGTTGTCTCTATGTATATTTCCATTTTTGGCAAAGCCCGTGATATCACAATTGTTGGGCTTTGAACCTTTCAAGGAGCCTTCCTTCATAGCAACCCGGGAAGAGGAGATATACTTGCTGTTGACCCAAGGAATGTTCCGCGAGGATGGAAAATGAAGAAAATTATCATTGTTTTGGCATTGATCGTTACTCTCAGCGCTTGCTCACCCCGGCAGGAAAAGGCAAGCTGGACCAGTCAGATGGAAGCCAGCATCTATAAAGTCTCCACCCAGACCGGTGGGAAAATCCTCTCCCTGAGAGTGAAGGAAGGCGATACAGTAAATGCCGGAGATACTCTGGCAGTGCTGGATGCCCGGGAACTGCAGTATAATCTGGAGCAACTCCTGGCCGGATTACAGGAGATAAACGCCCAAGAGGCAATCTTCCGCACCCAGATTTCTGCCGCCGAAGAGGATTTGGCTTACGTAGATACACGTCAGGGACGCAATGAGCGGCTCTATGAAGCTGCCGTGATCCCCCGCCAGAACCTTGAGGACGGGCAGATTCAGCAGACGAGAGCTCAAAACCTGCTCCGAACCGCCCGGCAAAACCTCACGGTGCTGGACGCCAAACGAGCCTCTTTGCAGGCCCAGCAGAAGATCCTGCAAAAAAAGCTGGTTGACACCATAATCACCAGTCCGGCTGACGGAGTGGTGGAGACCTTATACTACAGCGAAGGTGAGCTGATGCCTCCCCTGGGTCAATTGGCAGAATTGAGCGATATCACCAGTCCCGAAGCCAATATCTATGTTTCAGAAGAATGGCTGCCCCGCCTGAAACCCGGCACGAAGTTCCAAATCCGGGTGCAGGGGCAAGCCCAAGCTCTATCCGCAGAGCTGATCCGGATCAGCAACCGGGCGGAATTTACCCCGAAGACGGTGTTAACTCCGGACAACCGCAGCATCATGGTCTATGCGGTCCGTCTGCGTGCCGAGAATCCGGATGGCATCCTCAAGGATGGCATGCCGGTGGACATCAGTCTGCCATGAATTGTGTGGAACTGGAGGGGCTGAGCATCTCCTATGGAGAGCTGACCGCCCTCGACCAGATCAGCCTTAATGTGCCGGAGGCTGTGCTCTATGGCATCATCGGGCCGGATGGCGCCGGCAAGACCAGCCTGATGCGGGCAATCTGCACCCTCCTGCCCTTCCGCCAAGGCAGGATTACAGTGATGGGTATGG
>JAKPXC010000059.1 GCA_029567705.1 Candidatus Cloacimonadota bacterium
TTTAGCAGCACTTGTGAGACTTGCTCTTCGAGAGGAACTGACATAATAACACTCCTTTGTCGTTATTGGTAGTGCTACTTTATGTGATTATAGTTCCTCTCAAGTTTTTTCTCTACCCACTTTAATTGAACTTGAGCCTAACTTATTGTATAATAAGTGATTCCTTAACCTAGGTTAAGGATAGGTTAAGGATGGGTTAAGGAATCTTATCAGGAACGCTCTAGAGCTTTCTATGTTTCTTGGCTATCATGGCAGCGAGATCGCTGAGTTCCTGTTTGGTGGCAGCTTTGGCTTCTCCTTTACAGATCACGGCTCCCAAGACCTCCACTTTGAGATTGGGAACCATACCGAGGATATTATCCACTAGCTTGGTAGCCCAGCCATAGGAACCGATGACTGCTGCATAACGTGCTTTGGGTTTGATGGCGTTTGCCAGAATAGCGGCATAAGCCACCATCGGGTGAGGGCCGACGTGAACGGTGGGGCTTGCAATCACTATCGTAGCAGCATCCACCAATGCCATCGCCAGCTTGCCTATATCGGTGACGGAGAGATCGAAGAGCTCCACTTTCACGCCCCGACGGATCAATTCCTTGCTCAGGTAATCCACCATCTTTCCGGTGCTGCCATGCATCGTGATATAGGGGATCACAACCTTGTTTTCCACCCTATCTGATACCCAGTCTTCATAGGCTGCGATGATCTTCTCCGGATGATTCCAGATTGGTCCATGGCTGGGAGCTACAAGTTCAATCTCCAACTCCCTCACCTTTTTCAGGTTCCCGCGTATTGCACTGCGGAAGGGCATCATGATCTCGGAGTAGTAACGTTTTGCAGCTTCCATCACGGCTGGATCGTCGTTGTCATAAAGCTCACTGCTAGCCGAGTGCGAACCCAGGAAATCACAACTGAAGAGGATTCTCTCTTCTTTCATGTAAGCCACCATGGTCTCCGGCCAGTGTACCCATGGGGTGTGTACAAAGCGTAATGATTTATCTCCCAAAGAGATGATCTCTCCATCTTCCACCGTGCGAATAACGGCAGGATCCAGCAGAAGGTGCTCTACCAATAGGTCTTTGGCCTTGGGAGAACAAATCACTAAAGCTCTGGGAAAACGCTCCAGCAACATCGGTATGCTGCCCGAATGATCTTGCTCCGAGTGTAGAGTGATGATGTAATCGAGCTTCTCAATCTGCTGTAAGTTATCCATGAACTCATGCACATAAGCGGGATCAACTGTATCTATCACAGCCGTCTTTTCGGAGGCCTGGATCAGATAAGAATTGTAGCTGGTTCCATCAGGAAGGGGAATCAAGCTGTCAAATAGCCTTCTGCTCCAATCCTGTACACCAACGGCGTAGATACCTTCACGAATGATTCTGGCATTCATTTGTCTCTCCTTAAATACATATCTTTATAGTATAATATAGACAGACTTACCAGGTATCCCAAACAATTACTCATTTGAAGGCCAAAAGAAGCTTTCTGCAAAGCATCAAGGTGTTCCCAAGCCGGCCACAACTTTGAAGAAACCAATACTCTGAGATCCTATCGATATTGTGATACTGGGATTGGTACTAACATAATCCGGACTGCGGGTGCCTATGCCAAAATCCCCATCTGGAGTATCGGCACGATATATCCCATACCAAGCTGCTCCTGCAACCGGTTCCCAATTTAGTAGCACAGTTCCTTCGACTGTACAGCTGGAGATCATCAGCACCGGAGGCTCCAAGTGTATGATAGGCGTATCGTGGCTCCAAAGAGGATCGCTAACCAGGGTGCCATAATGACCATTTCCACTGTTATCAGTCAGCAAAGCTCCATTGCCATTGGTCATTTTGTAATAGGCTACCAGATTGGTATGGGGAGCAAGATTGGAGTATAAATTGCTTTGTATCTCCTCTGCCGAGCGGGCAATGTTCCAAATGCGGACTTCATCGATCAGGCCTTTCATAAAGCGGGAAGACGCAGGACACTGACCGATCAGGAGGTTCCTGAGGGAGGGAGGGATCACTCCAGAGCGGTTTAGAGAACCGACTTGCGTGCCGTTAACGTATAACTTTATGGCAGAACCATTATAAGTTGCTGCCACATGCTGCCAGGTGTTCAATGTAAGCACATTGGGAATTGCTATCTCATTCCAACCGCTGCTGCCATTACTCATTACAAAGCTGAGAGTTCTATTAGCTGAGCCATAACGGAAAGCAAAGCCTTCATTCGCTCCCGCACCCCAGAAGTCTTTGGCAATAATGGTATTCTTGTGTGGTGCGTCCAGGAAGTTGGTTGGATATATCCAAGCCTCCAGGGTGATGGCAGTCAGGTTGTTAAAGGCAGCCGGATTGCCGCAATTCACATATTGAGAAGTCCCATTCAGCGATAGAGAGTAACCATTGGTGCTACCGGGATCGTAAACGGTCGTAAAGCTCCACTCCGGGCTGGTCACCTGGGAATCAGCATTAAGAGCTGTCACTCGCCAGTAGTATGTTTGGTTGTAACTCCAGCCGGTCCAGAAAGACCACTGGCTATCGGTACAGGGAACTTGATTGGCTATATCTGTAGCACCCGGGGAGGTGCCGACATCCAAGAGATAAGAGCTGGCCAGGTCAACATCCGTCCAGTCAATAGCTGCATCCAGAGCTACTGACGTGCTGTTCTCAATCGGACTTACCGGACTGGGTGAATAGAGGGTTGGAACCAGCTTTACATTATCGATATCAATGTAGAATATGCCGGAAGTCGATATGCAGTAGAAGCGAACACGGATCACGTCTCCCGCAGAAACAAATCCACTCTGATTCAAGTTTATCACTTTGGTGGCGAAGTTGGGACTGGTGACGTGATTGGTGTTGTCTATGCGATGGACCAAGTTGTAGCTGGCGCCATCATTATTGGAGACTTCCACCCGGAGAAACTGGTTGTTAAGCAATGTGTAGGCATTGGCAGGGTAACCGTTGTAGGCCATAAACCGATAGTCAAATTCCAGGTTAACACTGTTGGTTAAGGGACCTATCAAATTTGTAACTACATTTCTGGTGCTGTAGTTTATCAGGTAGTCATATAGGCCGTTGCTGCCATCTGCTCCGTGATTCGGGCTGATGTAAAGATTACCCGTCCAGCCACTTGGCAGGCTGGTGGAAGCGTTAAAATCCTCCAAGTATGGTAGGGATGCTACTGCTGTAGTTGTGAAATGCCACTCCGGACCCGGCACTTCCTGTGCGCCATTTCGGGTGGTCACCATCCAATAGATAGTGGTAGAGCTGGGCCACGTCTGGGGATGGATGTACCTATTAGTGGAAACTATCGCTTCCTCCACTAAGTCGTTAGCTCCGGGACTGGTACCAACTATCACTTTATAGCCGGAAGCGTTGGCTATTGCAGTCCAACTCAAGGTCTTTGAGAAGACGCTGGTGTTGGTGGCATTGTTTGCCGGTGAGGGATTGGTTACTGTTCCTGCAGGAGTGGAAAACTGCCACTCCGGGCCAGGAATCTCCTGCTCTCCATCGATAGCGTAGACTTGCCAATAATATGTTTGGGCAAAAAGGAAGTTTTCAGAGTTCGTCCACTGACTACTTGTGCATATCTCCATATCCACCAGATCACTGGCTCCGCTTGATGTGCCTACTCTTATCTTGTAAGAACTTACATAGGCGACATCCGGCCAATTCAGAAGCGTGTTTATTGCCACATTCGTAGCGTTATTGGCTGGTGATGGAGTACCAAAGCTTGCGGCCAAGGTAGTGAAGCTCCATTGATTACCGCTAATCTCCTGGCTGCTATTGAGTGTGTAGACTCTCCAGTAGTACGTGGTGGAATAGTGCCAGTTGCCGGGGATAGCCCACTGATTAGTGTCGCAAGGTATTCGCTCTGCTATATCCGTAGCACCCTCTGAGGTTCCCACATCGATCAAGTATCCTGAAGCATCAGGAACTGCTTGCCATTGTAAGCTGGCATTGAGGGCAACAGAGCTTTGGCCATCTGTGGGACTAACAAGCTGAGGGAGTCCTGAGATCGTGCTGAAGCTCCACTCTTGGCTGGCTACAACTTGTTCACCTCTGATGGCGTAGACCGTCCAGTAGTAGCTTGTACCATACAGCAGATTGGCTGTTGGAATCCACTGGCTGCTCTCACAATCTGCCATATCTATCACATCTCCGGCACCGGGAGCTGTACCTACCTTAATCTTGAAGGCTGTTACATGCTCAATGTCTTGCCAGTTGAACATGGCAGCAATGGACACATCCGTGGCGGCATCAGCGGGAGAGGGAGTTCCAAAAACAACCGGTATCGTGGAGAAGCTCCACTCCGGACCGGATATCTCCTGAGTGCCATTTAGGACATATATACGCCAGTAATAGGTGGCAGAAAAGTTCCAGAGAGAAGGATTCTCCCACTGAGTAGTAGAGCAGGGAACCCGTTCTGCGATATCACTAGCACCCGGAGAGCTACCCACATCGATCAGATATCCCGAGGCTCCATTCACAGGCTGCCATTGTAAAACGGCTTCCAAATCTACTCCAGTCTGAGCATTTGTCGGAGAACTGTTCTGGGGTTGCCCACTCAGAGTGGTGAAAGTCCACTGAGGGCTTTCCATCTCCTGAGAGCCGTTTAGTGCTACTACCTTCCAGAAGTAACTGGCAGCAAAGAGCAAATTGCTTCCCAAGCTCCATTGACTCTCAGTGCAGGCAACTCTTTCAGCTATATCGAATACTCCGGCAGAAGTTCCCACGTTTATCAGGTATCCCGTTGCATTGGCCACATCCTGCCAATTGAGGATCGTATCCAAGGCTACACCGGTGGAGTTGTTGGCAGGGCTGCTGAGCTGCACAACTGCTGTCTCAGTGGTGAAGCTCCAAACAGTGCCTTCCGTGGTTCCATAACCATTATAAGAATCCACTCTCCAGTAGTGAAGGCTATTCCAGGCAAGGTTGGTAGAAAACGTATAAGTGCTGCCTGCTTGTTCCGAAACAAGCTGCATAGATTCCGGGCTCTCACCCATAAATAGACGGTAACCTTGCACCACTCCTCCCCCATTCTCCCAACGCAGGGTGGGGCGAACGCTTAGATTAACAGCACTTTGCCCGGGACGGGGAGAGATAGCTTGCTGAGGGGCAGATTGTGCGGAGTGTTCCAGTATCTCCAAGAGGTCAATGTTCATGCCATTGCCATAGCCATTCCAGGTGGCGTTTACGGCTTTGATGATCAGATACTTGCTTTGCCCTGTTCCTATACCCAGATCAAAGCGATATTGATACCAGCCATCAGCTCCGGTTTCTGCGGGTGTGATGCTCTTAGTTCGATGAATTGTGCCGACCAAACTGGGATTGCCATTGAGATTCTGCGAGCTATTCAAGTACAATTCTATTCTATCCAGGGAACCTGTGATGAAAGATGTACTATCTTTCCAGAAAGCAAGGCTCACCTGATAATGCTTGGTGGGATCCTGCATGGCAATCTCAGGTGTCGCCAGCCAGCAATTGGCATTCCCATTCATAGTGGTTCCCGGGTAGTATAGTCGAGCTGAACCCTCAAAGTTTGCGTTCACCGGAGGATCGGATCCAACCCCTGTAAACCGCATAAAACCATAATTCCCGTTTACAATGGTATGCACCCAGGCTACTGGTGGAAACTGACTGTCATTGAAGCCTTCCGAGAAAGGAAAACTGCTGATGGTAGGATCCTCCCAGGTGGTAAAGCTCCATATTGGACAATCACTTGCCTCTCCGTATGAATTACGGGGAACAACCTGCCAGTAATAGGTGGTGGAATAGTCCATCAAACCGGGATTGTAATTGGTACTGGTTTGATTGCCCACAAATGGAGGGGGATTGCTGGTGCCAAAGTAAAGATCGTAACTACTGGGTTCAAGAACTCCCGGTTGCCAATGAATCCCCCCGCGTGCATCAGCATTTACAGCCATATTTGCAGGATAGGGATTAACAGCCGGGTCCGGAGGATCTGTAATTCGAAAGACTATCTGCAATTCACTCAGGAAGGCATTGGTGTTGGTAGCTGTGGGCGGCGAAGCAGGATTGGGATTTGTGGAATCGCTGTAATAGTATATACCGGCATTCAGGTTACTGGAAAAGCCCTGCCAATTCACGTGGTACGAAGAGTACCCAGGAGTGTTTTCATCCACTGCCACAACCAGATTGTTTACGTTATCATATTGGAAAGGAGTCGTGAGCGTGATCTCCATCCAACCGGGAGAGCCAGGAAATGAAACAGCTCCGCTGAAGACCTGAGTCATGGAGCTGACGGGAATCCAGTGACTGCTGCTCGTTCCCGGAAAGTTTGTTCTGCTCGTGTGCCCCAGGTAGATAGTCCAGTTACTGCTATTCGTGGGCGTTCCGGAAGAATAGTTGAAGCGTAGCTTGGTTATCTCCCCGGCATGATTGATCTGAGACTGAGTGTAGATCTGCTGAGTATAAGAATAACCATAGTAGCAGCTAACCGGGAAGTAATTGGTTGTAGAGCTGCTACTCAAATCTCCGATAGTAACGGTAGTGGCAGCCAGAAATACAGTCAACCAAGTGAAAGTCAACAAAGCAACAACGCAGTATGCAGATCTCATAGTTTACTCCACATGAAGAGCTTAGACAAAGTAAATAAACCTATTCATCATCGGCCAGAGCATTAGTTACAGCTCCAAAAACACCGTGCGCCAACATATATCAATCACTGAATCCGATTCATATCAGTGTGGACTTTCTTGTCAACTGATTTCAAAAGGGAAGGTCATATTTCTTGGGCTGGAATCAAGAAAAGAAACCTTGACGTCAACTGCTTGGACGGTTTCTTGGCCGAAAAGACTACAAAGAAGAGGAACGCTCATGGAGAACATACGCATTGGAATCGTGGGAAACATAGGTGTAGGCAAATCCACTTTTATAGAAGCAGCCAGCTCTGCCCCATTGAACAAAGTATTATGCTCGGTGTATCCCAAACCCAATGGCACAGAAGGAGTCTATGCCTTCCCTGAAAAGTTCAATCCCATCGTACTTGATTCGTTTTACAAAGATCCCGTTGCCAACGCCTTCATGGCTCAGATAGAATTCTTCAATGGCAGGTTGGATCGTCAGAAGCTGATTCATTCCTGCCGGGGAATAGTGCTGGAAGACAGGACTCTGGCAGAGGATTATCACATCTTTGGCAAAGCCCAAAGAATCCTGCAAAACATGTCCGAACCCGAGTTTATAGCCTACCAACGCACCTATAGGCTGATGACCGAACAGATAAAGGAACCCGACCTCCTGGTCTATTTCAAGGCAGATGTCCCCATCCTCTTGGAAAGAATCCGGCAGCGGGGACGCGAAAGCGAACTGGCCATATCTCCGGATTATCTCCAGCTCCTCAATAACCTCTATGAAGATTTCGTGACGCATCACGTAAGCTGTCCGGTGCTGGTGATAGATGCAGATAAAGCTGTGGACAAAGCCGAGTGGCAACGCCGAACTATCAATCTGGTGGCAGAGCAAGTTAAAGCTCTGGGCTTGCGTGTTTCCAGCCCTGGGATCAGCCAATGGGTCACACTTCCACAAACCGAAGCCACTTTGAAAGCCATTGATGCGGAGCGTGAACTTGAGCAGTATCTATCCGAGCATCCCAAGCTCATCACCATAGCCGGAAACGTCGGCCTCGGCAAATCCACTTTAACCGCAATTATGGGACGCAGCCTGAAGATCAACACTCTATATGAAAAGCCGGAGGAGAATCCGCTTCTGGAGAAGTTCCTGGGTGATAAAAAGACTTGGTGCTACGACCTGCAGATGCATTTTTTGGAGATGAGGGCGCAGCAGCGCCGCCAAGGAAAAAGCGGAGATGGCAGCTATGTGAAAGACCGCTCCTTGCCAGAAGATCTGCTGGTGTTTTGTAATCAATTCCATGCTGATGGCCTGCTCACTGAAGACGAATTGGACAATCTGATCACTCAGTTCCAGACAGTGAACCGTCAACTACCCTCCTCTGATCTGATCATTCTCTTGCAGGGAAGTCCCTCTCTGGCTTGGGAAAGAATCCAGCAGCGTGGCCGGGAGATGGAGATTGAGGGCGGATGGCAGTTTACAGAGATCAACAACCTTAACCACTGGTACAAGAGCTATGGAGCTAACGTGGTCAAGCTAGGTTTTCACAGCGGTCCTGTTTTGGAGATCGATGTCGAGAAACTCGATCTTACCAACCGCATCCATGTGGGCTATATCTTTGAGAGAGTACTTGAAGTATTGAAGAACACTTAAACGGAATCTGAGGAACAGGCTTCTCCTCTCCTAGATCTTCCTAATTGGTTGCCGAGTCTTCACCGAGTCTTGCAGGACTCTTCCCGAGCAAAGTGTTCGGGAAGAGTCCTGCAAGACTCGGTGAAGACTCGGCGACGCATAGGGGGACAGCGAGAGAGGCAGGTATTGAAAAGATTCGGCTAACAGACCAAGCAGGTTATAGTTTCAAACAACCGATAACTACCCATTCCGGAAAGGCACTCAACATAACTCACCTGGATAGTAGCAATACTACACTGGAAGCAGGCTCTGAAAGAAGTTATCCGGATTGATCAGATCGATCGAAGCATCCGGATACGCACTGCGAAAAGCACGCAAAGATCCTGTCTTTCTGGGATTCCACTTTATCTCCCAGGCCTTGATCTGGGCATTTTGGATCTCCAGATAATCAATCTCAGAGCTGGTTTTAGATCTCCAGAAATATGACATTGCCAGCAGTTTATGGTACTTTCGACGTTTAGCCATTTCGGATACAATATAGTTTTCCCAAAGCTTGCCAATATCGTCTCTCAGATCCACAGGTCGATAATCCGCCAGGATCGCGTTCCTGATTCCATTATCCCAGAAATAAATCTTGCGGGAACGCTTGATCTCATTTCGCTGGTTTGTACTGTAGTTGGGCAGACGGAAGATAATGAAAGCACGTTCGAGGATTTGGATGTAACGTGATACAGTGTTGGGATCTGAATCCAGCAACTGGGCAAGTTCATTATATGAGACCTCTGAAGAGATCTGTAATGCCAAGGCTTGTAAGAGTTTTTCAATGAGCTCCGGTCTGCGGATATCATGCAGCACAAAGATATCCTTGTAGAGGTAACTGGATGCAAGATTTGTGAGTAGATCGGCTTCGGAGGCAGGATTGACCACAACCTCAGGATATGAGCCATAGATCAGCCGAAGAGCCAAGCGGCTGATCTCTGTGGCTAGATTGGTGTCATTACATAGTTCTTCAAAGGAAAATGGCAATAGGCTGTACTCCCATTTACGGCCTGTAAGGGGCTCGTTCAACTTGTCGCTTAACTCAAATGCGGAAGAACTGCTTGCCAGGATTTGAACTTCGGGAATGTTATCGACTATAATCTTGATAGTGAGCCCGATGTTTTCCACCCTCTGAGCTTCATCCAGGAAGATTACCCGGCTGGAACCTACAACACTCTTGAGTATAGATAGATTCTGCTTTGAAAAAAGGTTCCTGATCTCAGTCTCGTCACAATTGTAAAAGGCTGAATCTTCAGGATATTGGGATTGTATCTGCTTCAAAAGAGTCGTCTTGCCGCTCTGTCGGGGCCCGATTATCACAATGGCTTTGCCTTGAAACAAGTGACTATGAATATCGTTCTCTATGATCCTGTTTATCATTTTTCACCTCATGACCGATAGTATTAATGGCTATCCCGATGTCAAGCATAATCTGTCTTTTTGTGATCGTAATCCCAATAAACAGGCTTTTTTTGGGATTATAATCCCAAAGAAGATGGCTCTTTTTGGGGTTGTGAAATTCTACTTGGCTTGTTAAATGACTGCCAGCGAATCGTTAAGATGTTACTATGCTCTGAATCGGCAGAAAGTTATAGCAACAGTATCAAAGCGACCAAGGGTGCAGTGACAATCTGGAGATTGTCACTCCTTTCAAGACATATAGCCAGTGGAGATTGTGTTTGCTATTCTCTCCTTTGTTCTCCCAAATCAAGCGAGCCACACGACAGCTCTACTTCTCTTGTGGCTACTTTATCGATAAAAGCACGGTCATGCGAGACAAAGATCATGGCCCCCTTATAGTTAGATAGAGCCTTTCCCAGCATTTCCCGGCTCTTCAGATCGAGGTGATTGGTTGGTTCGTCCAACAGTAGCACATTGTAATCTCCAAGGAGAAGATTCAGTAACTGAAGCTTGGCTTTCTCTCCCCAGGAGAGCTGAGATACCTGCTCATTGATCAAAGCATCCTTCAAGCCAACACAACCCATCAGAGTGCGGATGTATCCTTCTTCTTTGCCGCTTTCCAACAAGCATGAACGAACCATCTGCTGCGGATTTAGTCCAGAGAAGTCTTGCCGGTAATAGCCGATTCTAAGCCTATTGGCAAAAGAAATGTGACCCTCATTGGGAGTCAGCTCTCCGGCTACCAATCTGAGTAGGGTGGTTTTGCCACTACCATTAGCCCCGGAAAGCCAGATTCTCTCGCTGGCTCCCAGGTTGAGATAGAAATCGCTCAGAATCAAGCTCTTACCATAGGAGAAGCTCAGGCCTGAGATATTAATCAATTCCCCATGAGATTGTTCAACAGGGCCAAACCTGAGCTTGTAGTCCTTCTCAAAGCTGGGGCGCTCAACTGGGAAGCGTTCATTAAGCATAATAATCCGCTTTTCGATGTTTCTGGCTTGCTGCATCTGAGTACGAGCCGCATTATAAACAGATTCATAGACTGCCCCTCTGCCTTCAGATCGGGTTTCCGGCTGGAAGCTGGACGCCCAGGCCCGCCTTTTTTGTGCGGCTTCCCGGAGGCTTTGGATTTGCTGTTTCCTCTGTTTGTATTGCACCAATTGATGCATTTTGAGCTGGTGCTTGTCTCTCGTGTAGCTTGTATAGTTCCCCATGCGAATCTCCAGCTTACCATTTGTAAGCTCGGCGATTTTGCTGGCGGTGTTATCAATGAAGCTTTTATCGTGAGACACGTACAAGACTGCTCCCTGGTAAGAATTAAGCCATTCTTCCAGCCATTTGATCTGCACTAGATCCAGATGATTGGTGGGTTCATCCAGGATCAGAATATCGGGTTTCTCCAATAGTAATGACGACAACTGCAAGCGGGTGTATTCTCCACCTGAAAGGCTATCACAGACTCTGTCTCTGAGACTTGACAAGTCCATATCCATGATCATCGTCTGAACTTCTTCTTCCCAATTAGCCAGGTTCAGACTATGATACTCGTGCCACAGGGAGGCTAGTTGTACCCCTTGGGCTTCGGATAGTGTAGTTTGTGCTTCCAGCGATCGTATCTGGGCAATGATCTGATAATTCTGCTCCGAGACACCCAGCAAGAAGTCTTCCACAGACAGATTGGAACTGATACGGGTATCTTGGGGAAGATATGAAACTATCGGTTGAATCACAGGATAACTGATCTGTCCCCGGCTGGGGCTCAATTCTCCCAGGATAATCCTGATCAGGGTGGTTTTGCCGCAGCCGTTTTTACCGATCAGGGCAATCTTCTCCTGTTCCGCAATCACCAGATCAATCCCGCTGAGGATGGATTTATACTGGTCGGGATAGCAATAGTGAATATCTTTAAGCTGTATGAACTGCATTCTTTTCTCCTTATTTTGTTCTTGGGGATAAGGCGCAGTAACAGCCCGTAAACTGAGATTTTCAGATGTAAATCTAGGCTTGAGCTGCTACCGATTTAGCTGAGCTTATGCATCTGACTAATCTCCTTTCTTGTTTGTTTTACCTCATTATCGTGATGATAGTGATTCTGTCAATGTGATTTTCCGCATCCTCCTCCAGGTGACATGAGGGATCATCTCGTCTATTAGACTGTGTACCATAGTTAAGAGCGTTGAATAAATGTCCAAAGCCAATGGAAACTAGTGTACAGAAGATTTCTACCCACTGATACCCAGTATCCATTCTCACACAATCTCCTTCGCAGGAATGACGCTGCGTGAAGTATGGTGAAGTACCCCAAACATCGCCATGTATTGCCGCACGTGCAACGGTCTCAAGTTATAATGAAAAAGGCGGGAAAACCTTCCCGCCTTTATATCTTTCAGACCTGACTTACTTGGCCAAGTCTTTGGCTTTCGGAAAAAGTAAAAGGCGGGAAAATCTTCCCGCCTTTATATCTTTCAGACCCGACTTACTTGGCCAAGTCTTTGGCTTTGATCTTGTCTTTCTTCGGCTTAACGGCTGCTTCCTCGACAAATTCGATTATTGCCATGGGAGCGGAATCACCCTTGCGGAATCCTGCTTTGAGGACTCTGGTATAGCCACCGGGACGGGTGGCAAAAGCGGGGGCAATTTCATCAAACAACTTCTTGACCAAGTCTCTATCTCCCAGCACGCTGTAGGCCAGACGGCGGGAATGAACTGTATTGGCTTTGCCGTATGTAACCACACGGTCAACGTAGCCTCTAAGTTCTTTGGCTTTGGGCAAGGTAGTCGTGATTCTGCCGTGTTCGATCATGGATTTGACCAGGTTTCGCATCATCAGACGCAGTTGGTCGGTCTCCCTGCCGAAATTTCTACCTTCAACTCTGTGTCGCATGTTTCACCTTCTTTTTTCCTGAGGGAACTGGCTTTCTGGGGGTGATATCCTCATCTTCATCCGTATCTTCCACTGCGGGAGCGGCAGCTACTTCATCGATGGGTTTCACGCCCCGGCTGCGGGCTTCTTTGATCTTGTGATAGATGGTATCAACATCCATCCCCAGTTCCAGATCATATTTTTTAAGCTTCTGCATGATTTCTTCGAGGGATTTCTTACCGAAATTGCGGAACTTCAGCATCTCTGCTTCGCTCTTTGAGACCAGCTCGCCAATGGTTTCAATCTTGGCCGCAGCCAGGCAATTGGCAGCACGAACTGTGAGTTCGATCTCGCGGACGCTCATGGAAAGGATGCGTTCCTTTTCTTCCAGCTCGGGATCCAGCTCGATATCCTTGATGTATTCGGGCTCAGTATCAAACAGACTCAAGCGGGCGAACATATCTTTGAGTATCTTTCCGGAAAGGAAGAGAGCTATCTTGGGCTCGATGGCACCGTTGGTATGAATTTCCAGAATCAGACGGTCAAAATTCATGCGTTCTTTTACACGTTGATGACTTACGCTGAAATTAACTTTCAGAATCGGTGAATAGACAGAATCAATCGGGATAAAGCCGATCGGATGTCCTTCGGGATTCTGTCTGTCGGCCGGAACGTAGCCCCTTCCGATCCCAATAATCAGCTCGATCTTGAGGTCTATATCCTCTGTGACTTCCAGAAGATAGAGGTCTTTATTGATAATGCTGATATAGGGATGCTCCTGAATCATGGAAGCTGTGATCACGCCTTTGCCTTTCTTTTCCAGAACGACGGTGATCTCTTCCACTGAGCTGGATTGAATCACCAGCTGCTTGAGCCTCAGGATCAGGTCTATATAATCCGAATTGGTGCCCGGAATCGGGGTAAACTCATGGTGCAGGCCTTCGATCCGCACATAACGGACGGCTGCGCCTTGAATGGAGGACAGGAGCACTCTGCGCAGAGTGTTTCCGATCGTGGTTCCAAAGCCGGGTTCCAAAGGACCGATTTCAAACTTGCCGTAGGTTCTGGAATACGTTTCTTTATCGTGATCCAGGGCTTCGGGCATCTGTAAAGGTTCGAGATACATCATAGTGAACTCCTCGCTATCATCCAGGGGACTATTTGGAGTAATACTCAACGATAAGACGGGTATCAACAGTCACCGGTATTTCTGATGCAGCCGGAACCGTTAGGAATTCGCCTCTCATGTGTTCTTTATCAACTGAAAGCCAAGAGAAGGGGCTGGTGCTTTCTGTCCGTTCCACAGCTTCCATCACAGCTTTAATACTTCTGCTCTTTTCACGCACTTCGACGACGTCTCCGGGTTTGACCAGGAAGCTGGGAATGTCCACTTTCTTGCCATTAACCAGGATGTGTCCGTGATTCACAAATTGACGAGCCTGCATGCGGGTGACCGCAAAGCCAAGTCGGTAAACCACGTTGTCCAGTCTGCGTTCCAGGATTTGCAGCAAGATGTCGCCAGTCACACCGGTCATCTTGGCGGCTTTGTAAAAATAGGAACGGAATTGCTTTTCCAGCAGTCCGTAGGTCAGGCGCAGTTTCTGCTTTTCCTTAAGGTGAACACCATAATCACTAAGTTTGCGGCGCATGGTTCTGCCATGTTGTCCCGGAGGGAACTTCCGCTTGTTGAGGATACGGTCAAATTTGGCGGGTCCGAAGATGTTCTCACCAAACTTACGACAGAGTTTTGCTCTGGGTCCTGTATATCTAGCCATCGTATCCTCCCTTAGATCCTTCTGGTTTTGGGCGGACGGCATCCGTTGTGCGGAATCGGGGTTTCGTCCTTGATCATGGTTACTCTTAAACCGGTGGCATTGATGGAGCGAATGGAAGATTCGCGGCCGCCGCCGGGTCCTTTAACTATCACGCTGACGCGATTGATGCCCATTTCCAGACCAGCTTTGGCAACTTCTGCTGCGGCGATCTGAGCGGCATAGGGAGTGCTTTTACGGGAGCCTTTGTTACCAACCTTTCCACCGCTGGACCAGGCCAATACGTTGCCTGCACGGTCTGTAAGACTGATAATCGTGTTGTTGAAGCTGGAGTGGACGAAGATGATACCTTCGTCAAATGCCAGACGAACACGTTTTTTCTTTATTCTGGTTTTCTTTGCCATTATAGCTCCTATTTCTTCTTCTTGATCGCGCCGGCTTTGGGTCCCTTACGGGTGCGGGCATTGGTGTGAGTTCTTTGTCCACGAACGGGAAGTCCACGTTTGTGGCGAAGCCCACGATAGCAGCCTATTTCCATCAAGCGTTTGATGTTCATGGCTGTTTGGGTGCGCAGCGATCCTTCCACGACGTATTCGTTTTGCACGATGTCGCGGATCAATTTCTCTTCTTCAACTGTCAGATCTTCAACCTTCTTCATCTCGTCGATATTGGCTTTCTTGCAAATCTGTTTGGCAAGAGTGGGGCCAATACCATAGATATAGGTAAGACCAATGAACAGCCGCTTTGACTTAGGAATTTCAATACCTGCAATGTGTGCCAAGTTGGTCCTCCTTATCCCTGTCTTTGTTTATGTTTAGGGTTGGTGCTGCAGATAACACGGATAACGCCGTGGCGCTTGATAATTCTGCAATCCTTGCAGATTACTTTAACGGATGCTCGTACTTTCATTGTTATCTCCCTGCATTAACAAACCGTTTTAGGGTGTATGCATTCATTATTTATAACGATATGTGATCCGGCCGCGGGTGAGGTCGTAGGGAGAAAGCTCCACTTTGACCTTATCCCCGGGGAGGATACGAATATAGTTCATGCGCATCTTACCGGAAGAATGTGCCAGTATCTCATGGCCGTTCTCCAGTTCAACGCGAAAAGTAGTATTGGGCAGCGCTTCTGTTACCACGCCTTCAACTTCGATGACACCGGATTTTGACATAACTAACCTCTTATCGTAGAAAGAATTTCAGGTTCCCCGGCAGTTACCAGGATACTATGTTCAAAGTGAGCAGATAAACTGTCGTCCAGCGTGAAAAACTCCCAGCCCTTTTCTTTGACTCTGTTTGTGCCAATGTTTACCATCGGCTCAATTGCCAAAGTCATACCGGCTTGGATTCTGGGTCCACGTCCAGCCTTCCCGCTATTGGGTATCTGAGGATCTTCGTGCAGATCTCTGCCGATGCCATGACCGGTGAGATTATCTGCCACAAAGTATCCCATCTCTGCCACATAGCTTCCAATCGCTGCCGAGATGTCACCAATCCGGTTATCTACCATGGCAGCCGCTATTCCACGCCTGAGCGCTTCCTGGGTTACCTGCATCAACCGCATCGCTTCTGCACTGATAGTACCAACTGCATAAGTGCGGGCTGCATCACCGTAGAAACCATCTTTCAGGACTCCGACATCGATTCCAATGATATCACCTTCTGCCAAGACAACCTTCTTTGAGGGAATTCCATGCACAATACCAGAGTTGACCGAAGTGCACAGAGTACCGGGAAAGGGCGGAAGTCCATCGTTCCTGTATCCCTTGAAGGCAGGTTTGGCTCCCCGACTCGTGATAAAGCTTTCAGCAAACCTATCGAGTTCAAGAGTATCTACTCCAGGAACAATCAAGGCTTCAAGCTTCTCAAAGAGCTCCGCAATCAAGCCGCAGCTTATGCGCATTTTCTTTATATCTGAGTCGTTTTTCAGGTAGATCATTAGTTTGTACGTCCGCGAAGCTTGCCTTTCTTCATGAAGCCATCGTAGTGACGCATCACGAGGTGAGACTCAACCTGCTGCAAGGTATCGAGAGCGACACCCACAACAATGATCAGACCGGTTCCACCAAAATAGAAGGGAAGATCCAGCCACTTGGTCATCATCTCGGGCATGAGGGCTACTAATGCATAGAAGATAGCGCCGGGAAGAGTGATCCTAACCAACACGGAATTGATATAATCGGCGGTCTTCTTACCGGGTTTCTTACCGGGGATGTGTCCACCATACTTCACCATATTTTCTGCCATCTCGGTGGGGTTAAGCACCATGGCTGTGTAGAAATAGGCGAAGAATATGATCAATCCAACGTAAAGCACAGTGTAGAGCAGTGCGCCCGGTGAAAGCCATCTCTGCAAGGTCACCATGAAACCGCCATTCTTGCCAAAGAACATGGCAATCGTAGCAGGAAACATGATCACGGATTGAGCGAAGATAATAGGAATCACACCGGCAGTATTCACTCTCAAGGGAATGAATGTGCTTTGACCGCCATATACTTTTCTACCGACGATACGCTTAGCATATTGCACGGGTATCTTACGAACGGCTTCGGTCACAAAGATCACGGCTGCGGTTACGGCAACCATAATAATCAGGGCTAGCAGGCGCAAAATCCAGGCTTTCATGTCAGTTCCGGCAGTTTGGAACATTCTGATGAATCCCTCCGGGTATCTGGCAATGATACCTGCGAAGATGATCAGAGAGATTCCATTACCGATTCCATGCTCTGTGATCTGTTCACCCAGCCACATGACGATCATGGTACCGGTGATCAGGGTAATCACTCCCGTGAAATGGAAGAGAAAACCACCATTGGGAACCACACCGGAGAGGTTGGTGAGCCAAAGGGTGATGGTGACAGCGTTGAAGGCTGCCAAACCAACTGTCCCGTAACGAGTGATCTGATTCAGCTTTTTCTGTCCATCGGCTCCTTCTTTACGCAGCTTCTCAAAATAGGGAATAATGCTTCCCAGAAGCTGTATAACGATGGAGGCGGTAATATAAGGCATGATCCCCAGAGCAAAGACGGAAGAGCGCTCAAAATTGCCACCCACGAAGAGGTCCAGCAAACCATAGATGGTTCCCTGTCCACCCTGAGGGCTGGCAAAGAAGGCTTTGAGTGCGGAAGCGTCCACGCCGGGAACAGGCACGAAGCTACCAAGACGGTAAAGCACCAAGAACAATGCCGTGAAGAGAATCTTCTTTTTCAAGTCCGGAATCCGGAACATGTTAGCAATTGTCTTAAACAAATTAGATTACCTCCGCCTTTCCGCCGCTCTTCTCAATGATTTCAATTGCACGTTTGGAAAAGGCATTTGCCTTGATGTGAACGGCTTTGGTGAATTCCTCATTAAGAGCTGCCAGGACCTTGACGGGAGCTTTGGCTTTTTGTCCCTTGGTAGGGATCAGCCCCAAGGCTTCCATTTTAGCGATATCAAGTTCGCTCTCCTCAATCGCGATCAAGCGGCTGAGATTCAAGGTGCGGTAGGGGACTCTAAAGATATTCTTGAAACCACGTTTGGGCAAACGACGGTGGATGGGCATCTGACCACCTTCGAAGGCAGCAGGAACGGTTCCGCCGGCACGGGCTTTGGTACCCTTGTGACCGCGTCCGGCCTGATGGCCGCTACCGCTTCCCTGTCCTTTTCCCAGACGTTTCTTGTTCTTTCGACCGGCAGGTTTTCCCAGGTTGTGTAGATTCAACATAATTATTCTCCCTGCAGGGTTTCAACTTTTACCAGGTAGGATACTTTCTTGATCATACCCATGATGCTAGGGCTATCTTCGTGAATGCGGCTCTTGCCGATCCGTCCCAGACCGAGGGACTCGATAACTCTCTTGTGGTCTTCTTTACGATTTATAGTGCTGCGTATTTGGGTCACTTTGATCTTCATTTTTCCTCCTGTCCGGTAAGCTCCGAGACAGTTTTGTTACGAAGACGGGAGACATCCTGCACAGTCCTGAGAGCTTTCAGGCCCAGGATAGTTGCTTTCACAACGTTCGTGGGGGTGTTTGAGCCCAGAGATTTGCAGAGGATATTCTCAATGCCGGCCACTTCGAAGATCGCACGCGTGGTTCCTCCGGCGATAACACCGGTACCGGGACGGGCGGGCTTCATCATGATGCGGCTGGCACCATATCTGGCTATATAATCGTGGGGAATCGTTCCTTTCACAATGGGAACCTTGAACATCGACTTCATGGCCTTTTCTTTGGCTTTACGGATAGCATCGACAATTTCGTTGGCCTTTCCGGCTCCAACGCCGATGGTACCCTTGCGGTCTCCAACTACTACGATGGCGCTGAAACTGAAGTTTCTACCGCCCTTCACGACTTTGGCTACACGCTTGGTCTCGATGATCTTCTCCACATAGGGACTTTCTTCGATGTTTGTTCTTTCGTAATTCAAGCTATCCTCCTATTAGAATTCCAGACCGGCTTTACGGGCACCATCGGCAAGAGCTTTGATTCTGCCATGATACTTGTAACCGGCACGATCGAAGGCAACCTTGGTTATACCGGCTGCAAGAGCTTTTTCTCCCAGTTTCTGGCCGACGGCAAAGCTTTGCTCTGTCTTCTTCATACCAGGGGTAAGCTCCATATCTTTGGCGATCGTGGACATGGATACCAGGGTCACACCCTTCACGTCATCTATGATCTGAGCATAGATGCTCTTCAGGCTGCGAAATACTGCCAGTCTCGGACGCTCAGCGGTTCCGCTGAGACGTTTGCGGATAGCTGCTCTACGACGGGCACGAAGGCGGGTTTTTTCTGTGCTATATTTCTTTCTCATCTTAGTGCCTCACTTACTTTGAACCAGCTTTTCCAGCTTTGATGGGTACATATTCGTTCTCATAACGTATGCCTTTGCCCTTGTAGTTTTCAGGGGGACGGCATCCACGCACTTCGGCGGCAAACTCGCCCACCAGTTGTTTATCGATCCCTTTGATACGGATGATGCTGGTGAGGTCGCTGCGGGTTCCCTTGGAACGGGGAACAGCCTGTGCTTCAACTGTTAAACCTTCGGGTACCTTGAACATGATGTCATGTGAGTATCCCAGAGAAAGCTTCAACCAGGGACCAATGACTTCTGCACTGTAACCGGTACCGATGATGTTGAGGGTCTTCATGAAACCTTCAGTAACGCCGGTGACCATGTTTTGCAAAAGGGCTCTGGTCAGGCCATGATAGGCACGCAGGGTTTTGGTTTCTTCGGCACGTTTGACATGCACGACGCCATCTTCCTGCTCAACTGTAATACCATCGAGCAGCTCATACCTGAGCTCGCCCAGATTGCCCTTGGCCACCACTTCTTTACCATTAACGGTAATGGTGGTTCCGGGATGTAGTTTGATGGGGGCTCTTCCTATTCTGGACATCTATCCTCCTACCAAACCCGGCAGACGTATTCGCCGCCAACTTTATTGATTCTGGCATCACGGTCAACCATCACACCCTGAGAGCTGGAGATTATCGCGCAACCGGTGTTGTTGAATACGCTGGGAAGCTTCTCGCTTTTCACGTAGACTCTGCGACCGGGTTTGGAGACGCGGACAATACCTCTCATAACGGGTTCACCTGTGTTGGTATAACGCAGATTGACCAGTATTCTTCTGTAGTTGAATTTGCTCTGCGGGTCTTTCTCAAGAACCTGCATGCTATTCACGAAGTTCTCGTTGGCAAGGATCTTCACAATTGCTTCTACAAGCTTATTGTGATTTACGATCACTTGCGTATGACCGGCACGATATGCATTACGGATTTTGGTCAATGCATCAGCTATCGGATCACTAACGCTCATTCTTTCTCCTTATTTTTTACCAGCTGGATCTGGTGACGCCGGGGATTTGGCCCATAGAGGCATACTTGCGGAAGCAAAGACGGCACATGCCGAAATCGCTCATATAGGCACGGGGGCGGCCACAAAGCTTGCAGCGGTGATATTGTCTGACTTTGAACTTGGGAGTTCTTTGTTGCTTGATGATAAGTGATTTCTTCGCCAAAATAAATCTCCTTATTGATTTCTTTGGAAGGGCATACCAAGCTCTTTCAGAAGTTCACGGCTTTCTTCATCGGTCTTGGCCGTGGTTACAATAGTGATATTCAGGCCACGAATGGCATCGATCTTATCGTATTCGATTTCGGGAAACACGGTCTGCTCTTTGAGACCAAAGGAAAAGTTACCTCTGCCATCAAAAGCATCAGCCGGGATACCACGGAAGTCTCTGATCCTGGGGATAACGATGGAGATGAGCCTGTCATAAAACTCATACATCACTTCGTCACGCAGGGTCACCTTGCAACCGATAGGCATGCCTTGACGCAGCTTGAAATTGGAGATGGACTTTCTGGCCTTGGTGACGATCACTTTACGGCCGGTGATCTGCTCCAGATCTTTGACTGCGTTATCGAGTAATGCCTTGTTTTGGGTGGCACTGCCGACGCCCATGGAAACGACGATCTTCACCATCTTGGGCACCATGTGGGGATTGGTGTATTCAAAGCGCTTGGTAAGTGCCGGAATCACCTGACTGGTATATTGTTCTTTTAAACGATTCATTCCCTTCTCCTTTACAGCTCGTCACCGGATTTCTTGCAAACGCGCACGCGCTTGCCGGCTCTTACCTGAATGACGGCCTTGGAAACGGCTCCCAGTTTCTCATTGAAAAGCATCACATTGGAAGCATGGACGGGAGCTTCCTTGTGGATGATTCCACCCTGGGGGTTACGCTGGGAAGGCTTGGAGTGCTTCTTGATCATATTGACTTTCTCAACGATCACTCTGTTCTTGGAGGGAAAAGCCTTAAGGACTCTGCCCTTTTTGCCTTTATCAGCGCCGGAGATCACGATCACATGATCACCTTTCTTCAGATGCATACTAGCTTTTTCTGCCATCTTTCCTCCTACAATACTTCCGGTGCCAGTGAGACTATTTTCATATAGCCTACTTCACGAAGTTCCCTGGCAACGGGTCCAAAGATACGGGTACCTTTGGGTTCATGTTTGTCGTCGATGATAACGGCAGCGTTATCTGCAAAGCGGATATAGGAACCGTCAGGACGGCGCACTTCTTTGGCGGTGCGCACAATAACGGCCTTTTCCACTGAGCTCTTCTTCACTTTACCGCCGGGTGTAGCGGTCTTTATCGCCACAACTATGACGTCTCCAACGGAGGCATACTTGCGTCTGGTGCCGCCCAGTACTTTTATGCACATGGCTTTTCTGGCACCGGAGTTATCAGCGATATTCAACACTGTTTGTACTTGAATCATTCCATAACCCCTTTATTTGGTTCTCTCTACAATCTTGTGCAGAGTCCATCTTTTACGAGCACTGAGGGGACGGGATTCTTGAATCTGAACAACGTCTCCAACATGTGCATCATTGGTCTCATCGTGCGCCATGAATTTCTTGTGGCGACGGACTGTCTTTTTATACAATGGGTGGATAAACTGCCGTTCCACGCGAACCACGATAGTCTTATCGTTCTTATCGCTAACGACGATACCCTGTCTGATCATTTTACGATTTTCAGCCATCTCTTACCTCACGCCTTCTGCGCTTTCTCTTTGATAATGGTGTTAATGCGGGCGATATCTCTGCGGACAATGCGAATCCGATCGGGTCTGTCCAGAAGATTCTTGGCCTTTTGGAAACGCAGGTTAAAGAGCTCTATGCGATACTCTTCGATCTTGGCTTCCAATTCGGGAATGCTCATTTCGCGGATTTCATCGGATTTCATAATTCCACTCCTTCACGGGCTACAAGGCGGGTCTTGATGGGCAATTTGTGTGCGGCCAAGCGCATAGCTTCTTTGGCTATCTTGACATCTACGCCTTCAATCTCAAAAAGAACTCTGC
>JAKPXC010000060.1 GCA_029567705.1 Candidatus Cloacimonadota bacterium
TTTAGCAGCACTTGTGAGACTTGCTCTTCGAGAGGAACTGACATAATAACACTCCTTTGTCGTTATTGGTAGTGCTACTTTATGTGATTATAGTTCCTCTCAAGTTTTTTCTCTACCCACTTTAATTGAACTTGAGCCTAAAAAAACTTCATCAAGTGAGTAAAAGCCATGCTCTATCCTATCCTGTTATTAATCACAATGATCTCATATCGTTATCTCTCATTGTGTTACGGGCTGTCTCCAAGTTTATCAGAACTTCATCAAAGGTCAAGGGGTAAGTCTGTGCAACTCATCTCAAGATCATCAGCAGGTGAATATGGTAGAGCAAGCCCATCATTTATGCTGTTAGGAGGAGATGTTTCCTTGAGATTCGTCACCTATTTGATAGTCCTGCATATCTGCCGCGCTTCCGCCGCGATTCCGCCGCCTCTGCGGCGGAATCGCGGCGGATATGCGGCAGTAGTGTGGCTGAATCTTGTAAGGAAGAATTGAGAAAGAAAACTATACTATTCCGCTTTGAGGTCGCGTTGCATCAATTGATAGACGGCTTGGAGGGGGTCTTTATCTTCGTACAAAACGAGATACACCTGTTTCACGATTGGCATTTCCACACTCTTCTCCTGAGCGAGTTCTAATACGGATCTGGTTGAGGCAACTCCTTCAGCTACCATTTTCATACCGGCCAGAATCTCAGAAGCTTTCCTGCCTTTACCGATTTCAAAGCCCACATAGCGGTTCCGGCTGTGAGGACTGGTGGCTGTCGTGATCAGGTCTCCAATCCCGGATAAGCCCAAGAAAGTCTCTGCCCTGGCTCCCAAGGCCAATCCCAGCCTTTGAATCTCCACGATTCCCCGGCTAAGCAGGGCTCCCATGGTGTTGTCTCCAAAACCAAGCCCGGAGAGTATCCCGGCAGCGATTGCGATCACGTTCTTTACTGCTCCACCAATCTCCACGCCCACTACATCGTTTGAGCTGTAGGCACGGAAATACTGATTACTGAAAACCCTTTGCAGGTTTGCAAGTTTATCGTTATCCTCTCCGGCAATCACCACTGTGGTAGGCATACCCTTGGCTACTTCCTCGGCATGACTGGGTCCGGAAAGGCAGTATAGATCCAAGTCCGGTGGAATGAATAGGCGTAAGACATCATGCACCAGAAGTTTTGAGCCCAGCTCCACACCCTTGGCCACGTTCACCACTGCTTCCAGCCCGGGATTATTCCAGAGTTTATGGGCAGTCACTTTATCCATTGCCGCGAGGCTGCTTCGGATGTACTGAGACGGGATTGCAGTGATAATCAGTTGTGGAGAATAAACGGCAATATCATGAAAATGATTAGTGAAAGAAATCTCCGAAGGAAGCTGAATGCCTTTGAGAAGGTCGTTGTTGGCATGAGTCTGGCTGAGTAAGCGGACATACTCCGGATTATGTTCCCAGACTAGTAGTCGGTTACCATTTTCGCATAGAACTTTAGCCAGAGCCAAGCCCCATGCTCCGCCACCCAGGACGGCGATTTTCAGACCTGTGTGATCCAAAACAGAACCTATAGTGAACTAGTCTAGCTTGGAAAAATCAATCTTGGGCAGACAGACGGGACAATCGTCTTCATCATCAAGATCATCCTCATCGTCATCAGGGTCGCTAATCCAATCCGGACAGAAGAGCTTATCTTCCTCGTAATCCCAGCCGTCAACGTTTTCCAAGCCAAAGCGATCGAGCATCTCTTCCTCCCAAAAGGAGTAGTAGATAGTGCCATCTTGCTCGCCCCAAACTAAAACGGGATGCTTGTAATGACGGATGTCAACCTTGTGATTCTCCACAAGGTCGAGGAATTCCTTGATCTTCTTCAGTTCGGTCATTTTGTTGAATAACATGTTTACCTCTTAAAACTTATAGCTCAGAGAGGCGCTGAGGCGGTTTTCGCTGTACTCTTTTAAGCGTCTGACTGTAGCCGATGGAGATTCTATATTTCTATTCACATGACTATAGTCAAGATTTAAATTCATGGCTTTTGTGAGATCAAAACTCAGAGTACCTCTAAGTCCATATATCTTATCAATTCTACCACCATACCAGTCGTCCGAGCCCTGGAAGAAACGTTCTTCGTATGAGAGCTCCACAGATGGCTGCCAAGTGGCTCCACGGGGTTTGTTGTTATCTAGAAGCATCTTCTTCATGAGCAAGATAACTTCATACTCATTGCTCTCGTAGGAGGAATCATCCAGAGGATCAGTTATTGTATTTGAGTTTTCCAATACTTTGTAGTAGTAACCGGCTTCCACGCCAAAATAGGGGAAGTTGTGCCGGAGACTGCCGCCCAGAGTGGTGGCGTCACTATCGAACTCTGTGAAGAACTCGTTGTAACGATAGGTCTCGTATCTGCCATTCAGGCGAATTGAGGTATTTGTGAAGGGACGGATATTGAGATCGCCACGGAAGAGATCCTTGGCATAGACAAACTTCTCGGAATTGCCTGTTCCATCGCTATCTGTGTAGTTTCGCACATATGTGTGGGGATAGTAACCATAGAGGGCTGTGAAGTTCCAGTAGTAGCGATCCACCCGGAAACGCAGCAGAGCGTCCCTGCGATACTTCTCCTTATTTTGGAGGTTCTCGGAGATGGTTGCCGAAACAGAAGGCGTGAATCTCCACCACTTGTAGTTTATCTTGTAACCCAAATCCACGTTTGCCAGCATGCTGAGATCGTCTGAAGTCTCAACGAAATCAAGATCAGGATGTTCCTGGTCCAAGCGCTCAAAATCATAGTCTGACAAGGCAAAGACGTTATCTGAATACCTAGCTCCGACAGAAACAGATCCCGTTAGCTGCGCACGGAGCAAACCCGGAAAGACTATTATTGTGAGCAGGAAACTGAGAATTATGGGACGGAAAGCCTTTCCTGAAAGCCTTGTGAGCCTTCGTTTGCTCTTGTCCACGATTGGTGAGGAAGTATCCTCGTTGTTTTCTCTGTTATTGACTTCAGTTTTAACCAGTTCTATCAGTTCTTCATTTGTAGCTGTTTTGTCTCTGGAGTCTATAGACATAGTTCCTCCTTGGTTTATTGATTCCGCTTCACCACAGGGCGGGCAAAGAAGATATTGTTGCTAACGGCTTTCAGGCGATACTCCCCACTTCCGGAATTTATCACCAGTTTCTTGCCAATACTCAGGCTGCTAACGCCTTGGACACTGTATCTGGTGGTGCGGCGCATATCAAACTCATAACGTTCCACCAAGCTGCCATTGCGATACAGCTCAAAAGTGGCAGGAGTTCTATCCTGAAGTTTCGCACGAATGTAAAGGTCTACATTGCGGTTATTGTTTATGGTAAAAAGGAAATCCTGCTCTGGACTGAAGCTGTAATACGAGCTGGAATCCCCATTATGACGCATCTCGATTTGCCCGGCATGTTCGCTTACTACCAGATTGGCTCTGCGACTGGCAGGTCTTCTGGGGGCAGGGGTGTAGAAGGCCCGGAAATAGGTGCTGCGATCGTAGCAGAGAACTTCAATCTTCTGAGTTCCCTGAGGGATCGTTATTGATACCGGGTTATAGGTGAGATAAGTGCCGATTCTACCGGATTGCACCAGATCGTGTGTAGTTCTGGTTCTGCCAATAATGACTGTCACCTGAGGTCTTCTGAGTGCCTGCGTGGAGAAGCTGCGCAGTTCGACTGCACTAAGGCCCTCGACCGGCAGGTTCATACTGCGTTCCGGCAATGATCTGTAATAGTAGTGGTTTCCGGCTTCGGTGCGCAGGAGGCGTCTGGTTCCGGGATTTTCAAAGGTCATAACTCTGGGTCTGCTCTGTGCAAAAGCGAAACCCAAAGCCATTAAAGTGAGACAGGTGCTTATTATCTTTTTAATCATGTCTTATGTATTCTCCGTTACAATTCTTCATCAGGATCTACGATGTTGGCCATGAAGCGGCGATCGTGACGATCGTAGATGATTACAATTATCACTGCCAGGGTCAGAAGCGCCAAGCAGATTGAGGCTATCAGCACATTATGGATCCGGGAGCCAAAGATCTTTCCTTCACCCGGAACGGGAAGCTTTTCAAAGTTGGTGGCCAGATCATTCTGCTTCACCCAGCGGATAACTCTGCTGAAATGCAGGATGGGAACATTCTTTTGGGCCATCAACATCATTACTCCCTCTTTCTCAAATTCCTTCTCGGCAAGTTTTCGGTTGATGCCTTCAGGAATGAGATTGGCATTGGGTTCGCTACCAACGTTGACCAACCCGCGTCCCACATTCACAAAAGCACGATAACGGCTGCCTTCGGGAAGCATGTCATGATAAGCGGAGTATCTAAGCTGAACGTTATCATCCAGATCAGAGCCGATAAGCTGAGGGGTATTTGTGCGACGCATGGCTTCGGTTAAGCTCTGGATCCCATTGTCCGTGAGCCCGATTCCCAGGTCTTCCTTTCCACCATAACCTGCGTAGGAAGCGCCGAAACTAAGGAGACCGCTACGTTTCAGAATAGCTTCCATATCCAGCCAGGTAAGCTCTTCACGATTGGCGCCATAAGATGCAGATGAAAGGGAAACAATGATTCTGGGATTGAGTTTCATCGCCGTAATCGCAGCATAGAGAGCCAGATTGACAGCGGGATTGGAACCAGTGAGTCCCACGGCTATATAATCCCCTTCCTCAAGCTTAAGTTTGGTGAATTCATCGACGAAGATTGCGGCAATATTGGGATTCAAAGCAGCTTGTTTATCCGATAGCAATCCACGGTCTGTAGTGATGGAGCTGAGCCTGGTACCGATCAGGCCGGTTCCGAAGGGATCATCAATAGGATCGATGGTGATACCTCTCCGAGTAATCTCAGCTTGCAGGGTATCCATATATGACTGGGTGAGCAGAGCAGCTTCCACCTTAAGATCATGATTGTCTGCTTTTACGTTCTTATAGCTTGTCTGTGCTACAACAAACAGGACAATAGCCAGAAGAAATAGGATTACAAGAGACCAATTGGATTTAAGTGAGGGCCTATACATCTAGACCTCCCCTTTGAAAACGACCATCAGAATCAGACGAACCGCAATTGCTGCGATGGACATCACCGTAACAGTCTTCACAAAACCTTGACGCTCAAACCAGTTAGCTATGAGACCGGGTACAATGTATCCTATGGATTGCATCTGTAAATCGTGGATTGTGTGTTCCTGAAAGACCATCATGCGTGAAGCCCAGCCCAGAATGAAACCTATCAAGATGCTGAGCACCATTCTGCGCTTTCCAAATAGCAGAGTGAACTTGCCGATAATCCGAATGATTCCCCATGTGAGAAGGCTGATTAACAACGTTCCCAGAATCTGCATGGGTTTATCCAGATACAATGCTATATAGCCCGGCACCACAATACCACCTGCGGAAGCCCCCAACAATTCTGTGAACACCAATGAAATGATCACGCCCAATCCGACTGCAGCTTGAACGACAGTTTCTACCACTCTCTGCTCCTTTATTTCTTCACTTTATTCAAAGCTATCATTTTATGCTTGAAGTGAGCCACAATCTGGGCTCCATACTTGATTCTACCGGCAATGTTGCCGATTCCTAAAACGTGCGCCTCTTTATCCGAGAGTTCCAATACCTTCTTGTATATGACCTCAGTGAGCGGTTCACCCAAGGCAAAGACTTTTTCTTTGGGGATACCTACTTTATGTGCATAAGCCTCTACTTTTTCCGGGATTTCTCCGGTTAAAAGCAGGTAACTGAAATCCAGTTGCAACACGGCATCTATAAGCTGTTCCGAACGGAAAAGCCTGTCGGAGCGGCTGTTTAGAATGATAATCTTACTCACACCTTTCAATTCTCCGGTCACCATGTCTATAATCCGGGCAGTGGAACTGGGATCATTGGCAGCAAAGACATTGTAAAAATAGATGGTCTTTCCGGGTTCATGAATCACATATTTCTTTAGTGCACCGGGATCGGGATGAGCGTGCTGCATGCCTTTTATAGCCACTTCCCTGGGCACTCCCGCTTCAGCACATACCGCCAAAGCGAGCTGAACATTTTCTGCATGTTCTATATAGCGAAAATCAGCCAGTTCTTCTTTGGTAACATCGGTGGGACGAATCTTGTGTATCTTGCACTTGCGCTTATCTGCTACTTGTTTGAGCAGGCTAAAATGCTTGTTCTCCGCGGTATAGCATACTCCATTATCCGGGATAGTGTTGGAAAGGCACATAGTTACGCTCTGCTCTGTAGAACCCATCAGGTCAAGATGGTCAGGACGGCAATTGGTGATCACAGAAATAGTCGAGCGGACAAACTGACGCTCTGTTATCCATTGAAAAACTGGATTTACTGCCATGCACTCAATCACTATGGCTTGAGGACTCTGCTTGAGAGCTTCACGGAATATGTATTTCTGTTCGATGATATTTGCCCCCATCAACCGAATAATCGCAGCTTCTCTCCCATCAGATAACACTACTCTCGGCAGAGTACCGGTAATCTTGGCCACGGTTTTTATCCCTCCGGCTCTGAGCCCGGCGGCAATTAAGCGGGTGACACTGGATTTTCCTCTGGTACCATTAACGTGGATACGGATGGGTATAGCGGCAACGTTACGTCTATGCCGCCAGTATTCCAGAACCCAATTCAGGATCAATACGAATGTCGCAAGAACTAATACAGTCATTCATTCCTCAATATTTATCTAAACGCTCCTTCCCCACGTCCTTGTGAAGATCAAGCACTAAGCTCATAAAAGAAGCAATATCCGTTCCAGTCCTTGTCCAAAGCTGAGTTAATCGATCTGAGAAACAGATATACGCCCAAAAACTCTTAGCTCCCTGATTCAATCCCTTTACCTTTCATTAACCTATCCTTAAGCGATCCTTAGCTAACGCTAAAGAATGGGCTTACTTGCAATAAGTTAGCGACTAACAAATCGATGAGGGTCCATTTAGGCAGCATCATAAACAAGAACAACTCTAAGTTTGAGACATATCTTGGAACGAAAAGAACAGGAACATCTGCAAAAAAAATGAAGGCGGCTCAAGAGCCGCCGTATTTGGTAAAGTATTAATATCTTACAAAGGTAAGGATACTCTCTTGCCAGTTTTGGCTGAGAGATAGATTGCTTGGATGATTTCGACTGACTTGCGGCCATCACGACCATTGGTGGAGGGTTTTGCCTTGCCTAAAAGGACATCAACCACGTTGCGGTAGTAGGGATTATGTCCGAAGCCATAGACGTTGGGAGGTTGGTAAGCTGTTTCATTGGCAATACGATCATCATCATCGTAATCCTCAAACTCCCACTTCTCGATCTTGTTCACAGCAAACCCACCAACTTTGACGGTTCCCTTCTCTCCTAAAATAGTGATGGAACCTTCGAAGTTTTTTGGATATGTAAGCATGGTAACATTCAGAGTAGCAATGATGCCGCTTCTGAAGTTCAAGATGGCACAGCCCGTATCCTCTGCTTCAATATGTCTTGCCATGGTTGCTGTGGTGGCCATCACGGAATCAACATTGCCCAGCAGCCAGTAGATAGCATCCACATAATGGCTGGCCTGATTCATAAAGGCACCGCCATCGAACTCCCAAGTGCCACGCCACTTTTCCTGATCGTAATAGCTCTGGGGACGGGTCCAAAAAACATTTGATTGGGCTAGATAAATCCGCCCAAAACGTTCTTTATCCACTGCCCGTTTAAGCAGTTGCATGGTGCTGTTCAATCTGTTTTGTTTCACCACAAAGAGTTCCACGCCGTTGCGGTCGCAAGCCTGGATGAGCTTATCTGCACCGTCGATATTGATGCCCATAGGCTTCTCAGTCAGCACATTGACTTTGTGTGCAGCCACGTCCATACCCATCTGAGGATGCATCCCACTGGGGCTGCATATACAGACCAGATCCAGCTTCTCTTTTTCCAGCATTTCATGATAGTCTTTGTAAGAATTAGGAATCTTGTAAAGCTCGGCTGCTGCTTTAGCTTTATCTTCGATAATGTCTGCACAGGCAACAAATTCCGCTTCGGGAATCTGAGCCACGGCTTCAAAATGATTTTTGGATATTCGGCCACAGCCGATCATTCCCAGACGAACTTTTTTCATTCTATCTCCTTATAAATCCTTATATATCACCTGTTTTTCTCCCAGACACCGTAGTTTTTGCCCTTCAAGTAGTTGGCAAAAGCGGCAATGGAAGCGGTCAACATCGCTACAAAGTAGGCCGGTAATCCCATAAAGGGGATGTGCCTGCAGCGTTTCTGCGTCTGTAGCTCCCAAGCTCCAAGAAGTAATGCAATTGTCAAGCAGATAAAGAGAGAGCCATAGAAAAGATGCGTCGAGCCTAGAAAAGCAAGACATGCCCAGTTCAGGATCACCGGGTTTGTACCGATATCCCTGATCCACACTCCATTTATCCTGGCTTCTCCCTTACCATCTGCCACCAGCAACTTAACCGCGTAGCCTGCTTTGACCAAGCTAACACATTGTTTATGAAAGATACGTACATCGAAACGGGGATGCACGGAGCTGATATGGCAGACCACTTGGTTCATTTGGCGGAATTACTCCCCAGTATGGATTTATATAGCTCCAGATAACTCTGCATCACGCCATCCAACGAGTACTTATCTCTGGCAAATTCGCGAATAATGTAAGGATCATAGCTTTCCCATTTGCTTTCAAGCTCCAGAATACCCTGAAACAATGCCTCCGCTGAAGCGGGTTGAACCAATATACCCGTCTCAGCTTGCACGATAGCTTCTGGCCCCCCGCAACGGGTTGCGATCACAGGCAAGCCGGAAGCCATGGCTTCAACGATCACTACACTAAAGCTCTCTCTCAGGCTGGAAACCACCAAAGAATCATAGCGAGGAAGAAGCTCCTCAACTCTGCTGGGGGGCAGTTGCCCCAAAAAATTGATCTCTTGATCAAGTTTCAAAGCCTGAACCTTCTTCTCCAAAGAGCTTCTGTACTTCCCTGAGCCTATGATGTCCAAGCTGTAATGCTTGCCCCGGTTTCTGAGGAGTGATATTGCTTCAATCAGATATTCTATCCCCTTGGCGGGAATGAGGTTTGCTATCAGAACCAATCTGGACGGATGCTCTCTGGCCGGATTCACCGTGAAGTGTTCAAAATCTATGCCATTGGGGATCACTTTGGCTTTGATGCTGTAGCTAGAAAGTACAGTGGAGTTAAAGTCAGATACTGCCACCACTTCTGTGGCTTTTCGATAGGCTGTTTTTAACTGGCTGCTGATCCACGGATTCCGCAAAGTCTCCCGCAAGAGGCCTCTATGCTCGGTAATCAGATAGGGAATCTTCAAGAGAGACGAGATCATAGACACTGCAATGCCATCCGGATAGGCAAAATGCACATGAATCAGATCTATGTGCTTTTCCTTACAAATTCTGCTTACAAGCCCATAACAGAGCAGAAACATGATGAATCCGATAAAGGGACGCAAGAGATTATACGGCAAGAGCAGGTAGCGGGGACGGTAGACCTTCACCAGATCTGCACCCAGCTCTACCTCTTCTTCCACTGGTATGCTTTCTTTGTATCCCCTCCGGGCTGCCAGGCCGAAAGGAACCGGTGCCACAACCACCAATTCATGCTCAGCAGGGAAGGCCTGAAGGGTTTTACATACAAAGCTCCCATTAATGGGCTCTGCCGGGTTGGGGAAGCTGCTGCTGAAGACCAGGATTCTCATTATTCTAAGCTCATGCTCCAGAGCGGGAAAGTTTAGCAAACCAAGCCGGTTGACGGGAGACAAACTGAGAAACCAATATCACTCCTATCCCACCAACTTGTAACAGTGAAAGATGCTCATTGTTGAAGCCCCATGCCAGAAAAGATGCTATCACCGGCTTGAGGAAGAAATACAGGGAGGCAGTCGATGCTTTCAGATTCCTCAAACCTTCAAAAAACATTATGTAAGCCAAGCCGGAAACAAAGATACCCAGCCAGGCCAATCCCAGAATATTGGCAGTACTGGGTTCAAACGCAACGCTCTTGCCCTGTGCTGCATAGATCAGCATCAACACCATAGAACCGATCAGAGAGGACAAGCTGGTAATAGTCAGATTTCCATGTTTGGCAACCATACGCTTGGCCAACACGGTATACAATGCAAAACTAACGGAAGCCGCACAAGCCAGAGCTATTCCAATAACCAGATTCTGAGAATCCACCCAATGAGTATGCTCTCCCCAGATAATCATCAGGAGACCTGCCAAACCCACCAGCATACCAAGCCAGGTGATGCAACTAAGCCTCTCCTTGAGCAAAAAGAAGGCAAACGCACTCACAAAGATGGGATTGACTGAGATGATTATTGCTGATAGCGATGCTTTGCCCCACACAACCGACCATTGCAAAAGCAGCATACTGATACAAACGTTCAGGATACCCAAAGCGCTTATCTTCAGTATGCTGCCAAGACTCAAGCTTGTCTTTTGGCTTGCCACCTGTCTCAGAGCGGCTGGGAAGATCACCAATCCGCCGATCAAAAACCTCCAGGACGCTAAAGCCTGAGGGCTGATACCGCCTGCCAAAAGCTTGCTGCTCACCTCCAAAGTGGAGAAGAGGCAAATGGTCAGCAGGCAGTAAAGGTGGCTCCTCAAGACTTGCTTATTTCATTAAGATCATCTTGCGGGTCGAGCTATACTTTCCGGCGTACATCTTGTAGTAATAGATACCGCTGGAAACAGAGCTTCCCTGCTCGTCCATACCATTCCAAACCACTGTATGTAAACCGGCGGCCTTGGTCTCATTGACCAAAGTGCGAACCAATTGACCACGGGTGTTGTAAATGCTGATATTCACGGGACCATTTTGCTCAAGGCTGTAGCGGATACTGGTCTCAGGATTGAAGGGATTGGGATAGTTGCCAATCAACTGAGCGCCAACCGGTGTAACGCTGGGATCATCGTTGGACACGGGAGGATTGAAATCCGCCTGGAAACGGGCCGTCACCTGGGGAATAGCATTGAACTGGTTGATGATAACATTCAGGTCGATCACTCCTGTCGGAATGGCAGCAGCGCCGGTAACATAATCAGCATCGAAGAAGCCAGTTCTAAAGACGATGGTTCCGCTGGCATCGGTGATATTGTAGTTCTGGCCACTGGCAAAGGCGCCGGTAGATTGGAACTGCACATCGTTCAAACGCACCAGCTTGGATTGGTGAGTTTCAAGGTTGTTGTTGATATCAGCAATGGTAAGGGTCGGAATATTGAAATCCAAATTGTGAGCAGTGGCAGCACCCGGATCGGCAACCGGTACAAACTGCAGCATGTTGGTAGTGTAGCGTTGCAGAGTTCCGGTGATACCGGTGATACCATCCATCACTTCGTACGTGCTGGTGATAATTCCATTGTAGTCATCAATCAGGATGGCTGCGGAATTATCTTGGATATACTTCTGATGTCTCCAGCTTTGTTGGAAAGTCAATACCACTTGGTTGGTAAGCCGATAAATAGTTGTGTTATCTGCCTGTTGAGCTCTGAGCTGAGCTATATTGCTCACCAAAAGCGGGAAGAGATAGGAAGCAGTGGCCACATAGCTGGGATCAAAACCTGTAGCATAAGCAATGGCTTTGATAGTGCGGTTGGCATTTACGGGGATGGGAGCAGTGTATAATGTGGACTGATTGGTGGGATTGCTGCCATCCAAAGTGTAATAAATACTGGCACCGGGGGTAGTGGAACTGAGAGTCACATTGATGGGGCCATTGTAGACGCCAGCGGGAGGATTGAAGGTAGGAGTGCCAGCCTGTTCTCCCCCACCGGGATTGAAGGTATGCATACCCAGATCGGTAATGTAATCCTGAGGATGAACTATCCACTCGGAATCGTCCAGGTTAGTACCGGCAGAAACAGCCCAGTTCACGTTTCCGGAAGTGACATTGGGTTTACGCACCAAGGTGTGGTTCAGGGTGGCGGCGGTAGTTCCGGCCACATCCCAGGCTGTACCGGGATCTGTCAGATACACACCGATGATATCGATCATAGTCTCACCATGAAAGAGACCCAAAGCATCATCACCATTAAAATAGGTGACAGTGTGGGTAATATCAGATTGAGCCAGGATTGCAGCATTGGCTGAGGCATTGGCGATCACATAGACTTCGCCATTGGCCAATGTTCCGCTTAAGGTGATGGAATTTGTCGCAGACCATTCACCGCCGTTAGATCCCAGCTTCACAGAGTAAGCACTCAGATCAACCGTTGCACCCGTTCCATTGAAAAGCTCGATGGCCTTGTTGTTGGATGCTCCTTCCACATACTCGGAGAAGAAGAGATCGGCAGCTTGAGCAAACGCAAAAGCGAAAATGCTCAGAAGCGACATAATAATTAGTGTTCTTTTTAGCATAAGTTACCTCACTTTTTCTAAAATCTGTAATGCACAATATAAAAACGAACCAGCCAGCAGAATGCTGTCTGTTCGATCCAAAACTCCACCGTGACCGGGTATTAGCTTTGAAGAATCTTTCACCCCGGCATAACGTTTAACCATCGATTCCATTAAATCACCCAACTGCCCCACTATCCCGGCGGCCACTGCCACCAAAATCAATTGGGTCAGGTTAAGCAATCTGAATCCACTTATATACATAATAAACACAATCAAGGCCGGAGCAAACATACCGGCAATGAAACCTTCCAATGATTTCTTGGGACTCACTGAAGTCACGTTGCGGTGCCTTCCCAGGCTCATGCCAACGAAATATGCAGCAGAATCAACAATCCAAATCATCAGTACCATAACCAATAATATGAAGTCCTTGGGATAGTCAAGTCCTATTCTTGCGATCAAAGCAGGAATCACACCCACATAGATCATTGCCCACACGCTCACAAAGCCGTTTGTAAGCCCAAGACCATCCTTCCAATGGATTAGAGAGGCTATACCCAAAAGTAGAAATCCAATCCATAGCAAGCTGATATCCAGGTTGCGCACATAAACCAATGCCAGATACAAAAGCGGATTCAGCACCAAGAGCAACTTGGGCAAAACCAAGCCCTTGGCACACATCATCTGATAATACTCCATCGTACCCAAGGCAGATACCAGCAAAAACATCAGCACCAATGGTAATTTGCCAAAGAAGAGAGCTGCTATCAGGATCGGGATAAAGAAGACAGATACCCACACCCTTTTGCTCAATTCGCTCATTTGTTCACCACTCCTCCAAAGCGTCTGCCTCTGCCCTGGTAATCCAAGAGAGCTTTCATCATCTCCACCTTATCAAAATCCGGCCATAATACTTCAGTTACATATATCTCAGCATAGGCACTTTGCCACAGCAGAAAGTTCGAAAGCCGCATCTCTCCGCTGGTGCGAATGATTAGATCGGGATCCGGCTGCCCGGCAGTGTACAGATAATCCTGCAGATTCTCCGGGCTGAGCGCTTCCATCAAGCCGGGATCATCCTTGGCAGCCTCAAAAAGCTTCTTTACAGCTTCTATTATCTCCAACCGTCCACCATAGTTAAACGCAATATTGACTACCATCCCGGTGTTCCGGTGCGTCAGAGCCGCAGTGGCGTGAATTTCCTTCAGATAATCCTCTGTCAGGTTCATATCACTGCCAATAAAGCGAACGTAGATATTCTGCTTGTTCAGTTCCGGAATCTCTTTGATCAAGCGTTCCTTGAGAAGTTTCAAGAGACCCTGCACCTCATCGGGAGGACGATTCCAGTTCTCAGTGGAAAAAGCATAAAAGGTCAGATACTCCAGTTTGAGCTCCACACCCAGTTCCACTACTTCCCGGATGGATTTTGCCCCAGCCTGGTGACCATAAAGCCTGGGACGCCCCTTCTTCTTGGCCCAGCGCCCATTACCATCCATTATAATGCCAATGTGGTGGGGCAGCCTCTCCGGATCAAGCTGGTGGATCAGCTTTTGATATGCCTTCATGATCTATCCTGAGCCTGTTTCTTGAGCCAGGCATAGATGAAGCCATCCAGATCACCGTTCATAACCTTTTCGGTGTTTCCGCTTTCGAAATTGGTGCGGTGATCCTTGACCATCTGGTAGGGTTGAAACACGTATGAGCGGATTTGATTGCCCCAGCCGATCTCGGTCTTGCTGCTTTCCAAATCCTGCTTCTCTTTATTACGTTGTTCTTCATAGTACTGATAAAGACGGGATTTGAGGATAGCCATGGCTTTGTCCTTGTTTTGAATTTGGCTGCGCTCATTTTGGCAGCTCACCACGATATTGGTGGGCAAGTGAGTGATCCTCACGGCTGAATCGGTGGTATTTACGTGCTGCCCACCGGCTCCTGAAGCCCTGTAGGTATCGATTTTGAGGTCTTTGGCATCAATCTCGACCTCGATATCATCATCAAATTCGGGGTATACAAAGATGGAGGCAAAAGAGGTCTGCCTTTTACCCTGTGCATTAAAAGGAGATATACGTACCAAACGGTGAATGCCTATCTCCGCCTTGAGCATGCCGTAAGCGAAGTTCCCGCTGACTTCAGCAGTGACACTCTTGAGCCCGGCTTCATCCCCAGAAAGATAATCTATGATGGTAAACTTGAATTTATTGGCCTCTGCCCACCGGGTGTACATGCGCAGCAGCATCTCCGCCCAGTCTTGAGCTTCTGTTCCGCCAGCCCCGGCATGGATGGTGAGCACGGCATCGTTATGGTCATAAGTATCATTGAGGTAACACTCGATCTCCGCTTTTTCCACAAAGTCCTTTACTTCCAGCAGGTTCTCAATCGCTTCGGCAAACAACTGCTCGTTAAAATCCTCTTCCAGGAGCAGCAGATAGGTTTCCAGATTCTCCTTTTTATCGTCCAGAGCTTTGATATGCGAGATCTGTTCCCGCACCTGACTTAAAGCTTTGGTGATCTTTTTGGCATTAGCCTGGTCGTTCCAGAAGCCGGGAGCGTTTAGTTGCTCTTCCAGTTCCTCTGCTTGACGGGTCTTGGTCTCGAGGTCAAAGTAACCTCCGAATTTCGTCCATCTGTACTGTGAGTTCTGCAAGTTCTTTTTTGAAGACCGGGTATTCCATCTATCGTCCTTTATCTGTGTTTGCTTGGGTTTAAGCCGCCCGGGATGCTGCTCCGGCAGGTGTTTCCCATATTGGCTGCCTATACGTCTGAGAGTAGAACTAAGTTACGAAATGCCGCAATTCGTCAAGAGAATAATCCATCCTCAGGCAGGTTACTCCCCAATACGCTGTCGAGTCTTCACCGTGTCTTGGCCGACTCTTCCCGAGCAAAGTGTTCGGGAAGAGTCCTGCAAGACACGGTGAAGACTCGGCGACGCATTAGAAAGAGATAAGTGACCCAAGACCAATCCAGTCGATCCTGTTATCTGCGTTCTATCAACAAATAATCAATTCAACCTATCCGGATAAGTGTTTTGCAGGAATAGATCCACCGCCCGGGCAATATCCGCCTCAAGGCTGGAATCACGTTCCTTAAAGCTCCATCCGGTGCCATCCTGAACGAAGTAGCCATCGTTCTTGACCACTGCATTCATTCCCATGTGAGATGCTTGGAATTCAAAGAGATAGACCTTCCCGTCCTTCCAGCCCAAATCCACAGAAATCAATGGAGAAGGCATTATCTTGTGAACTTCGAGGGTTCTATCAAGCAGTTCGCGGGGAAAATCCTTGCTAAAGGTAAACAGCTTGGCTCCGCTGGCTCTCCAATCTCCCGGCTTGGTCATTCTCCGGCTTACATAAAACTTATCCCAAAATACTATCACGCGATAATCGGAATCCAGGCCGGGAACGAACTCCTGCAATATGAAACGCTTCTGAGCCTTGATATATTCTGCATACTGAACAGAATCCACTTCCGGTAGAACCGTTGGCCAGCCGCCAAACTCACGCTTGCCACGCAGATATCTGCGTCTGAACAGATCGAACTTGGTCAAAAAACCATGCTGCTTGGTCATGGCTTTGACGGATTGCCGGAGCTCTGCCTCATTGTGCACCAAGGAGACTTGCGTGGAATTAGAACCTTCCAAGCCCTTGAGCACCAGAGGGTAACTTAGTTTGTAGCTACTCAGAGCATCAAGATTGCTCAAGTACCAACCCTTGGGCTGGTCTATCCCCAGTTCTCGCTTGAGAAGCTCTTGATAGCCTTTGTTTTCATGGCAAAGAAGAAAATCCCAGGATGGAATCACCAGATTACCCAAACGCTGCAAATGCCAGATGAGGTCCTTTAGGAACAACCGCATATTGGGAATCTGGCTAAAGCTATACAATACAATGGAATCACGGATTATCACAGAGCTGTTGGCCAGCTCATGATAGTGATGTTTATGCACTTTGTAGCCTCTTTCAGTAAGGCTTTGAACCAGCAGTTTTGTACTGAGCGGCACCCAAGGTTTACGGGCCTGGCCGTAAAAATCCTTATCTCCAACCAAGAGGTATAATTCTTTTGGCATAGTGTTTTCTTCCTTTATTGGCTATCTATCTTGTTATGATCTAAAACGGTATATGGATGCATTCCGACCGGATGAACCGGATCAGCTCCGAAGCTGCCCAGAGTCCCATGATCCCCGGCATATAGCTGATGGAGCCGATGGTTTTAGCTTGGGAATCCTCGGGCTTATCGGGCTCAATATCATGGGGAGTAAGAGCTTCTTCCTCCGACCAGACGGCTCTGATTCCTTTGTTTATCCCTCTCTCCCGCAAGGCTTTCCTCACAGACCTTGCCAAAGGACACATGTTGGTCTTGCTGATGTCTCCTGAGCGAATGCGGGAAGGATCGAGCCTCCTGCCTGCTCCGAAGACACTGACCACTCTTAGCTTTCTGCGATGACAATACTCCAGTAATGCGACTTTGGATGGAACGCTATCGATGGCATCCAGCACAAAGTAAGCATCCTCCAGACAACGCTTCAGATTTGAGGAATCCAGGAAGAGGTTATGAACTTTAATTATCAGGTCAGGATTGATCTGCAGGGCACGTTGTGCGAAAAGCTCGGTCTTGAACTGCCCCACCGTTTCGTGTGTGGCAATTATCTGGCGATTGATGTTTGAGACCTGGACTCTGTCAAAATCAACCAATGTAATGTAGCCAACCCCTGCTCGCACCAAGGCTTCAAGGGCATAACCGCCCACGCCGCCCAGACCTATAACCACTACGTGGGCTTCCCTCAAGCGCTGCATCTCCTGCTCTCCTATCAGCAGCGCTGTTCTTTGGTCTTGTTCTCTGATCAAAGCGCTCTCCCCAGGAAATGTTCCAGATTCTCATCCTGGTTCATGAGTAATTCTTTCTCACTAATACCGGTTAGGGCTTTGACCTTCTCGAAGAGATCCAGTAAACGCAAAAGCGGATTTGCCTCTCCCTCATGTACGTAGTAACGGGTAATGTCCGTCTCAAATAGGTATCTGCCACTGGCTATGATGCTCTCCAGAAGTTTGCGCTTGTCTTCCCGGAGGATACGGCTGGAGATTGTGAAACAGCTATCCAGCCGGCATAAGAGCTCGAATCCTTCCAGAGAACCGGCATAACCATGTATCAGATAACGTATGTTGTAATGCTTTAAATAAGTATATATAAGATTCTGATGTCCAACAATATGCAAACATACTGGAAGCTTCACGTCTCTGGCCAGATTGAGCTGAGTTACAAGCTGCGCTTTTTGCCAGTCCAGATCCTTGTTGTTTCGGTCCAAACCGATCTCTCCCAAGGCAGAAAGAAGCCCTGTTTTTTCCAATAGAGGGATATCTTCCTGGATCAAATCGCTTTCGTCAAAACTGGGATGAATGCCCGCTTGAATCAGGATGCAGGGATCCGGATTCTCTCTGTGCCAATCTATATCTCTGCGCTTAAGCATGGAAGAGATAAATGCTCGGATGCCTTTGGCTTGCGCTTCTTTGATAAACTCCGGAACCGGCATGGTTTCGGCAAGATTGGCCAGATGGCAATGGGCATCTACAAGGCTCATAAAGCCAGCTCCGGTAAGAATTTTACAATCTCCGCAGCGGCTCGAGCTCCGGCCTGGCCATCCAAGGATGAATACATGATCTCATTGGCCTTCTGGCGTTCTGCACTTTTTATCCCGGGATCTTTCAGGCAGGTCTCAATAGCTTCCAGAAACTCTTCCCAGCTATCCACCTGCAACGAGAACGAGGCGATCATCTTCTCTATTTCTGCCACACTGCGACGTCCTCTAGGACTCTTCCAGGTGATGATAGCCTTGTTCAAGGCACAGGCTTCACCTAATAGAGAGCTGTTATCCCCCACCACGATTTCAGCGAGATACAGGTAGTCCACGGGATTGGTCTTGATCACATAGATACCTTTGTCCCGGATGTATTTACGCTTAGCTTCTTCAATCCATGGATGAAGTGTCACAATCACGTTGTACCGGTCTTTTAACTCCTCAATTCTATCAATCCAACGGTGCAGGGCGCTCATCCCGCTGGCCGTCCAGGTGGAGCTGAAAACGATGATCGGCAGACCTTCCCGAATCCCAGCTTCCTGCTTGAGAGACTTAAGCTCTGTTGCTGAGTATGCTCCAGTCAAGGCCTTATCCAGCTTGGGGTATCCCACGGCTACGCCGATCTTGACTCCGATCTTCTGAGCTGCCTGCAACCCGGCTTCGCTGGTGAAAAGATACTGGTTAAAGAGGTTGTAGTTCTTGGCCTTGGTTAGTTTTTTAAAGTGGTAAGCTCCATGAGTCATCCCGATGCGGATGATCTCCGGAGCCGGGAAGCGATCGCAGGAATGGCGGGTCATGATCACGGCTTTGGGAAACACCGGCAGTCTGCCTGCTCTAATTCCCTTCTCCGCCAAGAGCTTCCGTACTTTGGGTTTGTTGGATACCACTTTAATCGGTTTCAGATACTTTTGTACTGGCTCGAAGACCTCCCAATCCAGAAACTCACTGCAATATAGCACGATTCCCCGGGGACGGCGAAAGAGCTTCAGCAACCTGTAAGTCAGGATATAGGGATACTTGGCGATCCAATGCTTGAAAATCATGATAAGCTATCCCGGAGATTGTTTGAGGAAGCCGGATTTCCCGGTTGAGGATTAGCTGTTCCGGTGTCTGTTACAGTATTATCCGGAATCATTCTTTTCTTATCTGTTATATTATTACTTTCTTTATCTTTAGCTCTTCTTCTTTCATGTATTACTGGAACCATTTCCAGAGCTGTCTGCAGAGCATATTCCACGCTGATATCCAGCATGCAGTGGTGGTGTCCCTGAGGGCAGGAACGTCCACCATGGCTGCCACAGGGACGGCAATCCAGATCTACCTCCAGCACTTTGTCATGCTCCCCAAAGGGGAAGTAGCCTATGCTTTGAACTGTGGGACCAAAGAAACTAAGCACCTTTACTTTCATGGCATTGGCCATGTGCAGAGAACCGCTGTCGTTGCAGATAAGCAGTTCGCAGCGTGACATAATAGCAGCGCTTTCCAGCAGACTGCAGGCACCCGCAGCGTTCACCACCCGGCAGGAAGGCATCGCTGCCCGGCAGAATTCTTCTATGTGCTGAGTCCTGGTGTGATCGTCCTTTCCTCCCACCAGAACAAGCTTGAATCCTCTCTGGCAGAGCTCCAGACAGAGCTGCTCATAATGATCCAAAGGCCAGCATTTGGTCCACCAGACCGATCCCGGGGCTATGGCTATCCAGGGGCCGGGTTCTGTCAGGAAACTGTCTGCAACAGCTCTATCCTCTTCACTTGGGAAGAGCTCTGTGCTGCTATCGACTTCTGCCTCAGATAACACTTTTAGCAGCCTCAGGATCTTAAATCGCTTGTGAATACCCTTTCCGTGTGGAACGCGGTGATTCATCAGGACTGAGGATAGAAAACCTCGGTCAAACCCGATCCTATGAGGTATACCGCTTAGAAAGAGTCCCAAGTGGGAACGAAATGAACTGTGCGGACTGATAGCCAGGTCGTAACCCGCCTTCCTAAGGCTTCTAACCAGGCGGTACAGGCGGAAGCTACCACGCTTTTTGTGATGAACAATCACCCGGTTGATATTGGGATTGTTTGCCAGAATTGGAGCCGATATGGGGTTTGTCAGGACATCAAGCGTTGCTTGAGGAAATAGCTTCTTTGTTTCTCTGATCAAAGGAGTTATCAGCACAACATCACCAATGAATGCCGGCTGCATGATCAGGATTCTGTGTATTTTATCAAGCTCTAAACTATTCATTATTACCGGTCTGCAGTTTGTAGAGATGCTGGTAGCGTTCGGAGCTTTGCAGCAGTTCCTGATGGCTGCCAACAGCAACGATAGAACCGTGTTCCAGCACCACGATCCTATCGCTCTTCAGGATAGTGGAAAGACGGTGAGCTACAATCAATACAGTTCTGTTGCGGGTTGCATTATCTATGGCATCCTGAACCTTTTTCTCGCTATCGGTATCCAAAGCGCTGGTTGCTTCATCAAAGACCAGTATGGGGGGATTTGCCACCACTGCCCGGGCTATGCATAAGCGCTGTCGCTGTCCACCTGAAAGATTAGTGCCCTTTATATCAAGTAGCTGATTATATTGGTCAGGAAGTGTGATGATAAACTCCTCTGCATGTGCTATTTGAGCAGCCTTCTTGATCTCTTCATCGGTCAGTTCTTCCAGGCTTCCATAAGCAATGTTCTCCCGGATGGTTTTGGTGAAGAGAACTGAATCCTGCGTAACTACCCCAAAAAGCTTCCTCAGGGACTTAACCTTATATTTCCGGATATCGATGCCATCTATGAGGATTGCACCTTCTGTAACATCGAATACGCGGTTTAGCAGATTCACCAGACTGGTCTTGCCACCCCCGCTGGAGCCCACAAAGGCGACTCGTTCTCCCTTACTGATGGTCAGGTTGATATTCTTCAGTACATCAGTGCCGGCTTTGTAGGCGAAGCTCACATTACGCAGCTCGATACTGTCCTTGAACTCGTTTACATCTATGGCATCGGGAGCATCCTGGATACTGGATTGGTTGTTTAAAACCAAGGCTATCCGGTCCAGAGAGACGGTAGCTTTCTTTATCTCAGAATACATCTGTGAGATAGTTTTCAGGGGATGCAGCATGGAGAACAAGGCAAACAGGAAAGCAGTGAAGTTGCCCAGGGTAAAACCGCTGTCCGGATCCAGAATCAGGCTGCCGCCCAGGATAATCACCACTACGCCGGTTAGAGTGGAGCTAATCTCCGATATGGGAGTGCTAAGCGAAGAATAAGCCTGAGAGCGTTGCCACATGGCCAAGTGCTTCCTGTTGATTGCTTCAAAGGCAGCAAACTCACTATCCTCCCG
>JAKPXC010000067.1 GCA_029567705.1 Candidatus Cloacimonadota bacterium
ATCAGTTCATCGCTCAGCTCCACACCGGAATCGATAAAAGCTGATAGATATATGCGGTAAAAGCCTTTCCCAGCACCAATATCCTGCAACGCAGGCCCCTTTCTGGATGAGACCGCGGCAAGTTCCTCTTTCAAGAAATCCGCAAAACGCTGCTCCGAAACGGCTATGTGATTGGGGCCTTGATATGCCTGATAGAGCAGCTTATACAGGTCTATAAAACCGGCTTGGGGAAACATCTCCAGTTCTCGCCGGAGAATCTCTTGAATCTGGGTATCTGTAAACAGCTCAGTATTTGGCATACTGAAGCTCCCCGGATTTGTAGACCTTTAAAACCTCTATATCGGTCATTTGGAATCCTTCTGTCAGTTTCCCGCTCAAGACCGTCATATCAGCCACTTTGCCGAGCGCCAGGCTGCCCTTGGCATCTTCCTCATGAGAAAGCCAGGCAGCGTTCTGAGTGTAGGCATCAATAGCCTTGTCAATGCTTATGCGCTCATCCGGGTTATGGTGATTGATGGCAGCGTGAATACCCCTTACCACATCCAATTCCGTGATATACCAATCAGAGCCGAAGCAGAGCCTCACTCCGCTATCTGATAATGATTTAAAGCGGTTCAATTGATGCCAGCGGGATTCTCCCAAAGCCGTCTCATAGAAACCACCCTTAGCGCCCCAATACTGGTCAAAAGCCGGTTGCATCACAGCAGCGGCACCAGATAAGGCAATACTCTCCATAAGCTCATCAGATACCAATTCGCAATGAATCAACTGGTGCCTGAGATCCTTGGGACACTTATACAGGGCTTTTTGATAGGCTTGATTGATCTGGGCGATAGCCCGGTCTCCAATACAATGCACTCCAACCTGCAGATCACGTTCATGTGCTTTGCTTACAAAGGATTCCCAGAAACCAGCACTTTGATATAGTGTGCCTAATGCATCAGTACCAATATACGGCTCGGTCAGAGCTGCTGTATGAGAACCAAAAGAACCATCGGCCAGGATGCAGCCCCCAATTCGGGATGCCCCCAAAGAGATGGCCTCATCCAGGTTAAAGCTCTGGGGATATATGCTGTAACGAACCTTGAAGCGGGATAGACTATCCCTGATAAGCTTATAATGCGTATTGGAATATTGCGCATCACCTATCATGGTATGGATCGAGCTGAATCCGCCTTTCAAAGCAATTTCTGCCGCAGAATGATATGCTTGAAGAATCTGCTCTTCGGGAACATTGACATGAAAGTGATGAACAGCCTGATCATTATCTGCTCCCCGAAGAATCTCGCTGGCCGGGTTCATCAGAGGGATCTCCCGCAATGCTCTGCGGTTCAGCATGCAGCTATGACCGTCTATTCTGCGAAGTACCAAGGGATTATGCGGACTGACCCGATCCAGTTCTGCCCGAGTGGGAAACCTTCCCTCTTTGGTCTTGAGTTCGTCAAAACGCCAGGCAAAGATCAGTTCTTCACCACTCCTGGATCGGCAATGCTGTTGTACCATGTCCAGCAAATCGGCAATCGAACTCACTCCGGAGAGGTCCAGACCATTGCTATACAAGCCACCCTCAAAACTATGGGTATGAGTATCGGTAAATCCGGGATAGACCCAGCACCCATCCAGTGACACTATCTTGCAATCACTACCGGGATCAGGTTGGGTTTCATAAAGCTCCCGAACAATACCATCCTCGCAGAGCAAAGCCTGGTAGTAGCTCCCTAAGTGATAGAAGTGAGCATCTGTAAAGAGAATCCTATTCATTTACCTCACCACATAAGATATTGTAAAACAGGTTAATGGGAAAGCCCATAACATTGAAGTAGCAGCCTTGGATATCACGGATGAATTGAGCGCCATATCCCTGAATGCCATAAGCGCCGGCTTTGTCAAAGGGTTCACCGGTCTTGAGATAATCCGCTATTTCCTGCTCAGAGAGGTCTTTAAAGCGAACTTTACTGCGCTCGTAGGCAGTGCGAAGCTCTCCGTGCCTTATCACACACAGCCCGGTATAGACATTATGAATTCTTCCGGACAGAAGACGCAGATAGCTCGCAGCTTCTTCGGCAGATGCAGGTTTGCCCAGAATCAGCTCATCCAGAACCACCAGAGTATCTGCAGCTACAATTGTAGCAGCCCCATCCACATAGCTGCGCACTGCTATTGCCTTGTTCCGGGCATGACGCACAGCCTGCTTGTGAGCTCTTTCTTTGCTTAATGGTTCTGCGATGTTCGCAGGGACTATCAGTGGCTTTAAGCCTAAACTCTCCAGCAGTAGTTTTCTACGTGGAGATTCTGAGGCCAAGACCAGCTTGTCGTTATTCAATATATTGTGAATCATAAGTTTATATCCGCGTATCAAACAAGCGCAAAGCATTATTAAGTCAATAAAAATCTCCATAGCCCCAGATAAAGCCAAAAAGCAGAAAAAAAGCTTGCCTGAAAAGCTGCACTTTGATTTTCTTGCATCATCAGAATAAACAGATAAACAGGAGGAATATTATGGAACGCATCCATAATTTCAACGCCGGTCCGGCTGTGTTGCCGGAAGAAGTGCTGCGTGAAGCGCAAGCCGACTTGTTCAACTACAAAGGCATGGGTCTCTCTGTGATGGAAATGAGCCATCGCAGCAAAGAATACCAAGCCATCATCGACGAAACCAATGCTGCCGTAAAACGCATCTACGGCCTGGGTGATGACTATGAAGTCCTCTTCGTTCAGGGTGGTGCCAGCATGCAGTTCCTGATGGTTCCCATGAGCTTTGCCCTGGATGGTATGGAGGCGAACTACATCAACACCGGTCAGTGGTCTAAAAAAGCCATCGCAGAAGCCAAGAAGATCAACAAAACTGTGCATGTGGCTGCCAGTTCTGACGACAAGAACTTCAGCTACATCCCCAAGAGCTGGACTCTTTCCGAAAAACCTGCTTACCTGCATATCACAACCAATAACACCATTTTCGGTACAGAATGGAAGACAGATCCGGACGTCCCGGCTGAAGTCCCCCTGATTGCCGATATGTCCTCCAACTTCATGAGCAAACCCGTCGATGTGAAGAAATATTCCATGATCTATGCCGGTGCTCAGAAGAACGTTGGACCCTCCGGAGTGGTCGTGGTGATCATGAAGAAAGACATGCTGACCCGTGTCAATCCGAACCTGCCTTCCATGCTGGATTACAACATCCATGCCAAGAATGGCTCCATGTACAACACTCCCCCCACCTTCACTATCTACATGATCGGTCTGGTTTTAAAGTGGATAGAAGACTTTGGCGGACTTACCAAAATCGAGCAGAACAACAAAGTAAAAGCAGCCTACATCTATGATGCGATCGATGGTTCCGGCGGCTTCTTCAAGGGTACTGTGATGCCCGAAGACCGTTCTCTGATGAACATCACCTTCAGGCTTCCCAGTGAAGAGCTGGAAGACCTGTTCATCAAAGAAGCCAAGCAGAATGGTATGATTGGACTCAAGGGACACAGAGATGTCGGCGGTTGCCGTGCCTCTACATACAATTCCCTGCCTCTGCCCGCAGCACACGCTCTGGCAGAATTCATGAAAGAATTCCAGAAGAAACACGGTTAATTATAATTTAGCCCGAATCTTACAATACAACAGAATCCTGCAAGCTCGGGCTTTACCCGGGCTTGCAGCTTTTCATAAAGGATAGATATGTCTCTGTTTAATCTCTTCCTGCGAGGCGGAATCCTGATGTGGGTTCTCCTCATCATCTCATTCCTGGTGATCGCTATTGTGATTGAGAAATACAGATTGCTGGCCAAGATTCAAAAAAAGACCGGACGTCTGATGGAATCCTTAAACTCCCAAGACGGCTTGGAAAGTTCTCGCAGCCTGCTTAGAATTTACTTTGAAGATAGCCCGTTAAGTATAATACTTACAAAGTTATACAACGACACTTTTGAAGACGAGAATCTACTGAGGGAAAGCTTGGAATCCACTGCCGTTCTCGAGATTCATAAGCTCGAAAAAGGTATGGGCTGGCTTTCGACCTTTGCAGCCATTGCTCCTTTGATTGGCTTTTTGGGTACGGTGATGGGTATGGTTAGAGTTTTTATGAACATCCAGGGGCAATCCCAAAACGGAATAGATATATCAGGATTGGCCGGTGGAATCTGGGAAGCTTTGCTTACCACCGTGGGCGGCCTGATAGTAGGCATCATAGCCATCATCTTTTACAATGATCTGGTACAAAAGCTGGAAAACATAGCCAAAGAAATGCAGGACTACACTGTTAACCAGATGATCCGGATCAAACAGCTAATGTCTTCCAAGCAGTTATGAAATTCAAGACTTCAAAAACCAAGATCAGCGGCACCATGCTGATATCTATGACTGATGTGATCTTCCTGCTGATCATATTCCTGCTGATCGCCTCCAACTTCAGCTCACAATCCGGTCTGCCCGTCAGGCTTCCAGGTTCGGTCAGTTCCTCTCGAATGACAAATCAGACTCTCCATATAGTTTACAAAGATGCAGAGCATATCAATTTCGATGGACGCAATTATGATCTGGATGGCCTGGAGATAGCCATGAAGGAGAGCTTCGTATCTCCAGAACAAGTGGTACGTCTTTCTGCCGAGAAGAGCACAGAATTGCAGGCCATGATTAACGTTATGGACGTTGTTCGTCTGGCTGGTTTTGAGAAGATTTTTGTAGCCACAGAGAGTCATAACCGCAGATAACCATGAAAGATCAGACCCGGAAACTCCTCAGTTCATCATACTTTATCTCCGGCAGCCTGCATCTGCTTGTGCTGCTGATCCTTGCCCTGATCATTCTGAAGCCGGTCAGAGATCAGATCTGGCATACCTTCGAATGGGGTGAGGACATCCCGGAGCCCATAGAGCAGATCCAGGATCCTATCGAAGCTCCTGAAGCAGACCTACCTCAGCAGGCAGAGAACACCGATGGACAGCTTGTTCCCCAGAATCCCATCCCTCAAAACCGGGCTGTGGAGCAGGTGATATCCCAGAGTCCCTATGTGGCTCCCAGCCTACCCACCCGGGAAGAGCATATTGAAGCTCCCCGTCTGGGTAACCGCGAAGTATCCACTCCAGCTCCCGCTCCCCCCAGAGAGGGACGCCGGGTCTTACCGGGAGCAAATCCGGGCACCAACACCGGCAGCGGAGATGGTTATGAGATGCTTATGGGTGATGGAGTGGTGGCAGAACGTTCTCCCCTACCGAGAGTTGATTACACCGATAGAGTGGTTCTGGACGTGGAATTCAAGCTGGATGCAGAAGGACGCATCAGGATGGAAAGCCTGGTAAATATCACTATGGCTCCCCAAACACACCTGGATGCCACCAGAGCCGCCTTACGAAATTGGAAATTCAGGTTTCTGGGAGTCTATCGTCCCGAGCAGGTTTATCGCATCAGATTCCGCTTTATACCAAGGGCAAACTGATTTATGAAACTTAAAGTCATGGGTATCCTGAATGTCACTGAGGACAGCTTCTCGGATGGAGGAGCTTTTTTAACCTTGGACAAGGCAGTTGCCCAGGCAGAGCTCATGATCTCGGAAGGTGCTGATATTATCGACATTGGCGCAGAATCCACCCGTCCCGGAGCACGTGAGATGGATGCAGGGCTGGAAGCCGAACGCCTCATCCCGGTTATCCGGGAGATGAAAAAGAATCATCCCACCATTCCGATCTCGGTAGATACCCGCAAGGCTGCTGTAGCAAACTTGGCACTGAGTGAAGGAGCGGAGATCATCAATGATATATCCGCTCTGAGATATGATCCTGACCTGGCAAAGCTTTTAGTCGCCCATCCGGAGATTCCAGTGGTTCTCATGCACATGCAGGGCGAACCTCAAACCATGCAGCAGAATCCCCACTACAGGGATCTGGGCAAAGAACTTATGGACTTCTTTAAGGAACGCATCGAGTTCTGTCTGCAGCTTGGAATCCACAGGATCATCCTCGATCCGGGAATAGGCTTTGGCAAGAACCTCACACACAACCTCTCCATCCTCGCCAACCTGGGACATGTTAGGGGGCTTGGTTATCCGGTGCTGCTGGGAGCCAGCCGTAAAAGGTTTATAAATGAGATTGATCCCTCCCCCACTTCAGAGCGTTTGGGGGGCAGCCTGGCAGCGGTTGACGCAGCCCTGAGAGCGGGGTTGGACTATGTTCGGGTGCACGATGTGAAAGCCAGCCGCCAGTTCATAGAAGTTCAATCCAGAATCCTGGAGGAGCAGCAATGGGCTTTCTGATTCCCCGTTTTGTTGACATTGTAGACATCCTGGTGATTGCCTTTGTGATCTATCAAGCACTCTTGATAGTTCGCCGTACCGGTGCCCATCAAGTTCTGTGGGGCTTGCTTTTCCTCTTTGTCAGTTATTTTTTAGCCGTTATTCTTGATCTCAAAATGGTTACGACGTTACTCAGCGCTGTTCGCAACTTTTGGATATTGGCTATCGTTATCTTGTTCCAACCCGAGCTGCGCTCCATGCTGGCCAGGCTGAACCTCTCCAAGGAACTGGGAATGGCCTTCAGGAGGAAGGAAAGCAGCGCCCAATACACCAATCTGATCGATGCAATATCTTCCATGTCCTTCCGTAAGATAGGCGCTCTGATCGTGCTGGAAAACAAACGCCGCCTGAATGAGTATATCTCCAGCGGTGAACCCATTGATTCAGCCATTTCAACCCGGTTGATCCTGACCATCTTCAATACCCGTTCCGTGCTGCATGATGGAGCCATAATCATCCGTCAGGATCGAATAATGGCTGCCAAAGTGGTGCTGCCCCTTTCCAAAAATCCGGAGTACGTGCACAAGTGGGGCACCCGGCATCTGGCGGGAGTGGGAATATCGGAGCTGAGTGATGCCATTGCAGTGATCGTTTCCGAACAGACCGGACAGATTTCTGTGGCTCATGGCGGTAAGTTGCAGAACGGTATCGCTTTTGAAGAGCTGGTGCAGATCATCGCCGATGCCACAAAGTAGCTCACCTAAACTCATCGGAATCACGGGTAATATCGGCAGTGGTAAGTCTTTGGTATGCAGCTTCATCCAACAGGCGGGGTTCAAGCTTGTTCCGGCAGATGATATTGCCAAAGCCCAGCTTGACGACGAGGATTTGCAGGTACATCTGGCTGAAGTTTGGGGTGCAGAACTTATTGTAGATGGAAGAATTGACCGTAACGCCCTGGCAGATATCGTCTTTACTAATCCCGGGAAACTCGCCTACCTAAATTCTCTTATACATCCGCGAGTCCTGGAGATTTTTGATAGAATGGTAGAAGTCTCCCACGATGATCTGTTATTCTTTGAAATCCCTCTGCTCTTTGAAGCGGGACTGGAGAGTTGTTTTGATGCGATTGTTTTGGTAACAGCTCCGCGGGAACAGGTTATTGCCAGATTGAAGAAGCGGGATAGCAGTTCTCCGGAACAGATCCTGGCTCGACTGAAGGCTCAGATACCGGATATTGATAAGCTGGATAGAGTGGATTATGTGCTGCAGAATGATTCTGATCCGGAGGCACTCAAGGTGAAAACGCTCAGTTTACTGGAAAGGCTAAAAACTATCGCCTCCCGACCCAAGATTGGTTTCATCGAAGCATGCTATCGCCACAATCTATTGCATAACAACGGCTAATAATATATTACTTAAACCTTTTTCTAACTACTGTCTCCCATAGATGCCTGCCACGCCTTCCTCATTTCTCCCGGAGTCTTCACCGAGTCTTGCAGGACTCTTC
>JAKPXC010000070.1 GCA_029567705.1 Candidatus Cloacimonadota bacterium
CAGAAGGAATTAACAATGTCATTAAAACTATCCTAAAAAGAGGTTATGGATACTCGGATTTCTTCTACTTCAGACTGAAAATCCTACAACGATGCGGATATCTTATGGAGCATTCTACCCACACATTTTGAAATAGAGCCACAATAAGATACCGGTAAGAGGCTCAGGGAGTGGATTATCTGTTTACCCCAGAGGTAGATAACGCTTAAAGTGACGTGGATAATCGAATCTACCAAATAGAAAAGAGAGACAACCGAAGTCGTCTCTCTCTATATATAATTAATAGATAAAGTTCTCTAGCTCAACCTATCCAAGAGATTCTTGATTGTGGTATCGCAGATCTCGTGGGATCTTTGCACAGATTCGCTTTCCACATAGACTCGGATAATAGGTTCTGTACCGGATTTGCGGATATGAATCCAATGATCTTTACGGGTAGCTTTGATTCCGTCTTGGGTATCCAAAGCGTAGTCCTGAAGGATCTGGGGTACCAGGGACATGATTTTGTTCAAGTCCTCAAAGCTTCGTTCAATCTTGGCTTTGGCAAAGAAGTACTTGGGCAGTTCATCCACCAGAGCGGAGAGCTTGGTATCACGTTCTGCCAGAAGCCCCAGGATCAGCGCCATGCCTGCCATGGCGTCCCTTGTGTAGTTCACAGGGGGACAGATCACACCGCCATTGCCTTCACCGCCGATGGGTGAGGATAGCTCCTGCATCTTCTTGCCAACGTTGATTTCGCCCACCTTGGTGCGATGCACTTGGACTCCATACTGCTCTGCAATATAGTCACTGATCATAGATGAGGAAAGATTGACCACAAGATCTCCGGGATGCTTGGCCAGCACAAAGAGTTCTGCCAAGGCAACCGTGAGTTCTTCGCCTATGCATCTGCCGTGATCTCCTACAATGGAGAGGCGGTCGACGTCCGGATCTGTGGCAAATCCGAGGTCTGCATCGTGAGCCAGTACTGCTTCTTCCAATTGCACCAGATTATGGTTCAAAGGTTCAGCAGGATGGGCAAAGATGCCACTGGGTTCGGAATTGATCTCCACGACTTCACAGCCCAGGGCCTTGAGTAGTAGGGGAGAACAGAGTCCGCCTGCACCATTCACAGAATCCAGCACTACCTTGAACTTGCTGTTTTTTATCTTCTCAAGGTTCAGGTAGGGTATATCCATAATCCTTTGGATATGACGCTGGATGGCTGCTTCATCCTTGCTCAGCTTGCCAATGGCTTCCCAATTCACCCAGTCTGGAGCTTCTTCCACAGAAGCTAGAAACTTGGCTGCTTTCTCCGCAGAGAGGAACATGCCATCGTTATCTATGAACTTCATGGCGTTCCACTGGGGAGGGTTGTGAGATGCCGTTATGGCAATTCCACCGGAAGCCTGGTGATGCTTGACCGCCAGCAGAACGGTGGGAGTTGCGACAATACCAAGATCGATAACGTCGCAACCAACACTCATAAGAGCAGAAGATACTGCTGCGAAGACTGCGGGGCCTGTGGTTCTGGAATCTCGTCCGACCACAATCTTACCCCCTCCGCAGAGTTTGCCAAAGCGTGAGGCATACTTTGTGATGACCACAGGGTCAAGGCTCTCGCCAAAGACTCCGCGGACTCCACTGACACCGGCCATTAAACGTGACATATTCTATAAACCGTATTGAGCTCTGTTGTCTACGATCTTGGCATCTTCGCGCAACTGGGTGAACCAGCGGTTGAATGCTGCATCTTCAAGACGTTTCCTAAGTTCGTCCTGCTTGGCCTTGTCTTTCTCAAAAGCAGCGTAATCCGGACGACGACGCTCTATGGCCTTAAAGATAAAGGGTCCATGTTCAGTGAAGATCAAGCCAGAGGTCTGGCCAGTGTTCATAGCCAAGACTGCAGTGGTGAATTGCTCAGAGGGGCCTGCTCCGGGAATCTGGGAACCAGTTTTGTGGTTGTTGATATCAATCACTTTCCAGCCTGCTCTTTCTGCTGCTGCAAAGAGATCTCCACCACTGTTGGTGCGGACAAATTCCTCTGCGATGGGACGCATCAGGGCAACCTTCTTCTCTTTCTCAATCTCATATTTGATGCGGGATTTTACTTCATCAAATTCATCGTAGTAGCTGCGAACATTGTCTTGGAGCTGAGCAACTATCAGCCTGCCCTGCTGGTCTTCCACCACATCACTGACAGCGTTCTTTCTGCCATTGCGCATGAAGTTTACAATACTGGTTTCCTGACCAATACCGGTTACATAATCTGCTTCATGGGAGACCCATTTGGTATCCTGAACTTCGAGCTTGAGAGTGGCACCCACGGCAGCAATACCGCGACGACGAATCTGAGCGCGGGCATCTTCTGCCTTTTGTCTGGCTTGGGTGATGGTGGCATCGCTGGCTTCGACCTTGAGCAGAATGTGGCTGGCTTTGATCTTGGGTTCGGTGGGGGTGCCGCCAATGGAGTCACATTTGATTATGTGCCAGCCAAAGCTGGTCTTCACTGGTTGAGAAATCTGGCCGGGACGCAGAGCAAAGGCTGCAGCTTCAAACTCGGGAACCATCTGACCTTTGCCAAAGACGCCCAGAGAACCGCCATTCTGGCCTGAACCCGGATCTTCGGAATTGGCAATGGCAAGCTGGGCAAAGTCTGCTCCACCCACTGCCTGTTGACGTAGCTGATCAATGCTGAGCTTAACAGTGTTGTAATCTTCATCGGAGGGCTTGGTCTCAAAAACGAGATACTTGGCACGAGAGGCAGGGCCTTTTTTAAACTCTGTCTCTTTGTCACGGTTGTAACGGGCTCTAATTTCTTCATCGGAAACAGTCACATCACCAGCCTTGTTGTATTCAAACCAGATGGCCTTACCATTGACGAGGTCGGTATCCTTGGTATATTCTGCGCGGATGCTGTCTGCATTGATACCGGACTTGGCAACAATCCTCTCTTGCAAGCGTTTGCGGGGTAGATAACTGCGAACATAGTCTTCCAGCATCACGAAGAACTCAGTGTTGTTCTTCAGAAGCTCAAGATACTTGGCACGATCGAAAGCACCATTGGTCTGCAATTCAGGATTCTGCATCAGTTCCTGAGGGGGATTGGACTGCATCTCAGTGAGGATGTCATCGTCCGTGACTTTAATTCTATTCTTCTTGATCTGCTGCTCAAAGAGGATGTCGTTGACTAAGGCATCCCAAGCCTGATCCTGCAGCATCTTGCGGGTATTCTCATCAATAGGCTGGTTCTGATACATTTCTTTGTAGCGCTGTTCTATCTCAGCCAGTTTGGCACGGTACATTTCCATGGTTATCTTGGTGCCATTGACTTTTCCCAAGGGTGGCTGAGTGTTGAACAGGCCAACGACTCCCATGGCTGCCATACCGACAATGAACACGAAAGCCACGATGTAGATCACGACTTTCTGTTTCTTTCTCAAGTTTTCGAGCATTTTTATTCCTCCATAAGGATCAAATTAGTTATGAGAAGCCAATCTTTTCAGAGAGCCTTTTTTCTTCAAGTCTTTTTTTGCTGGAAGTAGCAGGCAGGCCTCACCACACCCGCTCTGATTCGTGTATGAGTCTCCATGAGGCAGTGTTTACCCTTGTATCTCTGCAGAGTGTCGACCACGCTTTGCTCTGCTTCACGAGTGGCAAAACCACTGAGGATGAGAAGGCTATATTCCAGGGACTCATTACCAGTATTGATGATTCCCAGCTCATAACCCAGATACTGGGAAACCAAGCCTTCATCCATCCACTGACAGATCAATCCGGAGATTCCGACATTTCTGAGTAGCTTCAGGGTCTCCAGGCTGGGACTGTAGGTGCAGAAAACAATCTTCGAACGTAAGGCTTCACTTATCTCCATGTCCGAAGTTATAATATGGAAAAGTCCGGAGCATTCCCTGCCTAAACCCAGCATAGCATTTAGTCTGTCTGCTTCAAAGCTAATCACCACATGATCAGGTTCACGTACGCTTGTGACCTTTCCATAGACATTTGAATAGTATAGAACCGGCTTGCTGATGTATTTGATGGTAACCGTTCCTTTGGTTGAATCCACTTCTGTGATTGTCCCTGTGGCAGGGGCTTTAACGTGGGAGTTCAGGCTGGTTACTGTTCGATCCAGGCGTCTGGCAATGGTTTCTCCCTTGTTTACATAGTCGCCCTGATGCTTAGTGAGGTAATTCCTCATTCTGGAAGGCTTGATTCCCAGATGCACTGCTACATCGATTGTGGTAGGCTTGGTGCTGTAATCCTGGATCTCTGAGAGCACCAGAATACCATTGTGGGGATCAATGAACTCAAGCTTGCCATTGATTGGTGAACTAAAGCTTTGATGCCTGGCATTCTGAGCTGCCATCGTTTCTGTAGCCCGCATGATAACTTGGTCTATATCGATAGTATCACCCTTTCGCACTAGAAGCGAGGCCTTAATCTCCTCCGGGTTAAGCTTCGAAAAGTTACTGTATGGCTGCAGAATATAGAGCCTGGGGGGATTGTGCGGATTCTGAGCCACAAGTTCTTCAGGGTTGAGAGTATCAGAGCTAGTCACCTCAATTTCTCCAGGGAAAGGCAGGGACACTTCTCGTTCCCAAGAGCCGGATTCGATCTGTGGTGAGCAGAATATCTCTCTTGAAGCTAGACTTGGTTGGTCGTAAAAACCGTACTGCCGGTTTATCTCGTCCACCAGGGCTTGCTCAGGATCTCTGGCATCCAGAATCAAGCAGTAACCTGCCTTGAGTTCGCTGTGCTTCTCTTTGTCCGGAAGCTCTACTTTGTTTGGCAGGATGAACTCCAATGGACGAGTGTATTCTGTGGCTTCAATGAAATGGAATGCGTCTTTGTTTAGCTTGATGATATCGTTTCCCAGCTTGATTTGCAAGACCTCATTATCCCTAGATCTTGCATGATTAAAGATGGGTGAAATGTGCAGAGCAAGAGGTTCGAGAAGCTCTTTGGCATAAAGGCTTTCTATGGGTTTGGGATAGCTTGACCGCAAGACCCCCATGTGTGGAGAAAGGAAGTGAGTATCCCGATAGATAGTGGTGCAGCCTTTGGGTAAGGCACCATCTATCAGAATCATAGCCGCTTGAGCTTTGTTTTGTACCGCAGTGAAGACTCCTCCGATACCGATGAGGATACCTATATCTGAGTGAGAAAAGCTATAGCTCAGTTCCTGTGAGACATATTCAAACTTATCTACATATTTGTCACGTTCACCAGCCTTCAGTTTATCCAGGAAGCCTATCTTGCCGGTGTTGAAGTGCATCTGTCGATGCTGTTCCAAAGCTTGAGAGATGGCAACTTTGGCAAGCGCATGTTCAATAATCAGGGAACGTGTGTCCTGATGTGAGTGAGTGGGGTAGAGGCTTTTGTTGCCAAGGTAATTTCGCAGTTCAGTGCTATCTATATCCGAGGGAAGCAGTTGAAGCAGCTTCTCTATTCCTGCATCGCTGAGCACATTCAAAGCGCTGTAGCTCATGCCCAGGTTTGCGCTAACGGTTCTCTGGGGATTACCCTGAATAAAAGAAAAGACGTCTGTGGTAGCTCCTCCGATATCAAAGGCAAGGATATCTTCATTATGAAGAGTCGAGAAGAGTTCCAAGCTTTTCAACACTGCCACGGGAGTGGGGAGAATGGAAGCGTTTGAGAGCTTTTTTGCTTTGTGATAACCCGGCGCTTTTTCCATGACGTTTTCCAAGAATACCCGCTGTATCATGTCCCTGGTGGGCTTTAGGTTCTCTTCCAGGAGTGTAGGACGCAGATTGGGTAAAATGCTTAGAGCAAAGCTGTCCTTGAGCATGCCATTAATCAGTTCCTTGGCATCAGTATTCCCGGCATAGAGAGCTGGGATAAGATCTGCTCCGGCGTATTTGGGATCGGGATTCGCTATCCTCAGAATCTCAGTGAGACGCAAGATTCCTGTCCCAGCTCCGCCATCCGTACCCCCTGTAATCAGGATCATATCTGGATGTAGCTTCTTCATGGAGAGCATTTGTTCAATGGAACTGCGTTTATCGTCTATGGTGAAGGTATCCAGCAGAACACCTCCTGCTCCATAAGCGGCGCGTTTGGCACTGCTGGCAGAATCAAAGAGGGTAAGGCCAATTACCAGAATCTGCAGACCGCCACCAGCGCTACTCGTACAATAGAATTCGACATTTTCTTCTAGGCTGAGGCTGCCTTTTCCGGTCTCAATCAATTTGATCTGCAGCCTTTCTTCCAGGTCTCTAATGGTTTCAATAAGGCCGACCACTACATCGTTGAGAGGCGCTTCAACTGTTGTGTCTGCTTTACTGATGCCAAGCAGCTCGAAACTATCTGCTAGATTCTCTATCAAGGCAGTCTTGGTATTGGTGCTGCCAAGGTCCGAAACGATAAGATATTTTGGCATCTGTCACCCCCTATGGTAAATACATGTGAAACGAAAAACGCAGGCTCCAAGCCAAAAATGACTTGGAGCCTTCTTTGAACTAATTAAACTTATTGAATAGCTCCACTGATCAGGAAGCTGGTGGCAAAAGCGATAATGGCATAGAGCTCCGGGAACACACCCAAGATCAGGGTCTTGGTGAATACGTCGTTTCCATTACCCAAGCTTTCAATGCCACAGGCGACTATCTTGGCCTGTTGGATTGCAGAGATCAAGCCAACCATTCCCATGATCAAACCTGCACCCAATAGGGCAGAGGCTTGCAACATGGTGATCTGGGGGGTGATGATTGATTGCAGGATGAAGAAGGCACCAAAGCCATAAAGACCTTGAGTTCCGGGAAGAGCAGAGAGTATCATGCAGTTTGCAAAGATATCATCTCTTTTCTTCATGGCTGCGACACTGGCGCTTCCACCAATAACTGTTCCTATTGCACTACCAATACCGGATAGTGCTACCATCAGGAAGATTCCTATCCAGCCTAAGATGAAGGCTGCGTTGGTTCCAGCTGTTTCCATAATTTGTACTCCTGTTTATGTAATTATTTCTGTTTTCCAAAAGGTTTATATTCCAGACCCGGTCCATTGAAACCGGCATTCTTGAAGAACTCCACAAAGGTCAAGCGCATGGGGTGTACAAAAGCTCCCAGAGAACTGAGCGCTAAGTTCAGGCTGTGACCAAGGATCAGGAAGATGGGAAAGATTATGTAACTGATGATATTGGGATGTTCTCCCAGAATGGTTTTGCCTATCTCATTGACAACGAAACCAAGGATAGCTCCTGAGACTCCCAACGCAAAAAGACGGATGTAGGAGAGAATATCTCCAAAGAATCCTGTCACAACGTTGTAAAGAACCCAGATGCCTCCTAAGATGTTTATCACAATATTTTTCTTGGGGTTGTTGAATAGCATGATCAAGGCTAAGCCCACATAAAGCACATACTTGGCATAGCTGTGCAAAGCTGAAGGTTCTACTCCCAGTTGAGTGGAACCCAAGATCGCCAATGCCAGAATGAAGAGGAAGGTTCCAAAAGGAGCAAGACCGTATCTGAAACCGGACTGAATGATCTGCTTTATCGTATTAAGCAGAACTCCAAAGAGTATCTGAATTGCCCCGATCAACAACGCCAGATTGAAGATTTGATCGTTCTTGGTCTCTCCTCGGGTAAGAATCAAGTTCTTTAATCCCGGAATTCCGGCAGTATCATAGCCAAGAAGACTGCCAAAAAGAACTCCCATCACAAAGGCAGCTACACCAAAGGTGATAACCATATTCATGAAAACCTTCATGTTTTGGTTCTTGGCCTTCTTTTTGAGGAATAGAGCCAGAAGTACAATCACGATCCCGTAGGCCATGTCTGCATTGCAAAAGCCAAAAAAGAGCATGAAGAATGGCGCAAAGAAGGGAGTGAGATCAAGCTCGTTGTAGAGGGGCAGCATATACATCTTGCTGATGGTTTCATAAAGTCTTGTAAAGGCATTGTTTTTCAGCAGGATGGGAGGATTTTCCTCCAAGGTGGCATCACTGGCAAACCATACAACCGAGCTGGTCTTAAGATATTCCAGTAAAGCTGCTTCCCTAGATACCGGTACCCAGCCATGCAAGAGCTTCAAGTGATCTGAAGCTTCGTTATCTGCCAGTTCTAAGGCTTCTTCATATTCGTAGTTTTGGCTGATGCGTTCCAACTCCCGGGTAAAGAGATCGATAGCCAAGGTCTTATTATTGGCCAGGAACTCATGTACTCCGTGCAGCTTCTCTTCTGTCTCCTTGAGTTGATTCTCATACTCCTGCAGCGTATGCTGATGGAAACTGAAGAAATCAGCTTCAATAGCCGGCTTCTCACCTTTGTACATAACGACAAAGTAAAGAACTCCAGAGCGTTCAGACACTCGGGTAATGGTGTAGTTCTCTTCCCATTCGGTCTTGAAGTGATTCTTCAGGCAACTGCGAAACTCGATCCCGATGCCTTTACTCTTGAGGGTCTCTACCAATCCGTAGTTAAAGTGTCCCCATGGCTCCAGATCGTGGATTTGTTTGCGTAAAATATCCAGATGCCGTTTGAGATTCTCCTGTTCCTCTCTGGCCTGCATGATCTTGTTGTAAAGTGCTTTGGTTGGCAAGCTTGTAGTCGTCAGAGGGTCTTTGGCATCGGACACACTGGCCAGATATCTAAGCATCTCATTGTATTCTGAGAGGAGTTCCTGGTTTTGTCGGAGTCCTGGGCTATCAACAGTTTTTGAACGTTCTATGTGCAGAACGCCCAAGCTTTGCAAGCTGCTTAGGAAACTTTCATACTCCAGATGATAGAGCACAAAGCTGTATCTTCTCATTCTTTCAATCACAGCGCAACCTCACTTTGCATCCTGTTTTTCAAGATCTTCTGCCCTGCTTTGGAGAGGTTTTCTTCGTCCTCCAGAAAGCGTTTGATCTTCAGGATACCCGTCTCGAATGCAGGGATCTGGACTTTCTCGTAGAGATTCACTTTTTGGGTGGTCTTCTTACGTACATATTCCAGAATCTGCATTTTGCGATGATAGAGCTGTTGCTCGATCTGCAGTTCCGATACCTGTTTCAGGAGTTGGACTCCATCCAAGAACCAGGTGGGAGCGCGAAAGAGATTGATCTCGGCCAGTTCGTATTCAATCTCACCCAATACAGGAGTTTGAACTCCTGCAATCTTGCGGCTGTCGATACGAACGGAGCTGATCTTGACCAGGGATGGGTCAAACTCCGTGAAGAGCTTCATAAACTCATCGAGCTCAGTATGCTTATCCTGGATTCTCTGTTCCAGCTCACGAATCATATCCCTGGCTCGTTTGACTTCCAGCCTCAGTGCACTTTCCTTGTTCTTCAGGGTAGGAAGAGCTTTCCGACGCACTTTTAGCTGTTTGTTTAGGTCCTGCAGGGCAGTTTTATTGTACTGAAACTTGAGTGCCATTACTCCTTCCAGTAAAGCTTCATAAATTCTTCTTTGATGCCTATTTCAGCCTTGCTGAAGTACTCACGGAAAAGTCCCCATGTGATATCCAGCATTTTATCAATATCGATATTAACATCTATAGCCAGGATTTGATCCGAATACTTCTTGGCAAAGCTCAACACACGTTCATCGTAATCCGAGAGGTCAAAGCCATTCTCGAGCTTGGTCTTGGCATTGGCTGCATCGGAGTAGAGACGCACTGCTGTGTTCATCACCTGAGGATGATCCGCCCTAGTCTTCTTCCCGATAACCAATTGCTTGAGCCTTGATAGCGAACGGAAAGGATCAACGATCACCTTGGAGATATCGGTATCACGACGCAAGTAGAGCTGACCTTCTGTAATATAACCCGTGTTATCCGGGATAGCATGGGTTATATCTCCTCCTGAAAGAGTGGTCACAGCCACGATGGTGATGGAACCGCCTTCGGGGAACTGCACTGCCTTTTCATAGAGCTTAGCCAACTCGGAATAGAGAGAGCCCGGCATGCTATCCTTGGAGGGGATTTGATCCATACGATTGGACACAATTGAAAGAGCATCGCAATATAGGGTCATATCCGTGAGCAGCACCAGCACTTTCTCCTGCTTCTCAACAGCAAAGTATTCTGCAGCCGAGAGTGCCATATTGGGCACCAGGAGACGTTCTACAGGAGGATTCTCTGTAGTATTGACGAAGGAGACAATCCTATCGATCACACCCGCGTTTTCGAAGGTGTTCTTGTAGTAGAGATAGTCATCGTTGGAAAGTCCCATGCCGCCCAGAATAATCTTATCCGCATTGGCGCGCAGAGCCACCATGGCCATCACTTGATTATATGGTTGGTCAGGATCAGCAAAGAAAGGGATCTTCTGTCCCGTCACCAATGTATTATTGAGGTCAATACCTGCAATACCCGTGGCAATCAGTTCCGAGGGTTGTTTACGACGAACGGGATTCACGGAGGGACCGCCAATCTCCACTTCCTCTCCATTGACTTCTGGGCCGCCATCGATGGCCTGACCGTAGGCATTGAAGAACCTTCCCGCAAGTTCTTCACCAACTTTAAGCGTGGGAGGTTTTCCCCAGAAAACTACCTCGGCATCTGTCCCGATACCTTCCGTACCAGAGAAGATTTGCAGAGTGATATTATCGCCAATGATCTTCACCACCTGGGCCAGTCTTCCGCCCACAGTAGCCATTTCATCATATCCCACCCCAGTGGCATTCACAGAGCAGGTGGCTTTGGTGATCTGATTAAGTTTGGTATATATCTTTTTGAAGGCTGTCATTTTGCTCTCCTTTCATCTGCCAGACTGTGCAGTTCTGCTTCAAACTTCATAAAGTCCGGACCATTGAATTCAGAGTAGTTCATTTGCTTGGCGAGGTTCATCAGCTTCACGTAGAAGGGCAGCACTTCTTCGAAACCTTCGTAGACAAAATCCATGTCGCAAACATCAAGAATGAGATCCAGCATATAACGCTGACGATCCATAGGAGTGGATTGATCTATCTTGTCAAAACCGTCCTGTTGGAGGATGATACGGTCTATCATCTCAGATTTTCCGTACTTATCATGATAGGCCAGAGGCACACCGTCATCGCCCAGGATATTGATCTGTTCATAGGCTTCTTTACCGCGCAGGAGAATATCCTTGGCATGAAGAACCTTATCCACCCATCCTTCTTCCACATGCTCATTTAGGTAATCCTGCACTTCAGCATACTCCAGATACTTGGAATAGGAATCAATAGGATCAACTGCGGGATAACGCTTGGAATCCGCTCTGTCCTGAGAAAGGGCATAGAAGCAGCGGGCTGCTTTCTTGGTGGATTCTGTCACGGGTTCTTTGAGGTTTCCACCAGCAGGGGACACAGTGCCGATAAAGGTAATAGAGCCAGTCTGCCCATTATTGAGATAAACAAATCCTGCTCTGGAATAGAAATTGGATACAATAGCAGGAAGGTCCATGGGGAAGGCGTCCGGACCGGGAAGCTCTTCCATTCTGTTGGACATCTCTCTTAGAGCTTGCGCCCATCTGGAGGTAGAATCTGCTAATAGCAACACTTTCAAGCCCATGGAACGATAGTATTCCGCAATGGTCATGGCAGTGTAAACCGAGGCTTCACGAGCTGCCACCGGCATATTTGAAGTATTACAAATAATGATGGTGCGTTCCATCAGCTTGCGTCCGGTGCGGGGGTCGTCCAGCTCCGGAAACTCCACAAACATTTCCACCACTTCATTGGCACGTTCTCCGCAAGCTGCAAAGATGATCATATCTGCATCAGCATTTTTGGAGATGCTGTGCTGAAGCACCGTCTTGCCGCAGCCGAAAGGTCCGGGGATAAAGCCTGTACCACCTTCTACGATGGGATTCAAAGTATCGATAGTACGGACTCCGGTTTCCATCATTCTGGAGGGACGAGGTTTTTCCTTGAAAGCCCGGATAGGGAGCTTAACAGGCCAGTATTGCACCATATTAACTGGATACTCGGTTCCCTCGGAATCCACCAACACGGCTATCTTATCGATGATGCGATAAGAGCCTGAGCCGACAATGGACTTGATAGTATAACTCTCTTCCATACTAAAAGGAACCATGATCTTGTGATTGATCCAGCTCTCCTTTACCTGACCCAGCCAATCACCACCAGTTACTTGATCTCCAGCTTTGGCAAGAGGTTCAAAATCCCAACTGCTCTCTTCATCCAGAGGATCGGTGTATTCACCCCGGGTGAGGAAGACTCCGTTCATTTTATTCAGGTCATTCTGCAAACCGTCGTAATTCTTGGAGAGCATGCCGGGACCCAGCTTCACTTGCAGCATGTGCTGCACAAATTCCACTTCGTTTCCGGGCTGCATTCCACGCGTGCTTTCAAAGACCTGGGCGTAGGCAATCGCCCCCACGACTTTGATTACTTCGGCCATGAGCTTTACTCCGCTGAGGTTTATGTAGCAGATCTCATTTTGAGAAACAGGCCCATCCACCTCAATAAGGATGAGGTTGGCGATTATGCCTTTGACTATTCCTTTGGTCATATAGCTACCTTCTATTCATATTAATAACATTCAATTGTTCTTGGCAGAAGTCTTGGGTTGGCCAACCTTCGAGCGTACCGTGAACTCCACCGGAATCTGAAAACTGGCTTCCATTTTATCAAGAGCATCATGGAAGCTTTCTTTTCCCGCATTGGTTTCAAAGGATGCCCATCGTGCCAAGAGTTTGAGCTTACAGTAGTATCCTAAGATCTTATCGATAGAGAAGTACTCGAAGAAGGTGTGGTTGTCCACCCACTTCCAGCGGATTACATCGTAAGCTTTTTCACGGTAGAGGATATTGTTTTGTTCATAGGCTCTGTAAAGCTCGTCAAAGAGTTCCGACTGCTTGGAGAGCCCAAAATCTGCAGAATTGCTGCGCGAGAGTTTGTCCACAAGCTCACCTTCACCGATCAGGTAACGAGCGTATTCATGGGAATGAGCCCTGCCATTGATCGCCATCAAGATATTGCGGATCTGAGCCTCGTGGTCAAACCACTGTTTGAGGAACTTGTTTGGCACATCTTTTAACCACTTGAAGCAGGCATTGAGCAGCTTTTGATCTGCCTGATAGTAATCCGGTAACTCCTCAGATGAGAGTAACTGGCTCAGCTCGAGGGATATGAAATCCGGAAGCTTCCCAAAACATTTACTAAGCTTAAGCTGTGGATTCCCCAGCTTCTGGCGATGAAGCTCAATGTACTGCTCCCACCAGCCTTCAGGATAGACAGACAGGCTTTCCGGGGGGATATCCAGCTTGTATACCAGCTTGAGGAGCCTTTCCAATTCATCAGGCAGATGAACCAGCTCCATTAGCTTCAAGTCCTTGGCTGAAAGATGGTCCTTGGCATCCTGCCTGAAATCCTCCAGGCTAAAGGGTAGCTTGGCATCATCTATGGTGATAACCGGCAACCCGCAGATGAAATAGTAGTATTGCATGGTTATGCTTCGAAAAGCAGCTTCTGAGTGCGGGGACGGAGGTAAGACTTGAAGAGCATGGCAAAGTCGTCATCTGTAAAGCTGATCTTATAGCTGCCGTCCTGAGGTGCCAGTACGAAGCCCTGCTTCAGATTGGCCAAAAAGTCTATCTTGAGCTTATTATCCAAGACCTTCTTCATGGAAGCGATGAATTGTTCTTCAAGTTTATCCTCCATAGCTTTGGGAAGGCTGATGGTAGCATCCTGACTATGGCTTTTCCATGCCTCAAGGCTTTGCAGGATGACTTGTTTGGTAAATTGGGGATCTTCCAAGTCTGAATTGATCTTGCTGTCGTAAACACTTGAAAGTATCAGATCAGTGATCCTGCTTTTCAATGAGTTAATAGTGTGTTGAGCAGCAAGTTTCAAATCTGAATCTGTGTTTTTCTTCAGGTCTTCTGCTTCTTTCTTGGCCTTTTGTAATATCTGATCAGCCTCTTTCTGTGCTGTCTCTTTGATCTTGGCAGCTTCCTGCTTCGCATTGTCCATCAACTTGCCGGCTTCAGCTTCTGCTTTGCCAACACCTTCTTCATAGACTTTCTTCAAGAGCTCTTGCAATTGATCACTCATATCTATACTCCAGGATTGTTTTCTTTTGCCAAGATATTTCTTCCTCACTATTATGTCAATAGATTCTTAGCTATATGGAATCTGTCATGTTAGCACATAGACTTGCCCTGGAATTCATTATTAGAAAGAAAAAACGGAGCTATCCAAATGAAATTATGCTTGTTTACAGAAGTCAACAATAAGATTCACAAACCCATGAAAGCAGCTCTTGTCGTGAGCCGAAAGCCCGATGGAAGCCATAACCTAATCACAGTTGAATGGTTCATGAGAACCTCCATCGAACCTGCCCAATATGCCATATCAATCGGACATAGCCGTTACAGCTACGCCTGCCTCACCGATTTCCCATACTTCAATATCGTCTTTCCCTCTTCAGATAATAAGACCTTACTTAGTCTTGCAGGCTCACAATCAGGACGTGATATAGACAAATTCACTGCAGGGAATGTGCAGTCTAACCCGGGAAGGCTTCAGAAGTTACCCATCATTACCGATGCTGCTGCCTGCTACGAATGCGAGATAGTGACTCAGCTTCGCTCCGGCGATCACACCATCTTTGTGGGAGAAGTGAAATACAGTTGGATCAACCCCGAAAAAGAGCTGTTTGTATATCGAAGTTAATGGTGAAAGGTTAATCGTTAATGCTGCGCTTGGGCTGTACTACATCACCCGGGTAAGTTGGGTTTATCAATAACCGAACATATGACATACTCCGACAATCTTATGGCAAATCACCCAAAAACCTCATATCGTAGGGTTTTGATGACACCGACAATCTCCATACTGCAAAAGCGTTCATTGGGTTTTTGGGCAGGAAGCCTAGACGCCGGGAAAACCCCGCATAGCGGGGTGAAGTAACTCAGCCCATAGTGAAGGCGTAGCCTGAACTATGGGTAAACGGCATTAATAGCCATCTCATCTCAGGAGCCGATCCCCAGCCGGACCGCAGAACGCTCCGGCGGGGGATCGGCTATTTTTTCCCACTCTTTACATCGTATCGCATACCCATGGTTCACTCCGCTCACCATGGGCTATGATATATCATCCGGGCAAGCCGGGTTTTCTACATGCGAATCAACGTATGAACTCCGCCATTCTTATGGCAAAAGACGCTATGGAGTGGCAAATCACTCCCTGCTACCTCAGTAGCGTTACCTTCTTACTGCTTACCCTCACGCCATCCACAACCAAGCTCATAAGATAGATTCCACTGGAACACCGGAGGTTTCCGGTATCTCTGCCATCCCAATAACTGAACTGCTCTCCGGAATTATGAGGGTCCAGCGCTATGGTTTTCACGAGCTGTCCCTTGATATTGTAGATACTGATATGAGCAGCGTTTACAGGCTCAGTTCCTCCCCGGCCATAACTGGGAAGGCTAACTCTGAGATTGGTGAAGGCAGCAAAGGGATTGGGATAAGCCGAGATGCTCGCTGCAGGGATAACCGGTGTACTGGGATCTTCATTTCCTACATAAGGCTCAGAGCCAAACTCTAAACAACC
>JAKPXC010000073.1 GCA_029567705.1 Candidatus Cloacimonadota bacterium
TTGGTTTCCACACTTACCCCGGGCTGGATATCAACATTACCTTGAATTATGGCTTTGGTAGCTAAGAAAGAGTTATCCGTTACCTCTGCCGGAAGAGTTCCACACATCTCCAGCAATACTCCGTCTCCGGGGCCGATACTCACTTTGATGTCTTCTCCTTCCTCTCTATTCATCTCTCTCTCATAAGGATCAAATAAACCAGTATGGGTGCCAAAATGATCTTTTGCTCCTGGAGAAGGGACGAACACGACGGTTTGACTTGGTGCATCCTGAAAGTAACTGTCAACGGGTAGTTGTACGACAGGGTTCTCACTTTCAATTCTACAAACAGCACGTCGATTGACCAGCATAAAACTAGGTGACTGTTGATCATCATTGTAGTAACCACATTGCACAAAGCCGTCATAGAACGATGGAGCCGAGGGAACGCTATTAGGAGGAGGCGTATTTGGGCCAAACACTCTAAGATCTGTTAACATGAAGGGACTTATATTGACGCCATCCTTACCGCCATATGTCATCAAGCAGTCAGCGTCTATCCAATTCAACTCTCTCAAAATCGGTCCGTAAATAGCTATTTTCCGGTTTGCATCAGTCAGATGCTCAAAGGCTGTATCATCGATTGGTACATGGAGGTTAGTATAGTTAACTCCATGCATTAATGGAGCTCTCCTATAATATGGATCAGTGCGAGATCCATACGAGTAATTGCCGGATAGAAGAGTGAAATCCAAGATACCATCAGCTGAGTAGCATAGGGGTAAAAGCTGTAAACATCGATTCATAGTCCTTGGAGGCTTGAAAAATTTCCAATGATCAATGACACTAGAAGGGTCAGTTGGTGACTTTGTAACAAACTCTCCGAAAACCTGTGGTATGTAAACAATATCCGTATTTCGCATGGATGGATCAGTGTTGTGTCTGACTGCGTGTGCCAAACTATGATATGTCTTGGTCAATACGCTGTCTATCCTTTTCTGTGCTGATAAAGGATCGAGACAGTTATTCCACTGGATCAGGTTGGTTGAGCCATTTTCAACAAGAGGGTATGCATCTACCGCGATGGTTCTTGGTTTTGCCTGTGCTAGGAAATTGAGATAGTGCTCATAAGTATTGTTCCCATCAGTATTGATCTTCGGTTTCACGATGCGTGATCCCTCCGGGTGAACTGCAGTTATCAACTTTGGGCTTAGATCATACCCATAACTGTTTTCCAATATACTCTCTACTTGATTATAAATAGAAAACTGCCCTTGAAATGGCTCGTCTTTAGTGTAATAGTAAATGATGTTTGAACTATTGGGAAGTGATCGGATCTGCTCAAGTCTCGTTTTCAGCATTCTAAACACAGCGCTATTAAATCCTTCCAGGCGCACTTGCCGATGATAATAGTCTTCCAGAACTATATAGTCTAGTTCCATCCGGCCATTACCATGCCAGTAGATCTCCGGATTGATATGGCGAAAATAATCTCCGGCAGTTCCGCTATCGTCTTTGAACAATATATTTTGATATCCAGGATCATCGGGATCAGGAAAATCAATATAGTATTCGAACAGGTAATTATCACCATACTCGTCACCATCTTTTGGGACGCTGTTATAAGTGTTGTTATAGATTGTTGTTCCTACTTCTGAATTGACAGGATGCAGGTCAAACTCGTAGTAGTTATTGGGACTCTTGAGTTGGAGATTACTTATATAGTCTTGGAATTCGGTCCAATCTGACACATTTTTCAATACTTTCAGCTTGATTGTGGCTACTTCATCGCCCGCACTAAGACCACTGAACTTCATGGCAACAGTCAGATATAATCTGTTGCCATTGATTGCTGGACGGCGAAATTTTAGATCATACCCGATTGATCTTGGATATCTATGGCCTGGGACTGTCCATCGAAATCTGGGATTTGATAATGCTAGTCCAGCATTATCTCCTGATGTTTCATCACAAACCCAAGCATAAAGGTTTGAATGATCCCCTAGAGACGTTGTGTCTCCACAAGAGACTTCATGAGAAAAAATATAGTTGTAAACGTCACCTATCCCGGTTGAGTCAAGCTCGGTAGTTAATAAATCTGGTGTGAATACACCTGAGGAATCGTTAAAGGTATACTTGTATTCGGCTTCCATTTTAAGATAGTTACCATATGTTAACCCTCTTATTCCCACCTTTCCTAATGATGGATTCCAATAATGATCTGATAAAATGGTCCTGACGTCACTACTAAATGTTTGGAGAACATTACTTAAGCTTGATAAGCTTTCACCCTTAATTGTAATAGTTGATGCATTGTATCCACCCTCTAGTAGCTTTGTTTTTAAGCTGTCAAGATCTCCGCCATTAGGGAGATCAAATTGCAGATAAGCTCCTGTGAGGAAGGGAGTTGCTTGTGCCAGTATGCAAAGCAGTGTTATGAGAATAGTCAAACAAGCTTTTTTCATGTTGCCTCCAATTTTATGACTCCAGATATGTCTTTGGCGTGGTGGTGCCCCCCTTGAAAGGAAGCAATGGTAGGCATTTCGTTTATTACATCAAGGAGGTCTTTAGACAATAGTAAATTGATCATAAGTATCTCGTTTTTTGCTTTATTCATTGTCTCTCCATAGATTCCGTAGATGACAGGATAATAGACGTACCATCCAGATAGATATGAGTACGAACGTATCATCCAGTTTTGGTTCCTGAACAAAGAACGGGCAATGTATAGACTCTCTCTCTGACATGTATTCCTCTAAACAAGTGGCTTTCAACGAACAACAGTTCATCCTCAATTATACTCTTCCCAGGATGCAATCCCAGTTCAATACTATTCTTTAATCACCCCAAGACCAGCCAGCTCATCTTTACTCCAGCATTGTTCTTGTCAAGATCAATAATCCCCGTACCGCATCCTTGCCCATCCTGATATATCAGCATACAGGAAAGTTAAAACCTCAATGAAAGGTCATAATTCCACCATCAGTTTCAGATGTCCCAGTCCAAACAAGTCTCCTTACAAGAATAAATCATGTATATTGATAATGTGATAGACTAGACATGTCCTAGAGAGTGTGATTTGGAGCTTTGCGGGTGATAGCAATTGTCAACCTCTTTACGGTTTTACTCTGCTTAATAAAGAAAACGGAGCCGATAAATCAGCTCCGTTTGTATATCTTGCTTCTTTCTTAGTTTAGAGATTGGCGATGGCTGCTGCCACTCGGGCGATGGGTACGCGGTAGGGAGAGCAGCTCACGTAGTTCATGCCAACTTCGTGGCAGAAGGTAACGGAGCTGGGTTCGCCGCCGTGTTCGCCGCAGATACCCACTTTGAGGTTGGGACGGCTCTTACGGCCTCTTTCCACAGCGAGTTGCACCAGTTGACCCACTCCTTCCTGATCCAGGATTTGGAAGGGATCGTTCTTGAGCAGACCTTTCTGTTTGTAGATCTCGAGGAACTTGCCGGCATCGTCGCGGGAGTAACCGAAGGTCATCTGCGTGAGGTCGTTGGTTCCAAAGGAGAAGAATTCGGCGCTTTCGGCCACTTTATCGGCTGTGAGGGCGGCTCTGGGGATCTCGATCATGGTTCCCACCAGATAGTCCACCTTGGCACCGCGTTCTGCAAAGACTTCCTCGGCCACTCTGCGGATGATGGTTTCCTGCATCTTGAATTCTGCAGCGGTACCGATCAGCGGAATCATGATCTCGGGAATGGCTTTGAGGCCTTTGGCGTTCACGTTCAGAGCAGCTTCGATGATGGCTCTGGCCTGCATTTCGGTGATCTCGGGATAGGTGTTGCCCAGGCGGCAGCCACGGTGACCCAGCATGGGGTTGAATTCATGCAGGGAATCCACACGTTCCTTCACTTTCTGAGCGGAGATACCGAGTTCATCGGCTATTTCCTTCTGCTGATCGGCCTCGTGAGGCACAAACTCGTGCAGGGGCGGATCCAAGAGACGGATTGTGACGGGGAAGCCAGTCATGGCTTCAAAGATGCCTTCAAAATCTCCACGCTGCATGGGCAGGAGCTTATCAAGAGCCTTGCGGCGTCCGGTTTCGTCATCTGCCAGAATCATTTCGCGCATGGCTTTGATGCGGTCGCCTTCGAAGAACATGTGTTCCGTACGGCAGAGACCTATGCCTTTGGCACCGAAATTACGGGCTACAGAGGCGTCTCTGGGTGTATCGGCATTGGTGCGGACGTGCATGCGGGTGTATTTCTCGGCAAGTTCCATGATGGAGCCGAAATCTCCGGAGAGAGCGGCATCCTGGGTCTCAATCTTGCCTTCGTAAACTTGACCGGTGGAGCCGTTGAGGCTGATCCAATCACCTTCTTTTAGCTGATGACCGTCCACCGAGAGGGTGCGGGCCTTGTAATCTATCACCAGGCTTCCGGCACCGGAAACGCAGCACTTACCCATACCGCGGGCAACCACGGCAGCGTGGGAAGTCATACCGCCACGGGCGGTGAGGATGCCTTGGGCAACGTTCATGCCACGCAGGTCTTCCGGAGAAGTCTCGATGCGGACGAGGATAACTTTCTTGCCCTGAGCAGCCCAATCTTCGGCTTCATCGGCAAAGAAGACGATCTGGCCGGTGGCAGCGCCGGGGGAAGCAGGCAGGCCTTTGGCGATGGTTTTGGCTTTCGCCAGGCCTTCTTTGGTGAAGACGGGGTGAAGCAGCTCGTCCAACTTGTTGGGCTCGATGCGCTTCAGAGCGGTCTTCTCATCGATTCTGCCTTCACGCAGCATGTCCATGGCGATCTTCACCATAGCAAAACCGGTGCGCTTGCCGTTACGGGTTTGCAGCATCCAAAGCTTTCCGTCCTGGATGGTAAATTCTATATCCTGCATGTCGTTGGAGTGTTCTTCCAGCTTTCTTTGAATGGCAAAAAGCTCTGCATAAGCTGTTGGCATGGCTTCTTCCAGGGAGGGATACTTGGCCACACGCTCTTCTTCGGAGACGCCGGCCAGCTCTGCCCAACGCTGGGAGCCGATCTTGGTGATCTGCTGAGGAGTGCGGATGCCGGCAACGACGTCTTCACCCTGGGCATTGATCAGATATTCGCCATTGAAGAGGTTCTCTCCGGTGGCGGCATCACGGCTGAAGGCCACGCCGGTGGCGCTGGTGGCACCCATATTACCGAAGACCATGGCTTGAACGTTCACGGCTGTGCCCCATTCTTCGGGGATGTTGTTCAAAGCACGGTAGTAGATGGCGCGGTCGTTGTTCCAGCTATTGAAGACGGCAAAGACTGCTCCCCAAAGCTGTTCCCAGGGATCGCTGGGGAAGTCGTGACCGGTGTTGTCTTTCACGGCTTTCTTGAAGAGGGTCACAAGCTGTTTCAAATCATCGGTGCTGAGATCGAGATCGTTGGTAATACCTTTATCGTGTTTCACTTTGTGAATGATGACTTCAAAGGGATCTTCTTCTTCTTTGGAGACGGGTTTGAGACCCAGAACCACATCACCGTACATCTGAACGAAACGGCGGTAACTATCCCAGGCAAAGCGGTCGTTTCCGGTCTTGGCGGCAACACCGAGCACGGCATCGTCATTCATACCAAGATTGAGGATGGTATCCATCATGCCAGGCATGGAAGCCCGGGCTCCGCTGCGCACAGAGACCAAAAGCGGGTTCTGGCTAGAGCCAAACTCCATTCCGGTGAGCTTTTCCACTTCTTTGACTGCGGCTTGAACTTCTTCCAACAGCAGCTCGCGGACCTTGGCTTGACCAAGCTGGTTGTATTCTGTGCAGACATCAGTGGTGATGGTGAATCCCGGAGGGACGGGCACGCCAATCAGGTTCATTTCAGCGAGGTTGGCACCCTTTCCGCCCAAGAGGTTTTTCATTTCGGCTTTTCCTTCGGCTTTTCCGTTCCCGAAGAAGTAAACGCGTTTAGTTGCAGTCATTTATCCTCCATAAATAGGTGTATTGCAAGTAATCTGTTTATGACACAAAGCTTTATGAAGGCTCATTTTGTCAACTTCTAAATTGCATCAGGTTTCACTTGTAGCCTAAACAGGTTACTTAGGGAGTTAAACTGATAGTGTCGCAGTTCTCCATAATGAGTCTGAGTAAGTTGTCTTCTATATCCCGGCGTAGCTGAAGTATTTCTGTCTCTCCGGGAGTGCTGCCCTTGGGCAGAACAAAGCGCATACTGCCCAGAAACTGGATCAGGTTGCTATGTACAGGGCTTTTCAGATTGAAGCTGTAGTTATAGATATATTCACTCTTCCGACGGGTCTCTATCTGCTCTCTGGTGATGTTGTAGAGAAAGACCAGATCTGAGCCGGAGGTATTGGAAAAGCCAAGAGAGGCCATTACCTGAAGAGGAGGCGCAATCCCCTCTGAGAGAGAATCGGATTCACAGACGATGTTCATGCGTACCTGGCGGGAATACTCCCGTAACTGGGTCTCCAACACTTCGGAATCATAATCCAGCCTGAGGGCATTCCTGCCGGTTGGATCGATCACGGCAAGTTCCTGACAGACTTGCTGCAAATGAGCATCCAGACACGAGGCAGAATTGAAGAGACAATAGCGCTGCCACGCATCTTCCGTATGCACGGCTTTATAGAGCAAGGCCATCACCCGGGTTTGGATTTGATTGATCTGCTCTTGAAAGCGCAGACTGGCATCACTTCGGTTCATTTGGGCAACAGCATGGATCCGGCGGGGAGATTCCGTCCAGTAATGGGTAAAGTATATACCGTGCAAGCTTTCTTCATTGCGCAAGCGGAGAGTGATGATTCTCTCACGGTTTTCAGGCTTCAGCACCATACTGTTCATAAGTGCCTGAGACCGGTTAATCCGGTAGTCCAGATCGGGAGAGAGGCTGCCTCTGAAGACGGCGATCAGGTTGTTTCTGGCTGTCTCTTCGGCCTGTTCACGGCTGGAGGCAACAGCTCCCTGGACAATGTATTGGTTGTCCTGGCTAAGTTGAGAGGGGTTAGCAACCCAATCCGGGGCGGGAAGCGCTCTTTGCGGCCGGCGTGCCAGGGCTGGCAGCAGCAGGCAGGAGAGGCACACAAGACAGAGTAAAACCGTTCTTTTCATAATATCCTCATTATTGCATCTTCAGATACCGGCACTCTCCTGCCTGCTTGCTCAGTTGTCAAGAACTTTCCCGGTTCATTCACATCCCCCCGTTTTTCAGACAGGGGATTATTAGTTGTTGATTTTCCAGCCATTTTCCTTTGAATGGCTGAATATTAAACCTTGAAACAGAACTGAAACAAGACTCTATAAGGACGGACAAACGATAATAGACAAAGCCGTAGATATTCTTCCAGCTTCTATTTGTGTACTTCATAATGGCAGGGAAAGCCTGCAGATAAGTAATGGCATATCTTTTCAAGGAGTAGAGATAACACATGGCGAGCAGCAACAACTGATTCATGTTTTGCAGACGGGTGTAAGATGTCAGCTGGATCTGTTCCCAACCATAAGTCTGCTTTATGTGTCGATGCACTTCCTCTATCTTCCAGCGTATCTTGTACATATTCAATGCCTTGTAGATGATTTCGGTCAGTGTAAGATCAGGCTGCGATGGAAAGTCGCAGAACAAGTAAAAGAACCCCTTTCTACCTCTTTCGTCCTGGCTATACCGGGCAACGATCAACCAGGTTTCCACCGTGTCCGGATGCTTTACAGGATGTGGATTTAAGCGTATTGATACTCTCTTTATACTACAGTTCAGATGTTGCTTTGATTTATCTGGCTTGTAATGATAATCAAGCTTCATTGACTTGGCCACTTCCAGGAAGCTATGCTCCTCGCCATTAACAACTAGTCCCCGGTTTCCCACAGAACGGATAATGTAATTTAAGCCATGCCTCCTGACTATGCTAAACATACTTCTCCTGTCATAGCCCCGATCAAATACGTAAACGCCTTTATTGTTACTGGCCAAAGATATATCAACCAGCCTGTCTTCAGTGATCTGGATCAAACTGTCTTGCTCTATCCCCATGGCAAGCAGATCGGAACTAAGGGGCTTGATATCATAACCCTGAGAACCACTCTGACAAGAGATGATGTTGAGCAGGTCATAGCCAAGCTGATCATGGTTGCCAGTGCTCCCATCCCTTACTTTCTTCAGTCCCTCCATCTTTGTAGCCCGGGATTTCACTATGTCACTATCATCAACAATGATTGCAGTGTGTTGATCAAAGTACCGGCATTGAGTAGCTATGACAGTTCTCCTGATGGTTTCGCCCAATGATGCTTTGTTCAAATGCCTGGTAAACCGTTCGCAAACCTTTTTAACAGTGATCTTCTCATTAAGCGCCCCGGCTATCCTATTGCAGATTACTGAATTAGTCTTCAGCATACCTAAACACATATCATTAATAAAGTTATACTCAGGCAGATAAACCAGTTCCTTGAATCTACCCACGTATTGGGCAAATTTTACTTGCATACTTTGCTTGGCTTTTTTCTGTTGTTCATTGTACATGGCTGACTCCTTGTTGTCGTTTTGATGATTACAACTTAAAGGGGTCAGCTTTTTTGTAAAGCAAATAATGGACATAATGTATATATATTTATTTGTGTTCCAAATAGATGGCAATATGCAATACCTGAAAATCACCCGCGGAAAATGTAACTCAATACAATTGTAGTATTTACTGACTTGCCACTATTTTTCAGATCTTATGAAATGATAATTCTAGCAGTATAAAGGACTCAGAGCTATCGACAGCAAAATTTCGGGGGGATACGTCCTTTCCCGGTTCAAGCCATCTTCAGGCGTCCCTGCAGCTTAACGCAGGTGGGATGCCGGGGGCTAACCACTCCCTTCAAGGATTGTTGAGCCAGGTTCCAGCAATGCAGAGCTTTGGAGAAGCAATCCGTGTGGCAATAGACATCTCCGATAGCCATTAGAGCTTGGGCATAGAGCAGGTTTTGCTTGCCGAAAGCATAGTAAGCACTCCTGAGACACCTTCTGGCATATTCCAAAGCACTCTCAAAATCCTGTTTGGTAAAGGCTAATTGATAGTAATTGATGTAGACTCCCGCCAGTTCCAGACTCTTTGGCTGGCAGGTTTCCAGGCGATAATCCAGCGCTGCCTCCAGCAGAATCTCAGCTTGGTTTAGGTTCCCCAGCTTGGTGTAAAGCGAACCCATATTGTTTTGCATCAGTGCTACGTGTTCATCCCGGTGATGATGATTACTGGTGCTGAAGATAGCCAGAGCTTTGTGTGAATACTCCATGGCCAGAGAGTACTTCCCCTGCTTGGTGTAGAGCGAGGCGAGGTTATTGAGCCGGTCTGCCACATTGGTTGAATTGGGATATGATTCCTGCTCGAACTGCAAGGATTGCAGCAGCAGCTTCTCGGCAGGTTTATAACGTTCAGTATCTTTGTAGAACCTGCCCAGGTTATTCACATAAGGTGAAAGACGTGGGTTTTTTTTCCCAGAGCTTTCTGACGGTTCCGCAAGACCAGCAGATAAAGCTTCTCGGCATTTGTATAGCGAAGCAGCTTGTGATAATAGAGCGCTACCCAAAACAGCACTTCAATGTAATTGTCGCTGCCAAAACCGAAGTGGCGGTAACTGAGCTTCAAAGCCATCTGCTGAGCTTTGAGGCCCATGCTGTAGCTGGCGTTTCTGATGTAATGATGAGCAGAATGGCAAAGCTGGTCTATCAAAGCGGGGATATCTGCGGTTTTGGGGTTGTCCAGCGGCAGTTCAAGTCCATTCAGACTGATCTTTTCCTGAAGATGGTTGTCTGAAGGTAGAGGTAAATGGAATTCTTCAAAGCTCTCCGGTATGGGACAGAGAGCCTTGTTTGCCGGCTTGTCCTTCCGGGAAGCCGGATCCTGGTCGTACATAGACTTTTGCATTTTATTCTCCCGATTAGTTACAGACTTGAGCGGATCCTTCAAGATACACAGGATGCCCCATATCCTGAACTTAGCGCTCAAACGCACTGAACAAAACTAACGGTTCTTGTCAATAAAATTATGCATAAAGTTATGTCTTAAGCTATATTAGCCCTCTAAAAACCTTAGCTCCAAATCCTTATCAGGCTGAAAATCAAAGAAATCCCATGAGTGAATGATAGCAGAATCAGTTTCTTCCGAACTGCCTCCCGGGAAGGGAGCTTCGACCAACCTGAGAGATTTATCCACCACTATAGTAAATCTGGCAAAAGCCAGAGGCCTTCCCCAAGACCTGGCACTGGTGATGATGTAGGCTGCCCGGTTGCCAAACACGGGTTGTTCATAAGATATTGTGAGGGGAGACAGGCTTTGAGGGGGCAGTTCCATCCAAAAGCCCCAGAGATGTTCTGCCTCAGAGTCCAAACGGACGGTGGCTCCACTATCTACTTCAAAGCTAAGAGACAGAAGCTGAACAGGACCCAGATCATCACCCTCGGGGAAGGGATAGGCAATATGCCGTTGTTGAAACTCACCACTGCTGTTGCTGAAGTAATACTTCCCTTCCAGCTTCCACCAGACACGGCCGTCGGCTCTTTTCTCCAGGAAAAACCTGAGTTCTTCACCTTCGAAACTCACCAGGGTATTCTCCGCCCCAGGATGCTCCGGGGGCTCAACCGAACGGGGATTGGCCTGCAGTCCGATGAAGAACAATAGGATAAGAGACAACAGTATAAGCCGGTGCTTCATTCCAGCACCAGAATCTTGCGGCTGCCCAGCACTCTCCCGTTATCGGTTAGTTTGAGGAAATAGATTCCCATACCCAGGTCGCTCAGTTGGTAAGTTCCGCTACCGTTGAAGACCCGGCTTTCCAGCCTTCTGCCTCTTAGGTCATAGAGCTCCAGGAAGCTCTCTGCTCCCGGAGTTTTCTCACATTCGATCCTCAATTCTGTCCCTTCTGTGCTGCGCAAAACATTGGGATAGATTCTAAAGGCTGCGGGAGCAATAGGATCTTGATTGGCAGTACCGGAGACCGTGACGACGATATTCAGGGTATCCCCCGGTTCCGGGTAGTTGACGGTATCGTAGATCCACTGTTCAGTGAGCGGATCTTTAACGCGAAAGCGGCATCTTGCTGGGTAGCATAATCTTTGGAAATTGCCTGCCTCATCAGTGCTGCCTGCGCTCCAGTTGTTCAAATCATAATAAATCGGCACACCTGTCGCAGGAACACCATTTTCCAATTGGACATGGATATTCAATTGTACTGCATCTTGATCTTGTGGACCTTCTATGGGACTTGGAATAGTGGAACACTTGACCCACGTATAACCTTGATGCAATCCATTTCCCCCTTCAATAATCATCGCAGCCTGACCGGGTAAGAGGGGACGCAAATCGACCTCATTTCCCTGTCCCCAGGTGAACTGATATGCTTCGTACTCTTCAAATCTGAAATAGAGTGTGCCGGATTCCCGCTCCAATCCCAATTGAGGGAAGACTTGGCTGGCATTGATGTAGTGGGGATAATCAATTGAGATATTATCCGGGAGCGGATAGAAATCTCCGCCACTACTGAAAGATACTTCATGCGCCCAGGCGTTATCCATGTGCTGACTGAACTGGAATATGGCCTCGTCATTTGTTGTGAACCACATAGCCTGAATCGGGTAGATCATTATCGGATTGGCAAAAGCCATAACTGCCAGGCCTAAAAGCAAGAATAAAACAATGTACCTCTTCATAACAAGCTCCTTATACCGAAACACTGATTGCTTCGATAATGCAGATTAACATGCAATAATTGTTCCTTACAATGGAAATGCACGGTCACGAGTAATTCTATGGATTTCATGAGATTACCATCTCTGCCGAGGAGATCGGGATACTTGTTCATTTCTGAGCATATTGGTCTAGCTGACCGCGTTATTTTCTTATACTAAGGAATAATAATTGCATACAATTTGTACAATTAGAAAGAACTATTGGGAGTTGTTATGAAGAAGCACTGTATCATAGTTTCTTTGCTGTTTAGCCTGTGTCTCCTTGCAGCCACAGAGATTCCCTTGAGGAGAGCATATAGTCTGGAGTGGGGAACATTGTCCGCAGGGTTTGGCGATGGTAACCACCTGATTGTCTGGTCGGATACCTCCACTGGAGATGAGAACATCTATGCCCAAAAGTTCGCTATCAATGGCACTGCCATCTGGCCGGAGCTAGAGATTGTGGCAGATCAAACGGGACCTGAAGAAGCCCAACAAGTCATATCTGCCTCGGATGGATGCTGCATCATTATCTGGTACGAGATGCCTGCTGTAGGTAATAACCAAAGCATCAAAGCCCAAAAATACGATCCTCAGGGCAACCCGCTTTGGGGGGATGGGGGTGTAACAGTCATAGGGCCTGTTACACCTTGGGTTCATAGTCTGGCTACGCCAAGTGACAACGGCGGTTGTCACATTGTCTACAGAATTTCACAAAACACAGTCCTGTTACAAAGTCTTTCTTCAGAGGGAAGTCCGTTGCATCCTGCGGGAGGAATACAACTTCTAACGTATGATGGCCGAATCGATATAAAGGATATCTACCCCGATGGCGAAGGCGGATTTGTCGTGAATCTGCATAAACAGCTATTTTCGGGATTTGAGGCTCATCTGATCCATGTTTCAGAGGAAGGTCAGATCATAGGTCCCAATCCCATTCTGCCTACAAGTCCCTTTCCCAATGTTGATTACCGTTTGGCCAAGGATCCCACCGGGGGGTGGGTGATTTACGAGTGGAATGACTTTAATAGTCGATTTTTTCACATGCAGCGCTTGGATCTATACGGCAATCTTTTGATGCCAGAGCCGCTTGAGTACTATATGGGCACGTACTCCTCGCTCAAAGATCCGCTATTGAGCTTTTATTCAGATGGCAGGCCTGTTCTTAGCTGGGAAGGGCTTCATTCGAGTGGTGACTATAACGAATTTGAAATGGTTGCCTTCAATTCACAGAACAGTCCGGCCTGGACGGCTGTGGGACTTAGTACCCAATATATTCTGGGTGACAAAAGCTTAAGTCATCATGTTTCCATTTCTCCCGGGGGAATTTGCAGGATAATCTGTGAATCTACCCTTCTTTCCCTTGGTCCTGCAGGACAAGGGCTACCTCCTTATGACGGCGCTCTCCTTACTTCCGCCACAGGACTCATTCCGCTCGTGATAGCTCAGAACGAGGGCACACTGCTCTTCTGGATGGAAGATGAAGCCTATACCACAAGCCTCAGGATGCAGGTTCTGGATGCAGGTGGAGTAACTCAAATGCCTTATGGGGGCTTGGCCATCGCCAGCGGGATTAGACAAAGCTGTACGGATGCCGATGTTTGCCCTGTGGGTGACCGTTTCCTGACTGCTTGGTTGGATAATCGGCCGGAACTCAACAAAAGATTGATCTACTACCAGATAATAGATGAAGGGGAAAACATTCTGAGTGAAGGAGGAGTCCCGCTCAATCCGCAAGGTTCCTACAACGAGTACTTTCAGCAGTTATTACCTCTGGGAGAGCAGGCTGCCATAATATACAGCATCTGGATAAACGGTGGATTCAGAGCTTACCTGCAAGTGATCGGAAGTGACGGTAACAAGCTATACAACGGTTATGGCCTGGAAATATTCTCAGATTACACAGTGAACTCTGGTAGTAATTGTTATGCCTCTTACTACGACGGAGATTTCTATGTTACCTGGTCAAAATTCGCCGGAGAACCCGGTAATCTTTCCGCGGAGCTCCGGGCTCAACGTATCAGCGGAGGAAGCAGTCTCTGGGGACCCAGTGGCAAGTTGATCCGCCAAAGCACTCCTTTGGCTGGGTTTTACGCCACAGGGATGCAGGGCAACTATGTGATCTGGACGGAGCATTATCAAACGCGTGTGCTAAAACTGGATAGCCAGGGAGATCCCTATCCGGGCTGGGACAGTGCCGGCATACTGGCACTGGATACATCAGTTAGCCAGCGTTACTACATGCAAGCCTCATGTATGGAGAGTGATAATCTCATCCTGATTTTGGGTATTCAACAAGGTAATACTGAACGTATTGTGGCCCAAAAGTTTGATCCTCAGGGGCAGAGAATACTCGCTCCAAGCGGAATGAGCGTTTTTCCGGATCAACCCGTGACTTACCTAATGGATGTGATTCAAAGCCCGACCAGCCTGGATTTGCTCTATTGCGATGGGAGTATTCTGCGTCTGCAACGTCTCAATCCGGATTGCAGTATCATCGGTTCCCCAAGCGGCCTGCCAATAATTCAATACAATGGCTACGGCTTGGAAGCGCGTCTCATACGGTACAACAACCTAAATTACAACGTCTATATCTGCTACGATCAGTCTCCCGATGACAACCAGAAAGATATATACTGTCAGGAAATCTGTCCTGAGGACGGCAGTCTGGTGGGCTCTCTGGTGCCGGTCTGCACTGCCCCGGGCCTTCAGACACAGATGAGAGCAGCGTCCCAGGGACTCTCTGCCGTTCTGGTTTGGATGGACGAACGAGCCAGAATAATGGGTTCCAGCCTGGATACCCATTCAGTCTATGCCGATTTTCGCTATACCGGGGCTACGTCTACCGATGATCCTCAAATCATCCCGCCAGAGTATGTGATGATTCAAACCTGGCCCAATCCTTTTCGTGAGTCTCTGAGTATCAAGCTCAAGTCCGTTCCATCTGAAGTAGAAATAAGCGTTTTCAACCTTCGGGGGCAGAGAATTCGCAGCCTTTCTGACTTTATTAGAGGAGAGGACTATATGATTTGGAATTGGGATGGCAAAGATGATTCCGGTATAAGTTGCGCACAAGGCATCTACTTCATCAGGGCCGTATCAAAAGGGATGGATCTGAGAAAGAAAGTTCTGCTCTTGAACTGAATTATCAGCCATGCCCAGTCTCTGCTAATGAGCTGCCGACTCTTCACCGAGTCTTGGCCGACTCTTCCCGAGCAAAGTGTTCGGGAAGAGTCCTGCAAGACACGGTGAAGAGTCGGGGAGAAATCAGTAATGCAGGATAGATTGATTTCAGTGAAGCATCAGTCTATTCGGCATTGAAGCGGCGGTCGATCACCACGTCCTGGTTAAACTTCACCTCTGCCATGACCTCACGTACGCTGGTAACCATATCCATCGGCAGGATGGGCTTGCTCAAGAGGCGGTTTACGCCAATCTCGTGAATCTCAGTTCTGAGATTGTAAACAGAGTATCCCGAATAAAGGATAATGGGTACATTATTAATCTCACGGATCAATCCTGCCAGTTTGATACCATCCAGATGGGGCATGGTGACGTCTGCGATGATGAGGTTATATTTCTCCGGGTTCGCTCTGAAGAGTTCCAGAGCCACTTCGCTATCGCTGGTGATTTCCACCGTGTAGCCTTCTGAGCAGAGTGCTTCGCTGAAGAGCTCGGTGAGAGCCTGTTCGTCATCCACAAAGAGAATATGAGCCGGATTGAAGGGAGGATTGATGATCTTGGGCTGGTTCTTCTGAGGCCGTACGGCTTCAACGATCGGGAAGTAAAGATTGAAGACGGTGCCCACTTCCACTTCGCTCTGCACACTGATGAACCCTCCGGCATTTTTTACAATGCCATGCACGATGGCGAGGCCAAGACCGGTGCCTTCTCCGGTGGATTTGGTGCTAAAATAGGGATCAAATATTCTGGGGAGCATTTCAGCCGGGATGCCGCAGCCGGTATCCTCCACGCTGAGTTGCAGATAATCCTGGTTCAGTTTCACGGCGGGGTCGAGTCCGATCAATTCAAATCCGCTCAGTTCTTTGATCTTGAAGCTCAGCACACCGCCTTTTTTCTGCATGGCGTGAAATGAATTGGTGCTAAGATTGAGCAGGATCTGTTGAATCTCGGTGGGATCGGCCAGGACGTCACGATAGGAGCTGATCTCTGTATTGATCGAGATAATGGTGGGGATGGAGGCGCGAATCATGGGCAGAGATTCGGTGAGCACGTCCGCAAGGCTGATGGACTGAACTTCCTGTTCGGTGCTGCGGCTGAAGCTCAGGATCTTGGAGATCAGGTTTTTGGCTCTGATACAGGCTTTGAGGGCTTCATCCAAATCATCCTGAGCATCGGTGGAGCCGGTAAGTTTTGCCGAAGAGATCGCTATATAACCGGCGATGATGGTCATGATGTTATTGAAATCGTGTGCGATGCCACCCGCCAGAGTACCCAAAGATTCCATCTTCTGGGCTTGGAGCAGTTGCTGTTCCAAGGCTTTAATCTCGGTGAGGTCCCGGGCAATGAAGATCAGCCGGCTGGGTTTTTGCTGAGCATCGTAGACCACGGAGGCACTGATCAGAGCAGGGAAAGAGCTGCCGTCCAATCTGCGGATTTCGATCTCTCGGTTTCGCACCAGTTCACCATCCAGAAGGTCATGGATCATCTTTTCCAATATCTCCATACTGGATTCACTTACATGATCCTTAAGGTCGATGGCCAGATCCTGATAGAGCTCATAGGGCATCTGGAGCAAGGAGTAGGTTTCCTGATTGGCGGTTACCAGCTTGCCTTCCAGATCGGTGAGAATGATGGATTCCGGGGATGTGAGGAAGATGGTGAGGGTTTGTTCTTCGATCTCGCGGAGCTTGAGCTGGGTTTGTTCTCTGGTCTCGATCTCGCGGCGCAGACTCACCTTTTGAGCAAAGAACTCTTCGATCAAACGCGCAACATCCGAAAATTCCGTCTTGGTATCATTCAGTTTATGCAGGATGTCCAGGCGTTTTTCCTTCAAGCTTTTGGAGATAGTGGAAAGAGGAATGCTAATCCATTGTTCGATCAGGATAAATTGAATCAGCAGGAAGAGCAGGATGAAGCCTCCTGTGGCGAAGATCACCTGCTTTCCCAGGAATTGGACTTCTTTGAGGGCATTATTGACCACATAGAAGTTTAGCCAGAGCACCGTGTTGCCTTTCCAGTCGTTAACCGGGTAGAGCATATGGACGTCGTAGCGGTTTCGTTCCTTGGTTTCCAGTTTAGGTTCGGTAAATGTAATGGACAGGTTGTAGTTCAGTGTCCTGGCCATATCCTGGAAGAAGCGGTTGTCCCATATTTGTCCCACAACCATGTAGCCGTATGGATTCACAGAGAGACTATCTGCTGAGCGATGGATAGTTCCGGCTGTAACTGAAAGCAGATTGCTGCTGAAGCGCAAGGAATAATCCATACTTCTGGCGACTTTTAGACTATCCAGCATTTCCGGTTCCAGATAATACTTTTCCAGAGCCGGTACTGTATCGTTATGCTCGCTGAAGATCAACTTCTTGTTGTAGTCATAGATCTGCACCAAGGAGAAATTGTAGGATTCCATGATGGGCTTGAGATTATCTCTTGCCCAGGATTCATCCTTGGTTTGGCAATAGAGCAGCAGATCTTCACGGCTGCGATAATCGCTAAGCACGTTGAATTCGGCGGATTTCTTGAGCCGGATTATGGCGTCAATAGTCTGTTTACGCTGGATTTGGTCGTAATCCAGGTAAACTTGGGCTTCGGTGTTTTTAAAGTGTACGAAGAGGTAAAAGTAGGCCAGAAAGGCAAAGCTTACTGCGATAAACAGTATCAGAAGCCTGCTGGTGATCCTCATTTATCAAGCCGGAGCTTTTCTCCCTAGTTTGGTTCTGAATTCTGTCTGGAAGCCTCTATGGCTCTTCTCTGACGGTTGAGAGCGTTCTCTACGACCTCTGCTTGAATCATTATCATAAGCTCGCGTTCCTTACGTTCGTATTTCGTATATCCTGTAAGATAGCGAATTCCGAAGACCCACCAGGGCAGATCCTTTAAAAACGGAATTCCTCCTCTGGAACGGAGCTCATCAGTGTCATAAAGACCAGCAATAACGGTTTCTTCACCGTCGTATAAAAGTACTTCAGTCGAAGACAAACTCTTGTTGATAATGGTGCTTACTTCGCCTGGGGTTCCCGAGGAGCGTTCGATACTTATTTTTAAGTGAATCAACTCCTGTCCATTTACTTCAACGACGGTAGGTGTGACGTCCATAATAACACCGGTGGCAAAAAACTCATCGGTGGTGTTTCCTGCTTCATCCACTGTCTTAACCGAGATATCCTGACCAACTTGAATAAAACCCTTGCTACCGGAATTCACCATTATCACTGGTTGGGCGATGATCGTTCCTTTTTGGTTCGTTTCAATGGTCCTAAGCAGGGTACTGACTTCCACCCTGGCGCTTCCGATGCTTGTAGTTCCTGTTCCTGTGACATTAAACAAGTCGCCGGCCACATTCTGAGCTCCTGAAAAGCCCGCGTCGATATCTACTTTACCGTCAAAAAGAGTTGACCAGTCGATACCCAAAGATCTCATGTATCCTCGATCGGCAACTAGTGCAATAGATTTGATTCTCACCTGTTTATTATTGATCATAGAATCCTGCTTGGCTGCAGCGGCAGGGCTTCCCGTTACCCGTGGCGCAGGATTGTTCAGGGCAATTAGGCCGGGGCCTTCGGTGATCACGAGATTATGCCTCAGAGCTATGAGCTCAAGGGCTGTTCTCCATGGCAGATTGCTGATGGGCAAGCCAATGGGATCACTGAAGGTACTCATGTTGAGCAGTCGCTTGGTAGTTTCCCGCAGGCAGTAGTAATCCAGCACTTGGATAGCTTCGTTGATATGAGTTCCTGCATCAATGGAGACAAGGTTGGATGCAGTGTTCTGAGCCCAAAGGGGAAGGAGCAGGGCGGTTAAAACAATAGCTATACAGATTAGTTTATTCATTCTTACCTCAGTTTGGCTGATTAATAAATAGTGTGCGATTCTCCCAAACTCCAAAGGTATCGACCTTGAAGGTCACTTTTCCTTGGTTTGGATCTATGGAGTACAGATATCCTCCTGCAATACGGTCATTCAAGGATAGAATTCTGATCACGCGGTTTTCGTCCCGGATAAAGATTTTATTGGCTGAAATACCAATCAATTGAGCGTTGTCAATATTGAGTAAACGGGGGTCATGTTCCTGGGGAGGAGGAGTGTCGTAGATTCTGGTTTTAAAGGCCGTAAAAGAGTCATAGACTCTGGGGATATCACCCTTTTCGATTGTATCCGGTTCCATGCCGCCTTCCTTAAAATGTGTGCGAATAATAAGGGAGTAGGATACAGTATCACTGGCAGCAACGGTATCGGATCCTATAGCGAGCTCCTCAATTGTTATTATAGTCTTCTGGTGTTCCAGATTGGCTGTCAGATGCAAGAGGTCTTTATACAAGCCTCTCCCGCTGATCACATACTCGTGCCAGTTGGCTTGTTCTGCTCCCCCTTCCGATAAGGCAAAATCAAAGATCATCTGCCTGTCCATCCAGCGCAGGAGCTTGAGGAGGTATTGATAAGTGATGGTGGGAGAATCTGCACCCAGGATTAGCTTGCTCTGTTGGGTAACAAGCTGCTGGATGCCATATTGAGTCCTTAAAGAATCGATCTTACTAAGCTGATAATCCAGTTGCTTGAGATTAGCCTCTGCACTCTGGTTTTTCCTAATATACTCCTCACTCCCACTATTGAATCGTCTAGTCACCGTTATACCTAATGCCAGAACCATAATCAACAGTACTGCCAGAATAATCGAGTTTCTTGTGGTATTTTGCATTGCCCTAGTCTCCTATTACTCTGATATCATTCATAAAGATTGTAGATAAAGGGTGAAGAGCATAATCATTTCTTAGCCTTCGGTAGAATTCATTGTAACTTCTGTCGCCCTGGGCATAGGCAACTCTAGCTGCCAAGAGTAGAGCGTAGGGATAGTATTTATCACGTGATCTAAGCATTGGCTCAAGATATTGAGTGGCAAAACTATACTGTTTGTCAACATAGAATCTGTAGGCCATTCTCCAGCGAACAACAGGAAGCAGAATACTATCTCGGTTCTTACTAATAAACTCTTGTCCTTTTTCCCGGTATTGCCAAGGGCTTCTTGATTCCACAGCGGAGATGAAAGCTCGATAATCTGCGGCCAAGTCGCCACTTCTCTGCAAGTCGTCTGAACTAGCCACCAAAATAGCGGAGCTGGGAAGGAGTTGCAAAGAGTTATTCTCATCTACGTTATTATTCTGGTTTGTATCATTGCTTTTCGAAGCTTCATGTTCAGTCCAGAGCCTTTCAAACTCTCTGTCTATCTCCTCAGCCCAGTTTACTTCCGGTATGGCAGAATTGATTTCAAATTGCCAGAGAGTGGTGTTGCGAACTCTACTGCTTGCAACGCGTTTGATTTGAGCATCAGGTAGGATATCTGCAAAGGCCACAACGTTGTTGCGATTAGTCGTAGAACCCGTTATATTCAGCCTCCCGCTTTCTTGGGTAAAGCTCTGTATCCAACTTGTGGGGTGGCTGCGAAGTGTACGGTTCAGCTTCTCCAAAACCATAGTCCAAGGATTCTTTTTATCAAGAATAAGCTTGATTGCCTCTAAATTCTCTTGATGTGTTTGGAGACTGTTGTTTATCTCTTGAATCTCCTGTGCATCTGTGCGTTTCTGAGCCAGAAGAATCTCCAGTCGCCCGTTCTCTTGCTTGGATCTATTGTACTCGCTTATGGATTTAAGTGTTGAAGTGGTATAGTAAGTTGTAAAGATAAACAACAGAATAAGGAAGATAAATCCATGCCAGGCTATTTTGAATACTTTCTGCCCTTCCATAATGTAGTTTGGCAGGAAGTTACTATGTGTGTTGTATGATGCTTCCGGGTTTATGGCTTTAACGGCCAAAGCAATCGGCAGTGCATGTTTGGCAAGGTAGATAGGTTCATAGGTTTCTGCCTTATGGCTGGTAACCACCAATTGAGGGAAGCCCATTAGACTCACTTCTATGGGATCAAACTGACTGCGAAGATAGTCCAGCATCTCTTCCGTGACGATGTCACCGCACACAACCAAAGCATCCGGATTGTTATAGGGGGAGCTATCTATAGCCAGAGAAAGCTTGGAATATACCACATCCGGTTCTGGTTCCTGATGAGTGAGCTGAACTGAAAGGCTATCCAGCCATGTCCCGTTCTCAAACACCAATATCTTTCTATATTCCTGCCCCAGGCATACCAGCATGATTCTCTTTTCCAAGCCTTGAATCAGTTGTTTGAAGTAGTCTGCCATATAGATGTCGTGAGCATCTGCAATCTGATAATAAAGCTTGGCCCGATTACGCGATTGGTAGGTTAAAATCTGCTCGAGGTGCTTGTTCCGGCCATGGAGGATCCAAAGCTCTTCTTTAGAACTGATTCTTAGCTGAGAACTCTGCCATGTTCCGGTCCGGAAATCAGCGTCATCAATACTCTCACGAACGATTCTACGCAAGTTTTTGCGTTTTACACTAATGTCCCTTACTCTTACCAGATTTTCTTCGTTTACATTGAGTGCAATAACACCCCATTTGAGCTGATGGGGCGAAAGAAGGTTGTCGTAAGGGTCGACACGGTAGTCTTCCTTGATGTTATCGTCAAATTCATCAAGGGCAATACTCTCTGCATCATCAACAACTGGTATTTGGTCAGGTGTCTCCGGAGTTGGATTTTTCTCACTCTCCAGATAAACAGGTGCATCCAGTTTGACACTTTCTACTATATCGATATATAGCTGATTGTTCTCCCTGAATACATGTGCCAGACTGAGCCCATGACCGTCTTCTACAATACTGAAAACTTGCCTGGGGTGTTTTTGCATATTCCTATTCCTTTCCTTACAGCGTGTTCACTAGCTGTATCATTCTTATCTTATTGTTCGAGTAATTAACTGCAGTGTTTGGAGTTATCTTTCTCTTCCGGGTGAGCTCCAGCAGATCTTGCTCCAAAGTGAACATTCCCTGTTTTCTGCCTTCCACCATCATCTGGTATATCTCGCCTATATTCTGGTTTCGGATGGCAGCTTGAACAGAAGAATCCACCACCAAGATCTCTTTGGCAAGAACCAGTTTTTTGTCAATAGTGGGAACCAATTTTTGTGAAATGGATACCGTCAGGACGTCTGCAAGACGGTTGCGGATGCGTTCCTGTTCGTCCGCAGGAAACTCTGCCACTATTCTATGCAGGCTGTCTATTGCAGAGCTGGTATGCAGAGTTGTAAAAGCTTTGTGACCGCTATCGGTGATTTCCAGCACGGTGGCGATGGTGCGGGGATCTCGCATTTCTCCCACCACAATAATATCCGGGTCTTGTCTGAGAGCTTCGATTGCACCAGCCTCAAAAGAACGTACGTCCGGTCCCACTTCCCGGTGACGCACCAGACAGAGCTTGGATTTGTGGATATGCTCTATAGGGTGGCCGATGATGACGATGTGTGCCTCATTTTCCCGGTTGTTTATATCAATAATGGCATCCAGGGTAGTGCTTTTACCGCTGCCTGTAATACCGGTCACCAGCACCAATCCGGATTTCTGGTGCTTCAGATTGAGCTTATCGGCCACAGGTTTGGGGATACCAAGGCCTTCTAAGGTGTACAGAGTATCGTTTATACGGCGGAAGTTGCAGGAGAGATGGCCTCGCTCGAAATATACGGTTCCTCTGAATCTGGATGAGGCTCTTTCATGGCTAAGATCCAGCGAGAAATCCACACTGCGGTTCATATACAGAGCCTGACGGTTCGAACTGCTCAACCAGCTTAGGATTATTGCGGTGCTTTCGTGGGTTTCCAAAGTGCCATATTCATCCCAGGCTTTCTTCACGCCGAAGATGCGGTACCAGACCTTGTTCATGGAGCCAGGAGCTCCAAAATCTATATCGGATGCCATTAGCTCTTTCATGCTAAGGATCCATTTACTAAGAGTGTTTCTTACCTCGAGAGCCCGGTCTGCGTCTGCATCAAGCCATTTCTCTACAACATGACAGTAATCCGGACCTGTCAATCCGGCGGGCAACCTTTCTTTCAGGCTGTCGTACAATTCCATCAGAATTATAGTTCCTTGGTATCGATCAATGGACTATATCCGCTGAAGAGACCCAGCTTATACACGGAGCGTTTCCACTTGCTATGGATACAGAAGATCAGGTTTATCATGTATTTCTTTGTGAGAGTTTCGTCTTGATAGGTGAAGAATTCTATCAGTTTCCTGCGGTTGAAATGGCGGATTTGAGCATCTTCCTGGGCGATGAGTTCTGTGAACATAGCTCCCGGGTTGATAAAGACTTCTTCACCCCAGATTTTCCCCGGACTCAGCACGTCCAATGAGCACCCGTTGTAGATCACGGCCACTTTGCCGCTTTCCACGAGTATCATGCAGCCGGTGGATTCATCCTGGTGTATCTTCTCTCCCTTTTTATAGGAAGCTAGCACACCAATGCTACTGAACTCGTTTATCTGGTCACTACTGAAGCCACGCAGGAGCTGGTGATCGTAGGTATCCGGCGCAGGTTCGGCATTTGCAGCACACTCACCCAGAGATAAGGCATGGGCAATTCCGGATTCCACCACTTTGAGCAGATCTTCTGCCTGGATAGGCTTGGTAAAATAGTGATAAGCTCCTGAACGGATAGCCTTGATCGCTACTTCGGTATTTGAAAATCCTGTGCTTACGATGATGACGGCCAGAGGTTGTATTTCTTTTATCTTGAGAAGCAGTTCCAATCCATTCATTCTGGGCATATAGACATCCAGAATGTAGAGATCAAAGCTCTCAAAAGCCATCTTCTCCAGTGCATCAAGGCCATCAACTGCAGTTTGCACCTGGTAACCGGCTTCTGTGAGGAACTCGCAGATTATATCCCGGATTCCCTGTTCGTCGTCTACTACTAGTATCTTCTGGCTCATCGCTATTCTCCCCGTTTGTAAGCCAACAACTTATTATCCTTCAGTGCTTCCAATCTTTTTAGCAAAGCGCTGATTTTATTTACAGATTCCGTGATCTCGGCTCCGGTCTTTCCCAAACTATCATTCTCCAGCTCCATTGCGATTTTTTTCACCCGGCTGATCGACAGTGAGATCACGCAGAGAGGAGTGTTTATATCATGATCAAGCCTGGCTATATCCTTGAGAACCCGCAGCAGATCATCCAAATCTCTTCTGAGCTCTTTATGCTCGGCTTCCTTTTGCTTGCAGGCTTCCAGCTCACTTTGCATCTCTTCAATTCTAGCCGTTTTGGTTTTTACCAGACCAAGCTGCTCATTCAGATAGCCTGCTAAAAAAGCCACTCCGCAAAACAAACCTGTGTAAGATAGGATGTAAACCGTAGAACCTGTTACATCCAAAGGATTGGAGCTGTTGGGGCTCATAATGTTGTTCTGATACATGACCATCAGGATCATCAGAAACATACTGCTGGCCAATCCGGCGATCACACCCCCGAATCTTGGAATAGTAAGAGAAGCTGTAATAACTGCTATCAGGTAGATCCAAACGAAGTAACTGGATGGCCCGCCTGTGAGGTGTACTACCAAAGTGGCAAAGATCAGATCAAGAACTATCTGGAAGACTATCACGATCATCTTGCGGAAGCTTACCTGCAATTGGAAGAGCAGATTAAGCGCGACAATACCCAGAAAGACTCCAAAGAAAACGAGGCTTTGTGCCATTCTTTCCTGAAACCTGATGTGCAGGATGCCGATTGAGAAGAGCACCGTAACCATGAACCAGCGGATCATGGCCCACCAGTTAAGAATAGTTGTCCTTGGGTTTTCCGTCATTGTTTCTCCTGAGTACTAGTCATGAATATACAACATTGAATTCTGGAATTGAGCACCTTGGTGCCAGGTTAGCATCTCGGCATCAGTCAGAGCCCTGTCTTGCATTCCTACTTGGTCCATGAGCCCTGTGAAGTACTTATAGTCGCTATATGATACACCGCTTCCTCTCAAGTCCCTCCTTCCCATTGTCATACCATATTCACTTGGCATTGCGCCGCAAGTTTCTCCGGAATTTATAGTTCTTGCCAATACGCCATTTATGTAGGATTTTAATACTCCTCCCGAAAAAGTCATCCCCAATGATATCCAAGGGTAGTCCGTATGTGAAGGATTTAGTATGTTCAACAACAAAGCTATATGTGTCTGAGCTGTTCTTGTATAAGAAACAGAAGCATCGAGAACGGTCTTACTTGAATTGTTCAAAGTAGTCACGAAGTGTATCTTACCATCGGAGGTTGAGTAGTAGATTGCAGCAGAAGGCTTCTGGCGAAGATTCAACCCGGGGTGAGTACCCGAAGGAGTATTGGTATCATAAGGGTCGCTTGGAATCCAGATGATAGTTCCTTGGTTATTAGAATTGAACAGCCGTCCATCCTTATCTATTTTTGTGAAGCACACAAGTGAAAAATCTCCTGCTGCATTGATCATTGGTGCAGAACCATCCCCGCCAACGGTAAAATATGATTCATACCCGTTGAATTGAGCCGTGTATTGGCTAAACGCTCCTCCCCAAGGAACGGTGGCGCTTACCAAATATCCGCTGTTCGAAGCAGTATACTCGTTGTCACTGGAATCGACCACATAGCGGTTCTCTTCGAATAACCAGGGGAAAAACAAAAACTCCTCAAACTCGTAATAGAAAACATTGGGTTTACCGCCAATTGTGCTCACGGGATAGTTAAATGCCATCTCTGCGGTATGCGACACAGTTTGTCCTTGCATCACACCACGAACATAGGTTTTGACTTTGTAGTGGTTGGCGCTGCCGACAAAAGTGTAGCTGGTGCTGTCCACAATGCAGTTGCCTATGTGAAAATTGTTGAATCTCCACATATAGGATAACTCTCCGCTAACTTGGAGAGCTTGCATGGAGCCGGCATTTCGTATTGCATTTCTCAACGAATAGTCACAGACACCTTCCACCTCTTTGGTCAGGAGGTTTCTGACCATAAGATCAGGAGTATCTGACATTCTTCTATTAAGATTGATAATGACCTGAGCAAACACTATGCTCATGAGGATGACTACTATAAGCATCGATCGTCCCAAATCATCCTCCTTTCAGATAGCTATTCATGATATAGCATCTAATTTGAATTCTTGTTTCCAAAGCTCTTCCGCCGGATGTGGGAGCTGCCCTGCTGAACGTTAATCTGGCATCGACTGAACGCACATTCCTGGGGGTGGTGGTTACTTGCCCGGCAAGATTGTAATATATAAACGATACATCACTTATGTAAAAAATGTAATCCGCATCATGGATAAGAACTCCATCTTGTGCAATAATCAGAGTCCTGCCAAAATCTGTGTTGCTGGAGGAAAGCCGGAGCATCACAGAGTGGATGTCATCTGTCAATTGATTTTCGGGATAAGACCAATATGTCCTAAAAATCAATCGCGAGGATTCTGCTGTCACAACTGCGGAGTCTGCCGGCATACCCACGCCTGCCATAGCTATCACCTTGTTGATCTTGGTGCACGCCATATCCATATGATCAACCATCGTTGCCGTATACAAGGTTCTTTGAGCGGCATCCCTAAGCTGCAATTGGAATGTAAGCATCATCATGATTAACAATCCTGCAATCATGGTGCTGCCAATGAGGTCTAACATGACGTTCATATGTACATGCTCGTTTTTGTATACATTCGGGTTAATGAAACCGAGTGGCGGAGAGCTGCGTTTCCTCCCACCGTTACAGTCACAGTTTTAAAAGCGTTGTTTACCGGAGGCGATGTAAGAATGTTTCCCAGTGAGTCACAATCGGCTGCTTGAACGGTAACTGTGAAACTGGTCCCGAGAAAATCATAGTTTCTTGTTTCTGAGAAATTATAGTTTGTTGTTATATCGCTAAATGCCAATTGCTTAGCAAAGAGTAGGGCGTCAATCTCGTCAAGAGCGGAATGACATATCTGAGTTGTCTGAACCACCAGGGTAGCATCGTTAAGGTTATCCTGTTGTATTAGCATAGACCTGTTGTAAACAGTAGCAATAGTTGTAAAGAATACAACCGCAATCATGGCCATAACCATATCCATCATATTCACAGTCTAATCCTCACTTGTGGCATATAATACTTCGGCGATTCCGGTAAGTCCGTTACGAATCCGGTCGATTCCCGAATCACGCATGGAGAGCATGCCGTGTTTCTCTGCCACGGCGCGAATGCGCTCTTCGTCGATATCATTGGCGGAACGCACAATCTCATTGCGAATCTCCGGGTAGAAATAGAGAGCTTCGGCAATATTGATTCTGCCCTTGTAACCTTCTTTGCAGTGTCGGCAACCCACCGGTTCATAGATAGTACCGGAATCAAGCTCTTCTTGCGTGATACCCATAGCCAGGGCAGCAGGATAATTTTCCGGAGTGATGGGACGCTTGCAGCGGTCGCAGAGCTTTCGAACCAGACGTTGGGCGATAATGATATTGATGGAATAAGCCAACAGGAAGGGCTCGATCCCCATTTTATAAAGCCTGGCAATGGCCGAGGGCGCATCGTTTGTGTGCAGGGTGGATAGGGTTAGGTGACCCGTATTGGCCAGCTTCACCGCTATATCTGCTGTTATCTTATCACGAATCTCACCCACCATCACCACGTCCGGGTCGTGACGCAGAATAGCGCGGATGGCCTGATCAAAGCTCATCTTATGGCCGATCTTAAGCTGCCGGGCTCCATTGATCACATACTCCACCGGGTCTTCACAGGTAAGGACGTTCAAGGTGGGATTGATAATGTGGAACAGCGCTGCCATCAGGGTCGTGCTCTTTCCGCTGCCGGTGGGGCCGGTCACAATCACAATGCCCTTGGATGTATTGATGGATTTAACAAATTCTCTTTCTGCTTGCTCCTGGAAACCCAGCTTGCGGAAGTCCGCTATCACCTTACGGTCGTCAATCACACGGATCACCACACTCTCAAAGCGGCGTTCATACTCTGCTGAGACGACGGGGAGGATCGAAACACGGAAGCGGATCAGGTGCTCATCTATCAGCCTCTGGGCAAAACCATCCTGAGCTGAATCCCGTTCAAACCTGTCCACGCCGACACTGCGGTCTTTTACCACTGCTGCAAAAGCTTCCGGGGGAGTGTTTTCCTGCCGGTGCCAGAGTGAGAGCTTGCCATCCACGCGCATATAGAGGTCAACCGCGAACTTGCCATTGGGGATAATGTGAATATCCGAGGCATCAGTGCGCACAGCTTCGATCAAAGCACCCTCAAAGAGGTTGACTAGCAGGCTTTTGTTGATCTCCTCGTCCAGAGCCTGTTCATCCAGCTCCTGCATGGAGCCATCATCCACCAGAATGTCTCCGGCTTCCTCCAGAAGTTGCAGGAATTCATTTTTCTGAGGTGCTATCCGGTTGATCAGATCTTCAATGGTCTTCAGCCTGGTCCAGTAGATTTCCACCTTACGGTATGGAACATTGAGTCCGATTTCTTGTAGCAACTTATCGGTTGTGTTGCTGGCCAGCACTCTAAGAACTTCGTTGTTCATCCCAATGGTATCAAAAGGGAATATCTTGTGGAAAAAGAGTTTCTTGCGGAACTCCTCGGGAAGTGTGTCCAGAATCTCCTTGGCATTTTTGACCTGAGTATCTGTGAGATCTTCCATGGTGATCTCATGCTTCGGGAAAGCGTAATGCCGCGCCAAGGCTTCATAAACCAGATCATGTGTGGCATTGTATTCTTCCACCAGAATCTGGGCCAAGGCACTGGGTGAGACATCTCCAAATTCGGCGATCTTACGGGTGGCTTCCTGGATCATTTCCAAATCAAAATAGCTGTTTCGAACCAGGTAAGCGCCGAATTTGGTGAGTGTTTCCATATCTCCTACATCGATGAAGGCGGAGAGATTGTGGCAATCTCAGCCGAGACTATGGTGAGGAAGGTAATGGCGAGGGTTATGAAGAGAGCCACGATGGTCTGAATATATTCCACCAAGGCATTCATCTTGTAAGTGGTCTCTGCCTCATAGAAGGAACAGATCTGTTGGGCAGCCTGCAGTATGTTTCCGGTTTCCTGACCGGTTTTCAGACGTGTGATGGTGGTGCGGTTAAAGACGCCCGAAGCTTCCATAGCTGGGACAAAACCTTCGCCTTCGCGTAGCATCAATGGGATTGTGATCATCTTGATCTTGCTTTCCATCCAAGCATTGCGGCAGGCTTCGGCAGCGGTGCGGATGGTTTCAATATTATCTCCGGAACCGGCATAGATGGTGCCAAAGACCCGGAAATAGATTTCAATGCTTGATTTATGAATCAAGTGCCCAATCAGTGGGAGCTTCACCATCTGTTGATCCCGCCAGATTCTTCCACTGGGTGTGGACCACCAACGCCAAATTATAACGATGGGTGTAGCGATAGCTATAATGATCAGCCACCATATCTTAGCCAAGAGGTGAGATGCATCCAGAGTGGCCATGGTCATGGGAGGTAAATCCATATCATAAGCTAAAAATAGCTCTGCTGTGGCGGGGAAGATCTTAACGATGTAGTACATCACGGCAAGCAGAGTTGCTAGCACGGCAAACATGGGGGAGATCAAAGCCTTCTTGACGTTCTTCTTGATCTCTTCATCGCGCTCGATAAACTTGGTGGTGGCTTCAAATATCTCTGCCATATTACCGCTCTTGGTGGCCAAGCCCAGCATGAAAGCCGGGAACCTGCCAAAGACGTGCTCATATTGCATAAAGACGTCTTTGCCTTCAGCACCACCTTTGAGCTGATTTTCTATTTGGATTAGAGCGTTTCTCAAGGCTTGGTTGGATTGCTCTTCCGCCAGCATGGAAAGCACTCTGCCAAAGCTCATTTTGTCCTTGAGCATATTGGTGGAGAGCTTGATAAACATCAAAATATCCTGAGATGCCGGCTTGATGGGCAGGTCGAAAAGCACCGGATTAACTTTGAAGTTGGAGTATCCCATCTTCTTGAGGGCGGCTTCCACCTCCTCTTTGCTGAATGCTCCTTGCCTACCCTTTATGGGCTTCTTTCCCGGCATCTTAATTGTGTAAAGGAAGTCTTTTTTCTTCTCCAGAAGGTCGATGCGTAGCTGATACTTCTCTTTGAGACGAGCAATATAGGCTTTAGCTTCTTTTTGGGAGCGTACCGAGAAGTTGCCCTGAACCAATTTGCCTTGCTGGTTATATGCCCTGAAGCGATATTCAGCTATCATTTCTCATCCTTGCACTAATCTTGAAGAACATTTCTTACCTTACCCGATGTAACTTAACTATAGTCTCATCAGTCACTTAAGCTTCTCTTAAGAGCCTAATTAACACTAGATTCTCAAGGCAAGCCTATGTTCCCTAAATGTGAGGAATGGTCAAGAAAAATCTTGACCATTCCAATATGTCAGTTCTAAACTTCAGGCTACAGAGCTGTAGCAGGGGCTTGAGGAGTTGAAGTGATAACACAACCAGGGATAGTAACTTCGGTAGTAACTCTGGGTTTCTTCCCATCCTTGACTTCTTTTCCGATGGCGTTTAAGATAATCTTATCGGCAGCAGTTGAAGTAAGTCTGTACTCGCCGGAGTCGGTTGTAAGACTATTGTTAGCCCCATCAAAACCAAGATAAGCAGCGAGGGCTGTTGCATCGCCAGCAGCGACAGTTCCCTGACCTTTTCCACCCTGGGAAGTGGGAGTCTTGTACCAAGTCACGACTTGAGAAGCATAAGTCTGCATTTCAGCAGCCAGAGAAGTGGCGTTTGAATTGTAAGCCTGGTTGCGGAACATGGTGATTCCGACAGCGATAGCGACACCAACGATGATAACGCTAAGTACGATGAGTAGAATTTGTTGAGTTCCCATGGTAAATCTCCTTTTACTGTGATATTTTTTATTGGGTTCACACTCTATTCTTCGCCACAGGCATTGCCCGCGACGGATAAGCTATAACGCAGCATCTGTGCCAATTGCCGAAATTTCTTTTACAGCCTATCCCTGATACCTGTATATGATTATTGTACATGTGATTACGCATGTCACATTTCTTGGGTTGTGGATTCTTTTCTGCGGATTGGTAATCCTGGCAGGATGGTAAACGTTGTGTTTTTGTTACATTTTCTCTTGGTTGTGTTGTTGTATTGCCACGTCTTTGATTCTGTTGTATTGGTACGGATTGCCCGAGGGTTCATAATAAGTCGCCGACTCTTCACCGTGTCTTGCAGGACTCTTCCCGAACACTTTGCTCGGGAAGAGTCCTGCAAGACACGGTGAAGAGTCGGCGAGAAACAAGGAACCCTACGGTATTTAAACCGCGTGGAGCGGAGACAACCCCGCGGAGCGGAGAAAATCCCATGTGTCCGGAAAACCCCACGGAGCGGAGAAAATCCCATGTGTCCGGGAAAAACCCACGGTAGGATGTATACGAATACAATAGAGAGGCCGTGGTTCCAGAAAAACCCCACGGAGTGGGGTGGCGTAACACAGCCCATAGTGAGGGCGCAGCCCGAACTATGGGTAAGCGTGGCCATACACCCCTCTCCCAAAACCTCAATCCCCTCCCGGAGGGTGCGCTCTGCGCACCCTCCGGGAGGG
>JAKPXC010000076.1 GCA_029567705.1 Candidatus Cloacimonadota bacterium
GAGTTTAAAGGTACTGGAAATATGGAATTGGTTCTGGATCGCAGCATCTCGGATATGCGCCTCTACCCTGCGATAGATCTGGTAAAATCCGGTACTCGGCGTGAAGAACTCCTGCTTACCAAAAACGAGATCAACCGGATGTATGTATTGCGTAAATATCTAAAAACAATTAGCCCCATCCAGGGCATCGAGACTCTGCGCAAACAAATGAAAGCTTCCAAGAGCAACGATGATTTGTTGAACTCGATGAGCAACTAAATGGAACTAACTGCTCCCGGCGGCGATCTTGCCAAAGTAAAAACAGCCATAGATTTTGGCGCGGACGCTGTATATTGCGGTTATCACCTGTTTGGTTTAAGAGCCACGGCAGGTAATCTGGATTACGATGAACTCCTGGCTGGGATAGATTACGCTCACCAGCATGACGCAAAACTGTATCTTACGTTAAACGCATATCTCAGGAATTCGGATTATCCTGCACTAACGGATTTTCTTAAGAAGCTGAAAACCAGCGCGATAGATGCTGTGATTGTATCAGATCCCGGTGTGTTTGAGCTTGTAAAAGAAGTAACCAAGATCCCCATCCACATCAGTACCCAAGCGAATATTACCTCAATCTCTGCAGCCAAGTTCTGGCACGAAAAGGGTGCTAAGCGCATCGTGATGGCGCGAGAACTAAGCTTCCGAGAGATCACCGAGATCCGGCAAGCCTTGCCAGATCTGGAGCTGGAGTGCTTTGTACATGGTGCGATGTGTGTCGCATATTCCGGGAGATGTCTCCTAAGTGCATATTTCAACCGCCGCAGTGCAAATAGCGGTTCATGTACTCAGGTCTGCCGCTGGAAATGGGCACTTACCGAAGAGGAACGTCCCGGAGAGTATCTTCCCATCGAAGAAGATGCTTATGGTAGCCATATTCTTAGCTCCAAGGATCTGAACCTGTTGGAAAGGATTCCGCAATTGATGGCATCAGGGATTCATGCGGCAAAGATCGAAGGCAGAATGAAGAGCGAATATTATGTGGCTCAGGTAACAAGGATTTACAAGCAGGCGATGAGCACTCCAGCTACGGATATTACCTCTTGGCTACGCTTGAGATCGGAGCTGGATAAAGTGTCTCACCGCCCATATTGGGAAGGCTTCTATGATTTTGAGGATAAATCCGCAGGAATCGTGGAACCAGATAGTATTAAGGCATATATCTCAGAAAGTGAGTATTGTGGAAAAGTAATTGCACATGAAGATGGATGCATCGTCTTTGACGCACTTACCAAGATATCCTGTGGCGATACTCTGGAGATAATCTTTCCCCAGATGGACGATGATCAACTACTGAAGGTAGAAAGTATTTATGACGACGATAAAAACTCTGTGGCAAACACACGCCCCAATGCCAGATTCCGGATACCCGTTCCCTTCGAGAAGGGAACCGGAGGTCTCATCCGCCGATGCATAAAACCATCCTGATTCTGATTCTCCTGGTCTTTGGAACTCTATTTGCACAGGTACGCAAAGAATTTGTTACCTTGGAAGAAAACTACCACTCAGGGAAATTGAACGAAGCGCGGCAACAACTAAAGAACCTTAAACCAAACAAAGACGAAGAACGGGCTTTGGTTCTATATTACGATGCCATGCTTAAGAAGGATCGTAG
>JAKPXC010000081.1 GCA_029567705.1 Candidatus Cloacimonadota bacterium
GATCCCGATGCAGTCTTTTTGCATCACACAGGCAAGATGCCGGGGATGGGCTGCAGAATCAGTTCCAGAGAAGGTATCAAGCGCATTATCGAGACCAAACAAAGAAGCGACAAAGCAGGTTTGATAGCCCTGGTGCCGGACTATCTGTGGTTTGAAGATCATGGCATCAAGCTGCCTCTGCGCTTGCAAAACCTCGCCAAGCAATATTGGCCAGGCAACCTGACTTTGATCTGGAGCCTGGAAAACGAGCTCACATCTGAAATCAGCTACAATGGCAAAGTTGCCTTCCGTGTGCCATCAGATCCCCTGATCCGCACCTTCATAGACATGCTGGACGAACCTATTGTCTCCACCAGCGTGAACATGTCCAATCTCCCTGCCGAGACTGATCTGAAGATTATTCAGGAACGCTATGGCAAGTGGTTTGACTTTGCTCTGCTGCCTCATCCCCGCAGGATCAGAGAACGCATTGAGCCTTCCACCATCGTGGAATATATAGAGAAAGACGATCCAGGCAATGACAACTACAGTGAGGACATCCGTTGCATCAGAGAGGGTTCCATTCCTTTCTACGAAGTCAAGCAGGCTTTCTACAAGCCCACCATCATGTTTGTCTGCACTGCCAATATCTGCCGTTCACCCATTGCTGAGAAGCTTTTCAATTACTATGCCAATCAGGCTGGATCGCCTTTTGTGGGGGATTCCTGTGGCTTATTGCAAGGGGGACACGAGATCTCCGTGAATTCTCTCACCCTGCTTCTGGAGAAAGGCATAGAAGAGGCATCGCATCACATTTCCAAGGAGCTCACTCCTCAATTGGCCAGTGGCAGCAGATTGATCCTCACGATGGAGGAACGCCAGCGGGATCACATTCGCAGAGCCGATCCCGAAGCTGCCCCCAAAGTCTTTACCTTAAACGAATATGTGGGAGAAACTGGAGATATTGAAGATCCCTATGGCTCACAACTGGATAACTACCGCAAGACCTATGGGATCATCGAAGATCGCATCCTCAAGCTCTTGGTAAAGCTAAAGCAATCATAATATTTAAGGATAGATAGAATGCAAAACGATAGAACTATCAGCCCCGAGATCATCAGTGAACATGGGATCAGTCCCGAAGAATATGACTATATCCTAAAGATTCTGGGACGTGAGCCCAGTTGGGTGGAACTGGGCATCTTCAGCGTGATGTGGAGCGAACACGCCAGCTACAAGAATAGCGTCAAACTGCTCAAGACCTTGCCCAAGGATGGCCCTGCCATGCTCGCTAAAGCAGGGGAAGAAAATGCTGGAGTGGTGGATATAGGTGATGGACTGGCAGTGTGTTTTAAAATCGAAAGCCACAATCATCCTTCTGCTCTGGAGCCCTATCATGGTGCTGCCACAGGCGTGGGCGGTATCCTGCGGGATATCTTCACCATGGGTGCCAGACCCGTCGCTGCCCTCAATTCTCTGCGTTTTGGCAATGCTCAGAACCCACAGGTGAAACATCTGATCTCTGGAGTGGTGAGCGGTATTGCGGATTATGGCAATTGCTTTGGTGTTCCAACTGTGGGCGGAGAAGTATATTTTGAGGATAGTTACGAAGGTAATCCTTTGGTCAATGCCATGGCTGTGGGCTTGGTGAAGCATGGCAACATTGCCAAATCCGCTGCTTCAGGTCCCGGCAATCTGGTGGTCTATGTGGGAGCCAAAACAGGTCGTGACGGCATCCACGGCGCTACTTTCGCCTCTGTGGATATCTCTGAGGCTTCCGAAGAGAAACGCACTGCCGTGCAGGTGGGTGATCCCTTTTATGAAAAGCTTTTACTGGAAGCCACCCTGGAAGTGATCCAGGCAGGCTTGGTGGTGGGCATCCAGGATATGGGTGCTGCAGGACTCACCTGCTCCAGCTCCGAAATGTCCGGCAAGGGTGGAGTTGGCATCGATATGGATGTAGCTCTGGTGCCTCAGCGAGAAGCAGGTATGAATGCCTATGAGATCATGCTCTCTGAATCTCAGGAGCGCATGTTGCTCATCGTGAAACCTGATGATATAGATAAAGTTAACGCCATCTTTTTAAAGTGGGATCTCGATGCTGCCATCATTGGAAAAGTCACAGACGATGGCATCCTGAGAGTTCGCTTCCATGAAGAGATTGTGGCAGAGATACCTTCCGAGTATCTAATTCTGGGGGGCAAAGCTCCTGTCTATACCCGTGAAGCCAGGCGTCCAGACTGGCTGGATGAGCTGCAAGCCTTTGATCTGAGCACTATCCCTGAACCAAGTGATTACAATAAAGTCTTGTTGGAACTGATGGGTAGCCCCAATATCGCTTCCAAGGAAGCAATCTACCGTCAGTATGATCACATGGTGCAGATCAACACCAATCAGGAGCCCGGTTCAGATGCCGCTCTGGTGGCAATTAAGGACAGCAAGAAAGCGCTGGCACTGACCACAGATTGCAATGGACGTTACTGCTATCTGGATCCCTATGAGGGTGCCAAGGCAGCAGTGGCGGAAGCTGCCAGGAATATCGCCTGCAGCGGTGCCAAGCCTATGGCGATCACCAATTGTCTGAATTTTGGCAATCCTCACAAGCCAGAGATATATTGGCAGCTATCTGAAGCCGTCCGAGGCATGGGGGAGGCTTGCAGAGCCTTTGAGACACCCGTCACCGGCGGAAACGTCTCGCTGTATAATGAGAATCCCACTGCTGCCATTTATCCCACGCCCGTGATTGGGATGCTGGGTCTTTTGGATGATTATGAAAAGGCTGTGGATCAAGCTTTCAAGCAACTGGGGGATAAGGTGTTGCTTCTGGGAGAAAACAGTGGAAGCCTGGGTGCATCTGAATATCTGAAACTAAGGACGGGTAAAGCTTTGGGGCTGCCTCCAACCATTGACCTGCAGCAAGAGAAGCATCTGCAGGAATTGCTCTTGGAATTGGCAGACAAGCGTTTGCTCTCTTCTGCGCATGATTGTTCCGAGGGTGGCTTGGCTGTCTGTGTGGCAGAATCCTGTCTATCTGGTGGTTGGGGAGCAGAGCTTCTCTTTGATTTAAATACAACAAAACTGGAAACCTATTTTGGGGAAGCGGGTGCCAAAGTGGTGGTGAGCGCTTCCACTTCATCTGTGGAGCAGATCAAAGAGCTTGCCACAGCGCATCACATATCGGTCACGCTTTTGGGCGAAGTGACCCAAGAGCAGATTCTGAAGATTAATTCCGATATCTCTGTAGAGATGGGGAATTTGCAGGAAGTTTACAGGAATGCTATTAAGGCATAAGGAGTTAGGAGATGAAAATGGACTTTCTTTTTGGTAATATGTTTTGGGGCTTACTGGTCATACTGATTGGTCTGTCGATCATACTGAAGGGCTTTGGCTTCAAGGTTCCGATCGTGAGCATCTTCATTGCCATTGTGATTATCATGTTTGGAGTTAAGATCCTGGTGGGAGCATTCAAAAAGCCTCATCACAGAGGTATCCAAACCAGAGAACTCAGTGCCACACACAGGGAATACACTACCATATTCAGTGGTTCAGACATCGATCTCTCGGATATCCGTCCCAGCACCAAGACTGTAGAGGTTACCACCGTCTTTGGTTCTTCTGTAGTTTCTCTGCCCGATACCATAGATTTTGAGATAGAGACCAATGCTGTCTTTGGTTCTGTGATCACACCCGATAAGACCGATGCTGGCTTGGCTTCTTCGCGTCAAAAGCTGGGAGCTGGTATGCAGAAAGTCAGGGTGGAAGCCAATGCCATCTTTGGCAGGCTGGAATTTGTCTTCAAGCCGGGACCGGTTGTTACAGAGCCTGTGAGTCCCGCTGATTCCACGGATTTCTAAACCACCTTCCTTAAGTTGTGTAGCATGAGAATTCGTGCAGTTCTCATAGTTCTGCTTTTGTTAACCTGCGTGAGCCTGGCCTCGGTGAGGCTGGGCTACGCTTTTAGTGGGGGAGGAGCCAGGGGTTTGGCTCACATTGGTGTGCTCAAGGTTCTGGAAGAGAATGGCGTTTATCCCCAGACTATATCCGGCACAAGCATTGGTGCTTTGGTGGGTTCCCTCTATGCAATGGGCTATTCTGCCTCACAGATAGAAGAACTGGTACTTACCTGGAATTGGGAAGAGCTGCTTACAGATGAAGAGATCAGGAGAGATGCCTATATCGGGCAGAAGCGTTGGCCACCCTATGGAAACCTGGCTTTGGAGCTTGATGATGCCTGGAAAGCCCGGCTCAGCACGGGTATCTTCAGTGCCAACAACCTCAATCTGGAACTGGCTGGTATCTATGCTCAAGCTTCTTTGTATCGTGACTTCAATGAGCTTCCCATACCCTTTGCCGCAGTGGGCACCAATCTGGAGACAGGAGAGAGTGCTTTCTTCAGATCAGGTTCACTGATGCAGGCTGTAAGGGCTTCGCTTTCTGTTCCCAGTATTATCAAACCCTTTGAAATAGATGGTTCATTGTATATCGATGGCGGCGTGAGCGATAACTATCCTGTGAGACAGGCCAGAGAACTGGGGGCTGATCTGGTGCTGGGCTTCAAAGCAAATTCGGAGCTCAAGCCAGTGGAACAACTGAGCAATCCCATTCTGGTGATTGATCAGACTATAAACATTGGCATGACGCGCACCATCAGTCAAGCTGAGGATAGCCTGCTGATCACGCTGGAGCCATATCTCGAAGCTTTCAATTCCCGCAGTTTCGGTGAGGCAGAAGCTATCATCCTGGCAGGAGAAGAATATGCCAGAGACCACATCCAGGAGCTGCTGGAACGCTTGCGAGCCGAGGGCTATATCTTTCATAACAATAGAAGAGAGCAGCTACAAAGAACTACTTCTGTGTGGCTCAGCAAGATCAGAGTGGTTGGCAACCGTTACCTGAGCAAGGCAAAGATTCAGGAGTATCTGGATCTGGAAACAGGCAGGCAGTATGGCTTGGAGCAGATTATGAATCACTGCAGGTTTGCCTGGAACTCAGGGCTCTTCGTAACTCTTTATCCTGTCCTCGTCCCGGAAGAGGGGCATCACATCCTTGAGCTGCACGTGGAAGAACGCAACCGCAAGTCTATCATTCTCAACCTCTGCTACAAATCTGAAGACTTGCTTCATGCCAGTGCTGTGCTCAATCTGAACAACTATATACTAAAGAATTCCAAGTTACTTGTGGAACTGAGGGTAGGCAACAACAACGAGCTGAATCTGGACTATGTGAAGAATTTTGGCGAGCTCTATGGCATATATTACAGGCTCTTCAGTTACGTGAACGAGCATTCTTACTATCTCTACGATGAGGAGCATCACAAGACAGATAGTGTGCGACGCCTGGATTATGGAAATGTTCTGGGTTTGGGTATGTTTCTAAATGAATATCTGAACTTCGAGACCTACCTCTTTGGCTTCCGCAACAAGCTTTACAGGGACATTTCACAAACAGCTCCTCTACATCGCCGCTTCAAGGTTGGGGGCTTTGGTTTCAAGCTCTATCATGAGAGCCTGGACGATTATAACTTTCCCGCCTCAGGTCTGTCTCTGATGGCGAAGTTCAATTCTGCCCACGACCTCCTGATCAGCGATTATGACTATGATAAATTCACTGCGCAACTGGATTTCTACAGGCCCATTAATAGGAACTTCAGCCTGAATTTCGGGATGGACTATGGCTCCTATCTGTCCGGTAGCAACGAGGCACAGCTTGATCCCAATTATCTGGGAGGAGATTCAGGCTTCATGGCTTATGAGAAGTATGAGCTCAGCGCTCCATTCTACAAGATCTTTACCTTTGGAGTCTCCTGCCACGCCTGGGACAGATTGCATCTCAGTGCCGGCTTGCAGGCTCTCATCCACTCGGATATAGATGATTGGTCTTTGAATCAGGACACGGAAAACTGCCTTTATACATCTGTGGGCTACAAAACCATTCTGGGTCCCTTACGTGCGACCGTGGCCTTCCCTCAGGATAGCGAACCCAAGTTCTACTTAAATATTGGCTATACGCACGATCTCTTCCGCTTTTCACGCAGATAGACAGATAGTAACAAGTGACGAGTAACAAGTAACAAGGGCTGCGCTGCTTCGCTCCCGCACTTCACCACTTCATCACTTCAAAACCACAGAGGACACAGAGAAAAGCAGAGAAAAGCAGAGTTTTTTTATTATTAACAAAGAGTTAAGGAGTAAAAGAGAGTCTGTTACTTGGGTTTGGGTTCATGTCCATATCGTCCATTCTGTCCATCACGTCCATGTAGTCCATATGTCCATATCGTCCATATCGTCCATCTCGTCCATTTTGTCCATCCCTTCCTAATACGCTTCCTTAACCCATCCTTAACCTCAGATAAGGAAAGGTCTATTCTACAATAGATTAGCGAATAGGCTACTTCTCTGCAATCTATGTGTTTGTTTCACAATGTGTTGAACAAAGTGCGAAGCAGAAATCAGCTATACACAGCCACAGATGCAACTTCTGATTTCTAACTGCGAAGCAACTACTTTCCGCTCTTCTTACCCCAGCTATCTTTCAAGGGAACCACGCGGTTGAAGACAGGTTTCCCAGGTTGGCTATCCAAGTCGCAGGAAAAATAGGCCAATCTCAGGAATTGGTAGCTGTCTCCAGGAGCAGCTTCCAAAAGCGAGGGCTCTCCCCAGGCTTTTTTCACTACCAATGAGTTAGGATCAAGGTAATCGAGGAAAGTCTTTCCTTCTTCTGCGCTCATGGGATCTTCAATCGTGAAGAGATGGCTGTATAGCCGTGTCTCGATGGGGACAGCAGTATCTTTACAAACCCAATGGAGGGTTCCTTTTACCTTGCGGCCATCGTTACTCCATCCTCCTTTGGAAGCAGGATCGTAGGTGCAGATAAGCTTTTCTATGGTACCGTCTGGGGCTTTTAACACATCCTTACAAGTGATATAGTAAGCATGCTTGAGACGAACTTCTGTTCCCGGAGCCAGGCGAAACCAGCCTTTGGCAGGGCTTTCACTAAAGTCTTCTCTTTCAATATACAGATGCTTTCCAAAAGGAACGTTCCTGTTACCTGTCTCAGGGGCTTCAGGATTGTTTTCAGCAGGGAGATATTCGATAGAGGCTTCAGGATAGTTTTCTATCTCAACGGGAAGTGGATCAAGCACTGCCATTACACGTTTGGCAGTCTTGTTCAGTTCTTCCCTCACGCAGAATTGCAATAGCTCAAAATCAACCGTGCTGGAAGCTTTGGCTACTCCGATTCGCTCTGATAGTTCTCTGAGTGCTGCTGCGGGAAAGCCACGACGTCGCATTCCTGCCACTGTGGGCATGCGTGGATCGTCCCAACCCCGAACGTGACCATCCTTGACCAAAGTGAGCAGCAAGCGTTTGCTCATCACTGTCCAAGTCATATTCAAGCGGGCAAATTCTATCTGCTGAGGATGACAGGGAACCGGCAACTGATCCAAAAACCAGTCGTAGAGGGGTCTGTGGTCTTCAAATTCCAATGTGCAGATGCTATGGGTAATGCCTTCCAGGGCATCAGAAATGCAATGAGTATAGTCATACATGGGATAGATGCACCACTTATCTCCGGTACGGTGATGATGTGCCTTCTTGATGCGGTAAATCACAGGATCTCTCATGTTGATATTACCGGAACTCATGTCTATCTTGGCTCTCAGGGTTTTGCTGCCTTCATCGAATTCACCAGCCTTCATTCTACGAAAGAGATCCAGGTTCTCTTCAATGGATCGGTTTCGCCAGGGGCTTTCCTTTCCAGGTTCTTTGAGGGTTCCACGCATTTTATTCATCTCTTCTGGTGAGAGATCGCAGACAAATGCCTTCCCCTCCTGAATCAGGATTTCAGCATATTCATAGAGCTTCTCATAGTAATCTGAGGCGAAGAAGAGTTTCTTGCCCCAATCCCAGCCCAGCCAGTGAATATCTTCCATGATGGAATCCACATACTCAACGTCTTCGGCAGTGGGGTTGGTGTCATCAAAGCGCAAATGGCAGATACCGTCATAATCTCTTGCTATCCCAAAGTTCAGGCAGATGGACTTGGTGTGGCCAATATGCAAGTAGCCATTGGGCTCAGGTGGAAAGCGGGTGATGATCTTCACGTGCTTGCCACTGGCCAAGTCTTTGTCTATGATGTTACGGATGAAATTGGAGACCTGCTCCTTTTCACCGGTTGTGTTTATGTTCTTAGTATCTTCCATTTGATACCTCTTTATCTATTTTGAATCAAGCTTGGAGAATAGGGCAGAATCGTCAAGTCTAAAGCTTGAGAGAAGACTGTGGAAAAACTCCCCACTGAGAATTAGTTCCACAGAAATTCACGAGTAGAAGAGAGTAGGTGAGGAGATGAGGTGTCTCGTAAAACGATGGCATACGGGTAATTATGCCACTAGTGATAAATCGTGTGGTATTGGCTCACAAAATGCAGGTATATACAAACAAATTCATTATGGGAGTAACCAGAGAAATGGCCAGTAGAACAGTGCTAAAAAAGGTCGAGGTGCAGGAATTTATTCCTGTGGGAGCCTTGGATCGCGCTTTCAATAAGAATGGTCTCTGCGCTTATTGTGAAGCCAAGTATCGCTGCTCCCTATGTGAAGATTCCGGCACCATCTTTGATTGTGCAGATTACCGTCCATCGTCCGATGAAGTCACTACAGTGAGCTTCTCCACTCTGGCTGAAACTCAGTATGAGGAAGAGGAAGAACTGCATGGACTTTGTGCGGAGTGCCAGAGAAGAGATATCTGCCCACTCAAATACATCCGGGGCGGTGTCTGGCACTGCGAAGAGTTTCAATAGAAATAAATTTATCAACACATACCTCAACACACACAAGGGGGCTCCCCGCCCCCATTTTTATTTGTAGAGCATACGTAGCATGAGAAATGTCTCGACAAAATACTCCCTTCTATCACAATGAATCCAAACTGATACTTTCTGTATATGGAGCATTAATGATAGAAGTAAAGAATCTGGTGAAAGAGTTTAACAAGAAAGATGGCAGCGTTTACCGGGCTGTCAATGATGTAAGTTTTGAGGCTCGTGATGGAGAGATCGTTTGTCTGCTGGGTGTGAATGGTGCCGGCAAGACCACAACGATGCGTATTCTATCTACCGTGTTCAAACCGAATTCAGGCACTGCCCTGGTTCAAGGCTATGATATCAGTAAAGAAGCCCAAAAAGTGCGTGAGAACCTGGGATTCCTTTCCGGAGATACTGGGCTTTACAACCGTCTTCGCCCCCGGGAGTTTATCAGCTACTTTGGACGTCTCTACGGGCTTGATAATGCTGAGATCAATCGCAGAATAGATGATATGGCAGATCTCCTGGATATGAAGGATTTTCTGGATAAAAAGATAGACGTGCTTTCCAGCGGCATGAAGCAAAAGGTCTCCATCGTTCGTTCCATAATACATGATCCGCCGGTAATGATCTTTGATGAACCTACCTCTGGCTTGGATATTCTCACTGCCCGAAACATCATTTCCTTTATCCGGGATTGCAAAGACAAGGGGAAGTGTGTACTTTTTTCCACACACATAATGAGAGAGGCAGAACGATTGGCTGATCGCATCGTGATGATTCATAGGGGGCAGGTGCTTGCCAATGGCAGTCTGGAAGAGCTTAGAGCCGAGAGTGGAGCTCTGGATCTTGACGATGTCTTCATCTTCTATGTGAATCGCTTCAGTATGGAACCGGAGGTGAAAGAGCATGAATTTTAAGAAAGCCTTAATCGTTTATAGAAAAGAGCTGATGGAGATGCTGCGGGATAAACGCACTCTCTTTACCACCATTTTGTTACCCATCATTCTCTATCCTCTTATCTTTGTAGGGTTCAGCTCTCTGATGAGCAGGCAACAGGTAAAACTCGAAGAGAAGGGTGCCACTATCGCCATAGCGGACAGCTTGAACACTGCCGGTTCGGCACTCATCATTTCCGATCTTCAAACCATCGAACACTTCTCATACTTACCCTATTCTCCCGCCATGGAAAAGCGCTTTGAAGAAAAAGATATCCATGCCATTATCACAATATCAGATTCCCTTAGTGCAGAGAACCTGCATCTGATCAAGTTCGAGGTTCGCTTTGATAACTCTTCTGATCAGGGGAGGATGCTGATCGGAAAACTGAATAAAAGCTTGGCTGACACCGAGAAGAAGATGGTGGAACAGAGATTGATTGAGCAGAAGCTGAATCCCGGCATACTGAAGGTCGTATCTGTGGTAGAGACTGATATCTCTACAGCCCAGAAGAAACTAGGCTCCATTCTGGGTATGATATTGCCGTATCTGATGATTATCCTCTTGATTTCTGGAGCTGCGGTTGCAGCGGCTGATTTGGTGGCTGGAGAGAAGGAACGCCATACCTTGGAGACGCTTCTGGTTTCTTCCGCACAGAGAACCGAGATCGTGATTGGCAAGTATCTAACCATTATCACCATGTCCATGGTAAACGTCTTGGCGAACCTTGTTTCTCTCTACTTTTCTGCTACTTACATGGTGTCCCAATCTGGGCTCGAGACTGCAGGTGTAAGCTTCCCGGTGAGTAACTTCCTTATTCTCTTTCTGGCTCTTATACCGCTATCCACCCTGTACGCAGCCATTCTTTTATCCATATCCACCTTCTCAAGGAACATGAAGGAAGCACACAGTTATGAACAACCTATCCTGACAATCTCAATGCTCCTGGGTATGATTAGCTTCTTCCCTGCTTTCGAGCTTAGTAATCTGATGGCTTTGGTTCCGGTGATTAACATCTCTTTGCTCTTCAAAGCTGTGATGATCGGAGAGTATCAGATCAGCCACCTGCTCCTGACCATCGGATCTACGTTGTTGCTTGATGTATTGGCTATCTGGGGCACCATAAAGCTCTTCAATACGGAATCTGTGCTGTTTAGAACGGAAGATGACAGCTCTGTCAAAGGCGCTCGCAAGAACCGTAAGGCCTTCTTTAGTACTTTTAACGGGATAATCTATTTCCTCATCGGGTTGGTAGTGCTATTCTATCTGGGCTCATACCTGCAGGGAAGAGATTTGGGATCAGGTCTTGTCCAGACTCAGATATTTATCATAGCTCTCCCTGTGCTGCTGATTCTCCGATTCCTGAAACTGGATTCCAAGAAGATACTACGGATGAAAGCACCCAGAATCGTGGAGCTTGTGTTGATTCCCTTTATCGCAATACCGGCAGCAGTAATTGTAAGCCTACTGAGTCAACTGGTCAATATGGTATTTCCCTTCCCGTCTGAGTATCTTGAACAACTGGGCAAGCTCTTTCAGATGAAGATGCCTCTCTGGCAACAGTTTCTGATCATCGCTGTTGCTCCCGGTATCTGTGAAGAACTCCTGTTCCGGGGTTTTATGCCACGTTTCTTTGAAGGCAGTTCCCAGAAAGCCGTGATTGTGATCACTGCCTTGCTCTTTGCTGCTTTCCATCTTGATCCCTTCCGCTTCCTACCGGTGTTTTTCCTGGGCTTGCTATTAGGCTATCTGACCCTTCGTTCGGGCTCCATCTACAACAGCATGCTCTCACATACCTTGAATAACGGTACAGCACTGCTGGCCGCCAGCTTTGCATCACATCCAATAATGCAGAGGATTTCCACAGGGGGAGATACCCTGACTTTCTGGTTGTTTGTCCCTGCTATAGTTATCTTTATTATTGCTATAATGATGTTCCATAAGGTAACAGCCAATAGGGAGGATACATGTGCGGAATAGTTGGATATGTGGGAGAGCGTAACGCTCTTCCTATAGTTATTGAAGCTCTCAAACGCTTGGAATACAGAGGATATGACAGTTCAGGAACTGCCATTATCCATGAAGGAATCCTGCAGGTATATAAGAAACAGGGAAAGATCATTGAGCTGGAGCGCTGTCTTCCAGAGCCCAGCAAATGTACTGCTTCAGTTGCTATTGCTCATACCCGTTGGGCTACTCACGGTGAAGCAACGGAAGTTAATGCCCATCCTCACATGGACTGCAGTAAAGAACTGGCCATCGTCCATAATGGGATTATCGAGAACTACAAACTGCTCAGAGAACAACTGGAGAAGCTTGGGCACGTCTTTGTTTCTCAGACGGATACTGAGATAGTTGCTCATCTGATTGAGCAGTTCCAAAAGAGTGAAGCGACCCTCACAGAAGCTGTGCGCGAAGCCATGAAGAGAGTGGAAGGTACATACGGCTTGGTAGTTATCTCTCAGAATGAACCTGAACAGCTTATCGCCATCCGCAAGGGAAGCCCCATCGTGATTGGCATAGGAGAGAATGAGCACTTTATCGCTTCCGACGTCTCTGCCATTGTTATCCACACCAAGCGTGTAATCTACCTGGAGGATAACGAGCTTTGCGTTATCAGAAAAGACGGCTATGAGGTTACCAATCTGCAGAACAAGCCTATAGAACCCAAGATTTCTGAGGTTGATTGGGATATCTCTGCGATTGAAAAGGGGGAGTTCAAACACTTCATGCTCAAGGAGATCTTTGAGCAACCCATCACAATTGGCAATGCCTTCCGGGGCAGAATCAACGAACTGATAGGCACCAGCCGTCTGGGAGGCTTGAACGTACCTGCTCATGAACTAAGAAAGGTAAAACAGATACATCTGGTCGCTTGCGGCACCTCTTATCATGCCGCTCTGATAGGTAAATACATTATTGAAGATATGGCACGCATACCCGTACAAGTGGAATATGCCTCGGAGTATCGCTACAGAAACCCGATTATCCCGGATGACACGCTTGTCTTTGTGATTAGTCAATCGGGAGAAACTGCTGATACACTTGCTGCTCTCAGAGAAGCAAAAGCCAAAGGCGCAACAGTTTTGGCCGTTACAAACGTAGTAGGTTCCACCATAGCCAGAGAATCGGACGGTGGCTCTTACATTCACGCCGGAAGCGAAGTGGGGGTTGCTTCCACCAAAGCTTTCACCTCACAGGTAACAATCCTGAGCCTGCTGGCGTTATATTTAGGAAGAATGAGATCTCTTTCCACTGTCCAGGGAATGGAGTACATCCGGGAACTGGAAAGAATCCCGGAGAAAGTAGAGCAGATCCTGGCTCACAATGATGACATCAGAAAGATAGCTGCTTCCATCAAGGATTCTTCCAATGCTCTATATCTGGGTCGTGGGGTGAACTACCCCGTTGCTCTGGAAGGAGCCCTTAAACTTAAGGAGATCTCCTATATCCATGCAGAAGGATATCCCGCAGCAGAAATGAAGCACGGTCCCATCGCTCTGATCGATGAGCACATGCCTGTGGTGGCAATTGCCACCAGTGATCCTTTGTATGATAAGATCTACTCCAACCTCCAGGAAGTCCGGGCTCGCCGAGCCAGGCTTATCACCATTGTTACAGAAGGCGATACTGAGTTGGAGAAGATCTCAGAACACGTGATCAAAATCCCGGACACTCTCACCAATCTGCAGCCCTTACTCTCCGTGATCCCTCTGCAACTGATTGCCTATCATGTGGCAGACTTAAGGGGTTTGGATGTGGATCAACCCCGCAACCTGGCCAAAAGCGTCACGGTTGAGTAATATATCCCAGAAGAGTTTTATTATATTAGATATCAAGAGGTACATATGAACTACGACGTAATAATTATAGGTGCCGGCCCAGCCGGTTTAACTGCCGCTCTCTACTCTGCCCGTGGAGGCTTGAAGACAGCCGTTTTTGAAAAAGCCATTGTTGGCGGTCAGATAACTGTTACCAGCGAGGTAGAGAACTATCCTGCCTTTCCCGAGCCTATCGATGGTGTGGAGCTTACGGACAGGATGAAGCAGCAGGCCGAACGTTTCGGAGCTGAGTTTATCGACGAAGAAGTTACCGCAATAGGTCTGGAAGGTTTGTGTAAGATAGTGGAAACAGGATACGAGAAATACCGCACCAAATCAATCATCTTCTGTACTGGAGCTCATCCCCGCAGGATGAACGTGCCAGGTGAAGACAAACTGATTGGCAGGGGAGTATCCTACTGCGCCACCTGCGATGGAGCCCTTTATCGCGGCAAAGTTGTAGCCGTCGTGGGCGGGGGAGACTCCGCCGTGGAAGAAGGCATGTTCCTTACCCGCTTTGCGGAAAAGGTATATGTAATCCACCGCAGAGACAGCCTCAGAGCTCAGAAGATCATTCAGGACAGGGCCTTCAAAAACCCCAAGATGGAATTCATCTGGGACACTGTGGTGCAGGAAGTCAGAGGTGAACAGCGGGTGGAAGAGCTGGAACTCTTTAACCGCAAGACCAATACAGTATCTACCCTCAAAGTCGACGGAATTTTCGTCTATGTGGGAATCCTGCCCAACAACCAACTCCTCGAATCCCGGGTAGAGCTTGATTCGGGCGGCTTTGTGGTAACAGACGAAAACATGCACACCAATATCCCCGGCATCTATGCCGCAGGTGATATCCGCAAGACTGTCCTGAGACAAGTTGTCACAGCAGCAGCCGATGGCGCAGTTGCCTCCTGGAGCGCAGAGAAATGGATACTGGAACACATAGATGAACTTACAGCGGAGCATAAGTAAATGCACAGTATCGAAGTCCGCAAGAAGTTCATCGAATTCTTCCTCTCCAAGGAACACAGCTTTGTTCCCTCGTCCTCTGTTGTGCCCACAGATGATCCGACCCTGCTCTTTGCCAATGCAGGCATGAACCAGTTTAAACCCATCTTCCTGGGTCAAGTAAAACCGGAGGTTAAACGTGCCGTCAACAGCCAGAAGTGCATTCGCGCCGGCGGAAAACACAACGATCTGGAGGAAGTGGGCAAAGACGGTTATCATCACACTTTCTTTGAGATGCTTGGTAACTGGTCTTTTGGAGATTACTACAAAAAGGAAGCCATCTCTTGGGCTTGGGAACTGCTAACAGAAGTATATAAACTGGATAAAACCAGACTTCATGCCACAGTTCACGATTCGGACATGGAAAGCTTCGAGCTCTGGAAGACCCTCACAGACATCAATCCTGCCCATATCACCTATCATGGAGATAAAGACAACTTCTGGGAAATGGGGGATACTGGTCCCTGCGGCCCCTGCTCAGAAATACACTATGATAGAGGTGAAGATTCTTGCGAAAAGGCAGGAGTTCCCGGGCATATCTGTGCTGTGAATGGAGACTGCAGCAGATACATCGAGATCTGGAACCTGGTCTTCATCCAATACAACCGCAATACAGATGGCGAGCTTCAACCCCTTGACAGCGTTTACGTTGATACCGGAGCCGGATTGGAAAGAATCTGCCAGATTCTCCAAGGTGTAAGCTCAAACTACGACACAGACCTCTTCCAGGTGCTGATTCAGGAAATCTCAAGGCTTAGCAACACTACCTACACTCAGGAGACTGGGGTTTCACACAGAGTGATAGCGGATCACATCCGTAGCCTGTGTTTTGCCCTGGCCGATGGTGGGTTCCCCTCCAATGAAGGTCGTGGCTATGTATTGCGCCGCATCTTGCGCCGTGCTGCACGTCACGGCAGGCTTTTGGGCTTCGCAGAACCCTTCCTCTGGAAGCTGGTGGATATTCTTGTGCAACAGATGGGAGGTCATTTCACCGAGCTGAATGGCAAAGCAGACTTCATCAAGATGGTGATCAAAGCTGAGGAAGAACGCTTCAATAAAACTCTGGACACAGGCTTGCAGAAGTTCAACGAGTTCAGAGAAGTCTCCGATAAGCTTATCTCAGGCAAGGACGCCTTCATGCTTTACGATACCTTTGGCTTCCCCCTGGATCTTACTCAGATTCTGGCAGAAGAACACGGTATGGAGGTAGATACTCATGGCTTTGAAGAAGAGATGCAAAAGCAAAAAGAAAGAGCCAGAGCCGCCTCCAAATTTGCCCAGAACCTTGCCGATACAGATTGGATTGAGCTTTCGCCCTGCTCAGAGACTGTCTTTGTGGGCTACGAGCATTTTATCGCACAATGCCGGATCTGTCGTTACAGTCTGGCAGATGATTCCTCTCTGCAACTCATTCTGGATAAAACCCCATTCTATGCTGAATCCGGCGGTCAGATTGCCGATACGGGAAGAATCAGCTCCCATGACTTTGAAATAGAGATCACAGACGTAAAGAAGTCCCCCGAAGGTATTATCCATATAGGAAGGCTCATCCTCGGTATGATTAGCAACACTCCCGCAGAAGCAGTGATTGCCGATAGCCTCAGAAGAGACACAGCCAGGAACCACACTGCCACTCATATTTTGCACAAAGCCCTTCGTGAATGCCTGGGTGATGCTGTACAGCAGAAGGGTTCTCTGGTCTCTCCGGACTATCTGCGTTTTGATTTTACTCATGTGAAAGCCCTCAGCCCTGAAGAACTGCGTGCAGTTGAGAATCGCGTTAACGAGATCATCAGGGAGAACCGCCCTGTCATGACTGAAGAGATGGAACTCGAAACCGCCAAATCCATCGGCGCTACTGCCCTCTTTGGCGAGAAGTATTCCGAGCGTGTGAGAGTGGTCTCCGTTCAGGACTTTTCCAAAGAACTCTGCGGCGGCACTCACGTGAACGCTTCAGGCGAACTTGGACTCTTCAAGATAGTTTCGGAAAGCTCATCTGCAGCCGGGATCAGGCGTATTGAGGCCGTAACAGGCAGACAGGCTTACAAGAAGACATTGGAACTGGAAGATAGTATCAAGGAACTGGCTGTCATCCTCAATAGTAATCCTGCTCAAGTGCTTCAGAAAGCCGAAAGCCTGGTTGCACATGTCCAGACTCAAGCTTTGGAAATCAAGAACCTAAAAGACAGGTTGATTGGCTTTGAACTTCAAGATCTGATTGCTACAGCCAGGGATCAAGGAGCATATAAGTTGATCACTTCGATCCTCAAAGATGATACAGACCTACAATCTTATCGCGATGTACTGGCTTCGAAGCTTCAAGGAACCATTGCTATTCTCTTCAGTAAGAGCGGAGAAAGCGTATCCGTGATTTGTGCAGTATCCAAAGACCTCACCAGCCAATGCCATGCCGGAAAGATCATTCAAAAGCTTTCAGCAGAACTTGGCGGAAAAGGTGGAGGACGTCCTGATTTCGCCATGGGTGGAGGCAAAGAGTCAGACAAGCTTGATGCCTTGATTCACCGTTTACCGGAACTAATCTCCGGCTAATGAAGATACTTATCCTGCGTCTCAGTTCTTTGGGTGACATTGTGCTAACTGAGCCGGTCACCGCAGAACTGAGGCGCAGCTTTCCTTCTGCTCAGATTCACTATCTCACCAAAGCTGCGTTCAAGCCTATTGCAGAATGCTTTGAGTCAGTAGATAAGGTTATCTGCTATGAGAAGAATGTAGCTTTCCATCTGTCACTACTGAAAGAACGCTATGATATCGTACTTGATCTGCATGCCAAGCTATCAACGATGATCGTTGGACTGATGGTTCCGCATAAGCACTTGCTTCGCTACAGCAAAGAGCATGGCAGAAGAAGAACCATCATCCGGGAACATATAAAGACGAACGGGACATCCACGGTAGAACTATATCTGAAGGCACTTTCCGGGATAGAGGGGTATCAAGCTCCAGAATCTTATCCCAAGCCCAAGCTCGTCATTCCACAAATGAATCAGATACCGAAGATGGAGCATGCAAAGCCTCTGATAGCAGTCTTCCCCGGTGCAACTCATCAAACCAAGATGCTGCCGGTTGGAAAGCTGAAGGAACTAATCGGAAGACTTGGGAATGAGTTCAACTTTATCATTTTGGGCACCAGGGAAGAGCATTACCTAGGTGAATTGCTATCTGGCGATGGTGTTGATTGTCAAAACCTTTGCGGACACTACAATCTTCCCGAACTTGTGAGAGTTTTGAGTCAGGTTGATCTGGTTGTTACAAACGACAGTGGTCCCATGCATCTGGCAGCGGCTCTGGAAAAGCCTCAGATAGCATGTTTTGGCGCTACTCATCCATCCTTGGGGTTTAGTCCCTTAAACTCTAATGCAAAAGTCATGTCACTTGATCTGGATTGTCAACCTTGTAGCCTCCACGGGGGAGATAGCTGCCCATTGGGGCATTTTGCCTGTATGAACACCATTTCGGTCGAGAGTCTGGAGCAGGCTGTTAGAAGTCTGCTATAGTCCACAAGCTGTCCAACTACCTAAATCCTTTCAAAGCACACAAATAGCCTTATCAAGCGTTTCTATACCCATAACTTATTGTAGAATAAACCTTTCCTTAGCTGAGGTTAAGGATGGGTTAAGGAATCGTATTAGGAAGCCATAGGAGAGGAATGTCCGAAACCCTCTCTATTGATTCATGGGCAAAAAAATGGAGCTAAATGGGGGAATCGAACCCCCGACCTACTGATTACGAATCAGTTGCTCTACCGGACTGAGCTAATTTAGCACCGAGACCCAAATCTGCAGAATAGCTCTTCCCGTCAAGCACTTTATCCAGAAGGAAGATTCAGGCATTCGTCTTCACTTGATGGGGCCTTTGATATAATTCCACAAAAGCAGATAGAACTCTTCGAAAGAATGGCAGATAGGGCTTGACAATCTGTTGTCATCAGAGCTGATGGAGCGTAGTTCTGATAAGGAGAAATACTATGAACAGGCTAATTCTGATAACGATAGCCATTGTAAGTATGTCTTTTGCATACGGTTATAATCTCGAGTGCTACAGTTTTCCCAATGCGAATCAGCCATTGGATGTTCCCACTTACATCTCGGGTAATGTGGAGACATGTCATCCGGATGTGCTGCATTTCCCACAAGGGTGGAACGGGTGGAATTACTGGATGAGTCATACACCTTATCCAAACACGGATGTTCAATATGAGAATCCTTCCCTTGCGGTATCCAATAATGGGATAGACTGGGTTGAGCCGGAGGGATTAACGAACCCGATTGCAGATCTTTATCAAGGAACTGATTGGTACAACAACTACAATTCCGATTCGCATCTATACATGTCTGAAGACAACTCAACCATGTATATGATCTGGAGAAGAAAGAATGGCTGGAGCAATGAACTCATAAAACAAAGCAGCAGCACAGATGGAATAAACTGGTCTGCTCCTGAGGTCATTCTCTCAGTGTTCTCCACCAATCCTGAGCTGAACGAATCAGCTATTTGCCCATGCATGGTATATAATGGCCATAGTTATATGCTTTGGACTGTGAACACCAAAGTCAACCCCAGAAGCGTTTATCTGCGTATCAAGCAACTCTGGAGTGATAGCTTTTCTGAACCTATTCTTACAAATATCGGAGAATTCCCGGAGGGGTATCGGCTATGGCACATGGATGTCGAATTCTTCGATGGCTACTATCACATGCTGGCCTCGGTTGGGTCTCCGACCGATCAGGATGGACGAGTATTATATCTGGGTAAATCACTGGATGGGATCAACTGGACTTTTAGTTCTGCTCCTGTAATGCTGGGACGGCAGAATTTTTGGGATGCTTTAATCTACAGATCTGCTTTACTACCTGAGTATAGAGAAGGAGTGTTGGAGTATCGTAATTGGTATGGTTCCATGAATACTCCTCAATGGAGAATTGGGTATACCGAAAGTGAAACCAGTGGTTATCTTGCCTCTCCGCAAGACTATCAGGTTATCCATACGTATGATGGCCAAAACCACTTCCAGTTGAGTTGGGATGCGCCTAATCAAAACGTCACAGGATACAAAGTCTATCTAAACTACCAGGAGTATACCATCCTTGAACCCGGTGTGACCAGTATTGCTTTTACTGCGCATGAGGGGGCTCCACATATTGGATTGGTTACTTTTGCTGTCTTCGCAATCTATCCCGATGGTGAGTCCGATCCAGTTACCAGCTTTCATGATCTGGCTCTGGGAACCTCGGACGAGCATAATCCCCAGCCTCAGAACTTAAGGTTGTACCCCAACCCTTTTAATGATCATCTCATAGTAGATGCTCAGTTAAGGGGCAGCTATAGCAGGATAGACTTGTTTAACCTTAAGGGGCAATTGGTTTTCAGCAGACCGATAGATAATGCTTTCACAGGAAGGATCGAGCTGGAAAAGACACTGCGAAGCGGAATATACTTTTATAGGTTGAGCGGAGCCAAACAAGTTCACAGCGGGCGCTTGCTTAAGCTTTGAGGGTTTGATCTCCGATTCTTCATGTCCTGCTTTTGTGGTTGCGAAAATAGCAATTGACACCAGACTAGCCTTAAAAAAGATTGTACAGACAATTAAAAGTATCAACATGAATGAGGATAGAAATGAAAGACTATGACATGAAGAAGCTTAGAAATCTTCTTTTCCTGGGTGCCAGTGGTGCCGGTAAAACCAGCTTGGCAGAACAGATGTTCTTCCTGAACAAAGCTACAAACAGACTTGGTAAAATAGACGAGGGAAATACAACTCTGGATTTTGATCCGGAAGAAGTTGCCAAGAAGATGAGCCTTGGGCTCTCGATCGGTTTTCTTAATCACAACGATCACAAGATCAACATCATGGATGCCCCCGGCAATCCGGATTTTATTGGTGATGCCATTGTTGCCATCCCTGCCACGGAAAATGCCGTAATCGTCGCCAATGCCGCAGGTGGCTTTGAAGTTGGTCTGGAACTGGCTTTGGAACAGCTTGAAGGCAAGAAGGTCGGCAAAGTTGTGGTCGTGAACCGTATGGACAACGAGCATGCTGATTTTGAGAAGACTTTGGAAGCTATTCATGAAAACATGGGTATCAATCCTGTAGGTATACTGATTCCGATTGGTAAGGAAGGCGGTTTTGAAGGTGTGGTGGATATCATCAGCCAGAAAGCCATCCGTCCCGCAGGTGTTTCAGAAGTTCCCGCCAATATGACCGATGCCGTCGAAGAAGCCAGGCTTCATTTGATGGAAGCAGTGGCAGAGACAGACGAAGAGCTGCTCAATGAGTTCCTTGAGAACATGGAACTTCCCATGGACAAGCTGATCCCCGGGCTCAAACAAGGTATCTCCAAAGGCGAGATCATCCCAGCTTTTGCCTGCTCTGCCGGCACTGGCGTGGGCGTTCAAGCCTTTATCGATGCAGTCATAGATTATCTTCCTTCTCCTGCCGACATCAAGGAAATGGAAGTACTCAGTAACGGAGAGAAGACTCTCATCAAGACCAGCCCTGATGGAGACATTCTGGGCTATATCTTCAAACTTTATGCCGATCCCAACATGGGCGATTTCGCTTATGTACGCATGTTCTCCGGCAGCCTGAAGACCGGAATGGAATTCTTTATCCCTGAAAAGGACGCCAAAGATAAAGCCGGCAATATGTACTACATGCTCGGTAAAAACCGCATTGATACAAACGAAATCAGAGCCGGTGAGATCGGAGCTTTGGTGAAGCTGAAGAACGCCAAGATGATGAATAGCATCTGTCCGCTTAATGGCAAATTGGCCATCGATACTCCTGAACTGCCTACTCCGACCTTCTGGCAGATGATCCGTGCCGCCAATCAATCCGATGAAGATAAAATTGGTGCAGCTCTGCAAAGAGTGATTGCTGAGGATCCCACCATCCGTTACGAGATCAATTCTGAAACCCATGAGAACGTGATCTCAGGTATGGGTGAACAGCAGCTCAACCTAGTTTTGAAGAAGATGAAGAACCGTTACAAGGTTGATGCCATGATGAAAGAACCCAGGATTCCTTACAAAGAAACCATTATGGGTTCCACAGAATCTCACTACAAACACAAAAAGCAATCCGGTGGACGTGGCCAATATGGTGATGTCTATTTTAGAATCAAGCCAACTGATAGAGGTGAAGGTTTCCAATTCGTCAATTCCATCGTGGGTGGCGTGATTCCTTCAAACTTCATTCCTGCCATCGAGAAAGGGCTGGTTGAGACCATGGAAAAGGGTATTATCGCCGGTTATCAGGTGGTGGACGTCTGCGTTGATGTCTATTACGGCAGTTACCACGATGTGGACTCCTCTGAAATGGCTTTCAAGATTGCCTCATCCATGGCTCTAAAAGAAGGTTTCAAGAACTGCAAACCCATCCTGCTTGAGCCTATTCATGAGCTGGTGATTATTGTTCCAAGCGAGTATATGGGTGATGTGATGGGAGATATCTCAACCCGTCGCGGGAGAATCATGGGAATGGAGCAACGTGGCAAGAAGCAGTATCTTACCGCTCAAATGCCTGTTGCCGAGATGTATTTCTATTATCCTGCTTTGAAGTCCTTCACTCAAGGACGTGGCAGATTTACCCAAAGCTTCTCACACTATGAGAAGGTGCCGGAAGACATTACCCAAAAGGTAGTTGCCGCCTGGCAGGATACTGAAGCTTAAAAGATCTGATTCAGACCAAAGCTATAGTAAGATGGAGGCGGTTAATCCTGATCGCCTCCTTCTTTGTTTTTAGAGCTTGACATATTGTTCAGAGCAGTCTGAATAGGGTTCATGTATGTATAAGATTATGCTATAGAAAAATAAGGATTTAAGAGGTAGTGTATGTCCGGACATAATAAATGGAGTACGATTAAACACAAGAAAGCTGCGACGGATGCCAAGCGTGGTCGCATATATACTCGTCTGGTGAAAGAAATCATTCTGGCCGCCAAGAATGGTGGGGGAGATCCAGAGACCAATCCCAGGCTCAGAACAGCTATCAATAGCGCCAAAGCCGAGAATATGCCCAAAGACAATATAGAACGGGCTGTCAAACGTGGAACAGGCGAGATTGAGGGTGCCACTTATGAAGAACTAACTTACGAGGGTTATGGGCACAACGGTGTAGGAATCGTTATTGATGTCATGACCGATAACCGCAATCGTACCGTGGCTGAGCTGCGTCACATGCTCTCCAAATACGGTGGAAACATGGCAGAAAATGGTGCCGTTTCCTGGAACTTCGAGCAGAAAGGGTACTTCAGGGTTCCCGCTGCCGGGCTTGATGAAGATGAGTTCATGATGCAGGCACTGGAAGCCGGAGCTTCTGATGTAGAGCTCGATGAAGACTACTTTGAGATCTATACCGATGCTGGAGAATTCCATACTGTACTCAGTGCTGTGGAAGCTTTGGGCTTTCCTACTGAGGATGCTGAACTTACCAGAATTCCCAAGACCACGGTCAATGCAGACGATGTGGCTCCCAAGCTGATGAAACTGATAGAAATGTTGGAAGACTTGGACGACGTCCAAAAAGTCTATGCCAACTTTGATATCTCAGACGAAGTATTGGAACAGCTTAACAAAGAATAGTGTTGATTCTTGGGATCGATCCCGGTAGCCGCTATTGTGGCTACGGTTTGCTGCAGTATGAAGGTCGCAAGGTTGTGGCCGCGGGTTGTGATCTGATCGATGTAAGCAAGATCCCTGATCTATCTGAAAGATTATGTGTACTTCATGATAGGCTTTCGGAAGTCATCCGGGAGCATAAACCGGATCAGGCTGCCATGGAGACTATGTTCTTCAACAAGCATGTGCAGAGTATCTTCACACTTGGGCATGCCAGGGGAGTATTGCTTTTGACTCTTGCACAGAATAGCATTCCGGTTGCCGAGTACAGTCCCAGAGAAATCAAGAAGGCCGTTGTGGGTAATGGTAACGCCAATAAACAACAGGTGAGGTTCATGGTAAGTTCTATCTTTAAATTAAGTAACAAACAGCTTAAGGACGATGCCTATGATGCTCTGGCTGTGGCTTTCTGTCAATTTAACCGCACGAGATTTATGAAATGATCCACTATATTACAGGCACACTTGTCGCTAAGTCTCCAGTAACTGCAGTGATCGAATCCTTCGGTATTGCCTGGGAGCTTAATATCGCCCTTTCCACCTATGAGAAGCTGCCACTTTTGGGTGAGAAGACTCTGCTCTACAGTCTTTTGCAGTTTTCCCAAGATCAGGTCAGGCTATATGGATTCGGTAGCTTGGCAGAGAAGGAACTCTTTCAGAAGCTTATCTCTGTTTCAGGCATTGGTCCCAAGATAGCCATTTCCGTGATCTCCACCCTAAGTCTTTCCAGCTTTGTCCGCTCCATCCGTAATGGCGAGGAACATATTCTTACCAAGGTTCCCGGCCTGGGCAAGAAAAGTGCCCAAAGACTGATCGTGGAGCTCAAAGATAAAGTGGCAGATCTGGCAGATAACCTTGATGAAGTCGATAAGAGAACCATGGATAAAGACAGTATGGAAGTGGAATCCGCTCTAATTGCCCTCGGCTTTAATCCCAAGGATATTCGCAGAGAACTCAGCCTTTTGAAGGCTGAAGAGAAGGATCTGACGATAGAGCAGACCATCAAAGAAACCATTAAAAGACTCTATCAGAGGTCAAAATGAACTTTCGCCAGGAAGCCTATTCGACAATCCTCAAAGTACTCAAAGACCACGATTTCTCGGATACTCTGCTCCAGCAGAAAGCCAAGAAACTGAAGAACTCCGAAGAGTCTCTGGCTCTCTTCTATACAACTGTCAAAGGCGTAATCAAGCTGCATCGCAAGCTGGATTATATCCTCTCGCAGTTCACAGATGTCAAGAAATGGGCTGCTACTGATATCAAGATCAAGACCATGCTTTACCTAGGGCTCTACCAATTGATCTATCTGGATAGTATTCCCGATCATGCAGCCCTCAATGAAACCGTGAGCCTGGCTAAAACCATGCTGGGGGACTCTGTGGGTGATTTCGTTAATGCCGTCCTTCGCAGTTATCAGAGAAACCCGGAGATCAAGTATCCGGAAGCTAATCCTGAGAAGATAGCCTTTGAACACTCGTATCCACTGGAACTGATAGAGAAGTGGATAAAGTATTGGGGAGAAGAAGATACAGAGTATATGGCAATCTTCTTCAACGAGAATCCCCAGCTTCATATCAGAGTGAATACTACAGCAACAAGTCCTGATAAACTGATTCAGTATTTTGCCAAAAGGGAAGTGCAACTCCAACAATCTCAAGCCAGTAAGCTGCTCTTCATGAGTAACCAGGCTGAGCGCATTCTGAACGATGTAGCTTTCTCGGAAGGTTACTTCTCCGTGCAGGACAGTTCTGCAGCTATGATTATAGAGTTACTTGATCCCAAACCAGAGGAGAACATCCTGGATCTCTTTGCTGCACCGGGAGGTAAGTGTACCTTTATTGCAGAGAAGATGGGAAACACTGGAGAAGTGGTGGCGGTAGACAAGATCCCAAACAAAATGAAACTCTTAAAACAAGCAGCAGCAAGATTACAACTGAGCAACATCACTCAAGTGGTGGCCGATGCTTTCACCTATGGTCCGGTTGCTCCTGCTTATGATAGAGTGCTGGTGGATGCTCCCTGTTCAGGATGGGGAGTCTTTGGCAGAAAAGCCGATTTACGCTGGCAGGTGCATCAGGACATAGCAGAACTAGTCAAGCTTCAAGAGAAAGCTCTGGATCACGCAGCCAACTTTGTTAAAACTGGTGGAGTGCTGGTCTATTCCACCTGCACCATGAATCCCTTGGAGAACGAAGAGCAGGTGGAGCGTTTTCTGAAAAGAAACCCAAACTTCAAGCTTGAACCTGCCTCCAGGTATATTCCGGAGCAATTCACACACGATGGCTTCATGAAGACCATACCCTTCAAGCATCACATGGATGGTGCCTTTGCTGCCAAGATGATCAAGGCATAAGAGAGTTATTATGAATAGCGATAAGAACAAGAGAATAATCTATACTCTGGGTATAGGGCTAGGAATCATCATAGTTGTGGCTTTTATCTCCTCCCAGATTGTTTATCCACTACTATTGGGAAGACCCGGGAAAGTAGAAGTGCCAAATGTCACAGGTATGAACCTTGCTCAAGCTAAACGAGTGTTACATGAGAAACGTCTTCATGTGGTGGTGAGAGATTCAGTGTGGTCGGAAGAAGCAAAAGTGGAGATGGTTCTGGAACAACAACCTGCCCCTGGAGAGCAGCTTAAGCACGATCATGCGGTTAATCTCGTGATCAGCAGAGGCACCAGGCAGGTGAGTGTGCCAAACGTAGTCGGTCAGCTTTATCAACAAGCCTATGTGCAACTGCGTAACAAGTCCCTAAAGGCCGTGATAGCAGATTCACTCTATTCAGATAGCTATCCAGTAAATGCCGTGCTCAGAACTTCACCCAGTTCAGGCTCAAAGGTTCTAAAGGAGAGTAGTGTTCGCCTGTTTCTCAGCCGTGGTCCGGAACCTCAGGTGAACTATGATGATGAACCTCTTTTCCCTGAAGATGCTGAGTATTGATGCAGCTTGAACTTCTCCAGGAAGAGATAGTCAGTGCTCATAGTCTTCGATTTAGGGTTGGACTCCCAAGAAAAGACTTCCAGCTCTTTGCCTACCTGCTGGATTCCATGAATAATCTAGGTGTCCATAGTTGCTCAGACAGGCCGGAAGAAATGCAGATAGTTCTACCCAGAGACCTACGGTCAGAATGGCTGGAATTTGTAGTCTCCTACCGGGAGTTTATAGGCTGAAGAAGGGGATGCTTCTCCTGGAGAATTGAGTTATCTTTTATATAAAATCGTTTTTATCAGTGCAAGGAGAGAATTTATAAATGTTTGAGAAAGTGCTAAAGCAACCCATGATGAACCGGGTTCTGTATGCCTTGATTCCCAGCTTGATCTTTGCTATTTACCTCTTTGGCTGGAAGGCTTTGGCTATCGTCCTGGTAGCCAATATCGCAGCATATTTCACGGAGTACTTGTTCGTTTACAAAAAGAAGGGCGGCAAGGTCTCCATGGCCTGCTTTGTGACGGGTACCCTCGTTGCTATGACTCTGCCACCCACGATTCCGCTCTGGATCTCGGCTGTTGCTGCCATCATCTCAATAGCATTTGGGAAGATGGTCTTTGGGGGCTTTGGAACAAATCCCTTCAACCCTGCCATTCTGGGACGTACCTTTGTCTATGTGTCTTTCCCGCAGCAGATGACGGTGAGCTGGGTGAAACCTTTTGCCATGAATCAATTCCCCGGAGGTTTCCTGCATTGGACGGCTCCCCAAGGAATGCTTACTTCTGCAACGATTCTTGGCCAATACAGGCTGGGTCAACCCGTCAGCTACAGCTTTATGGATGCTTTCCTGGGTTTCGTTCCCGGCTCTCTGGGCGAAAGCTCTGCGCTGCTTATCCTGCTGGCTGCAATCTACCTGATCGCCACAAAGACAGCCAAGTGGCAGCCTATCCTAGGCACCACTCTCTCAATCCTGGCTTTTAATATTATCTTTTACCCCAAAGAGAATCCTCTTTTCCTGCTGGTAACCGGAGGAGCTATCTTTGGAATAGTTTATATGACCACCGATCCCGTTTCCCAAGCGAAAACTAAATACGGCATCTGGATCTATAGCCTTCTAATCGGTTTTCTGACCGTCTTCATCAGAAAGTTCTCCCTCTTTGCCGAAGGCTTCATGTTTGCCCTGCTGCTCACCAATGCCTTGATGCCCATCATTGAGTACGGCTTGGATAAATACCTGCCAAAGGAGAAGAAAGCATGAGTAAGCCCTTCTCCGAAACACCCGTCTATCCTGTGGTCTTTATGTTGGTAATCACTGTGGTCTTTGTGGGTGTGCTGGCCGTCTTCTACCGCAATTCCATGGCGCAGATAGAAGCTCACAAGGTAAATGAATACAACCAGCTCTTGGTAGAACTGCTCAGCGGAACTCTGGCAGATTCCACAGGTATAGACAGAACCAAGCTGATCGAACAGCGGGATGAGACTATCAATACCTACATCAAGCCATTGGACGGCTATTCCCGTAAAGCCTATCAACTGATCTACCAAGACAAACCCATAGCCTATCTCTTCGATATCAAGGGAAAGGGCCTTTGGGGTTCAATGGCTGCCATGGTGGCCACAGATCCCCAGTTCAACAAGATCATAGATTTTGCCGTCTATGCCCAAATGGAAACTCCCGGCTTGGGTTCACGCATCACTGAAGCCTTTTTTAAAGAACAATTCCGAGGGAAATCTGCCATCACCAAAGGCAACGTCCAGAACTACAGTCTGGTGCCAGAGGGGCAGGAAGAGCTTGCTCCCGATCAGATCCGCCAAGTGACCGGAGCGACTATCACCAGCAACAGCGTACTCAAAATGCTGGCAGACGAATTGAACTTACTCTACTCTGAGAGCAAGGATTAATGCTATGACTAAGAAAGATATCTTTATCAACTCCGCCTTCAGGGAGAACTCCGTCTGGAAACAGATTCTGGGGATATGCTCCTCGCTGGCAGTGACTAACCTGATGCTAAACAGCCTGATTATGGGTTTGGGCGTTACCTTCTCATTGGCACTGGCGAATTTTACAATCTCAGCCCTCCGGACTCACACACCACGCAGCGTACGCATGATGGTGCAAACGCTCATTATTGCTGCTTATGTGATTATCGTGGACGTCTTCCTCCAAGCCAATATGCCCGCTATCTCCAAACAATTGGGACCCTATGTGGGTTTGATCATTACCAACTGTATCCTGATGGGCAGGGCAGAAGCTTTTGCCGCTCAGAATAACCCCATAGATTCCTTCATAGATGGCATAGGCAGTGGACTTGGATATACCCTTGTTCTCTTGACCATCGCCGCCATCCGCGAGCTCTTTGGCTTTGGCTCACTATTTGGCATCCAGATCCTTGGTGACTGGTGGATACGCTGGTCGATCATGGTGATGGCACCTAGTGCTTTCTTTATCCTAGCTATCTTTATCTGGATCATCAACAACAAGTATTACAAGGTGAAGGCATAACTTATGGATATATCAGCATTTGTTTTGTTCTGGGCAGCGATCTTTACTTCAAACATCCTGCTAACCAATTTCCTGGGCATGTGCTCTTTCCTTTCTGTTTCCAGAGAGGTGGAATCATCCTTTGGACTGGGCGTGGCAGTGATCTTTGTGCTTACCATTACAGCCGGATTAAACTGGATTGCCTATCACTACCTGCTGGTGCCATTTCAGATTGAATACTTGCAGTACATTGTGTTTATCATCGTGATAGCAGCCTTTGTGCAGCTTCTGGAACTGATAATTGAACGCTACGCTCCGGCCTTGTATTATAGCCTGGGTATTTTCTTACCCCTTATCACGGTTAATTGTGCTATCTTCGGCGTGAGCCTGTTCCTGGTGATCCGGGACTACAACTTTATACAATCGATAGCCTTTGGGGCGGGAAGCGGGATCGGCTGGCTGTTGGCCATACTGATGCTGGCGGGAATACGCTCCAAACTCAAAGAGAAGCTGATCCCCGCAGGCTTACGTGGAGCCGGTATCAGCCTGATAATCACAGGTATTATGGCTCTTGGTTTTGTGGGCTTTTCCGGCATAGTTGCTGTACAGTGAGGATGTGATGACAGAACTCATACTAAGAGACATCGGTATCCTGACCCTTGTAAGCGTCGTATTTGCCATAATTCTGGTAATTGCCCAGAAGGTGCTGAACAACTATGGTATCCTGAAGATCAGAATCAATAAGAAACGTGATGTGGAAGTGCAGGGCGGCAACACTCTGCTCAGCAGCCTGGCGGATAAGCAAATCTTCATCCCCTCTGCCTGTGGAGGAAGAGGAAGCTGCGGTGCCTGTAAATGTATCGTAACCGAAGGTGGTGGACCACTTCTGCCCACAGAGAAACCCCTTCTGACCAAGCAGGAGATAGAAGGCAATGTACGCTTGGCATGCCAGGTGAAAGTGAAGAGTGAAGTGCAGATCGAGATTCCCGAAAGCATCTTCAACATACGCAGATTTCGCACCAGAGTCACCAAAATCGAAGACTACACCTACGATACCAAGGGAATCACTTTTACCCTGCTTGATCCGGATAAGATCAGCTTCAAAGCCGGCCAGTACATGCAGCTCGAGAGCCAACCTTATGCCAAGATGAAGCAGAAGGTGGTGAGAGCCTATTCCATCTCCTCCAAACCTCAGGACGAGACCAGCTTCCAACTCATCATCAGGCTCGTACCCGAAGGCATCTGCACCACTTGGGTACACCAGTATCTCAAAGAAGGTGATGAGGTGTATCTCACGGGTCCCTATGGAGATTTCTTTATCCGGGACACCGATGCAGATATTATCTTTGTGGCTGGCGGCAGCGGTAAAGCACCCATCAAAGCTATGCTGGAGGATTTGGAGATTGTGGGATGCAACCGCAAGATGACTTATTACTTCGGTGCCAGAACCACCAAAGACCTCTATCTTACAGAGTATATGCAACACTTTGAATCCGTCTTCCCGGATTTCCAGTATGTCCCAGTGCTCTCACATGCTGAGCCTTCAGAGAACTGGCAGGGGCGTACAGGCTTTGTGATGCCTTACTTTAAAGAACGTATCGAAAACCCACAGAACACAGAAGCTTATCTGTGCGGAAGTCCCGGAATGATCAATGCTGTGACCAAGGGTTTGATTGAGATGGGCGTGGCCAAAGACAAAATCTACTACGATAGTTTTGGATGATAAGATGAAGCAAACAACCAAAGAGAAGAGAATCGAACACAGATTGCAGCCGGGAGTCCTTACTCTAAGCGGATTTATGGGCACGGACAAACGCTATTGGCAAGAGATCGTGGCTGCTGATGAGGCAAAACTCGAGGAACTGGGTATTACTGCAGAAGAGATAGCCGACCGCATGCAATACTTTACAGATCAAAGCTGGGATCTTTTTGATCGTGAACTGGAGCTGGAAGGCAAGTTCAGCGTGGAAACCGAGGTGGTTAGGGGAAAGCTCCCCTGTCCTTTCAGCCATGCTGGCATCTATAGAAAAGCTTTTACTATTCTGACCAGAATCGATACAGGGGAGAGCCTTAGATGGTCATCCCTGAATCTGCATCTAATTCGTGATCACCACTTCTTTGAAGGGATCGGTTCGCCTTTCCGGCTCAATCCGGAAGATTTGGTAAGAATACTCTTCTAAACTGCTATATTCCTGAATAGAATAGCCTTATTAGTTGAAGCAGATACCATGCTACCTCTTCAAGGAGTCTGTTTTGCTTAATATCTGGTAATCCATCCCTTCCATTGTCTGTTATTGTGTAACCTAATAAATGACAATCAGATAGCTCACTAGCTAAGCTCCCTATTCTTAACTTACTGAAGGATAAGCCTTTCCTTAACGGAGGTTAAGGATGGGTTAAGGAATCGTATTAGGAAGCCATGGGTGATCTTTAAATCAAAAAGCAAAGATTCTGCTTGACTGAAAGCCACCGATAGAGAGCATGATTCTGTGACTTGATGGTGCTTTAGCACAGGTAAAAGGGAATTCCGTTCAATTCGGAAGCGGTCTCCGCCACTGTAAGCAGCACAATAGGTTAAGTTCGTCACTGCCCTGATGGGGTGGGAAGGCGGACTTTACGGGATACAAAGCCCAAACCGCTGTGAGCCAGGAAACCTGCCACCAAGTATGACTTACACCTACGGTGAAATGGGTGTAGGTTGCCGTTCATCTCAAGTCACAATATTTTATATGAGGTGAACCAATGTCCAGACGCTCCTTTTTTACTGCCATGCTCAGCATGGTCTTTCTTCTACTTGTTTCTATGATTTCTGCACAGACTTTTTATGTAGTCAATTCCCAATCCCGAACCCTTAGCAGGATCGATCCGTCGACGAACTCTGTTAATAACAACTTTTCCAGCCTTGGAAACGTCCCGAACAAAATGGTGGTAGATAGCGACTATATCTGGGTGGTCAATTCAGGTGATAATGCCGTTCAAAAAATCTCCCGCTTGACCGGTCAGAGCCTGGCAAACATCTTCGTGGGTCCCGGAGCTAACCCCTGGGATGCCGTTAGAGATCAAGAATTCCTTTATGTAACAGGGCTCTTCAGCAGCAAGGTATACAAAATCAACACACTCACCGGAACTGTGGTATCAAGTATATTTGTGGGCGCATCCCCAGAAGCTTTGCTGGTAGTGGACGGTAAGCTCTATGTAACCAATACCGGAAACTATGCGGAAAACTATGCAGGAAGCTCAGTCTCAGTGATCGATCTGGAATCGTTTACTGTAACTGCTACGATCCCTGTGCATGCCAATCCACAATACCTGGCCAGTTACGGAGGGAAGCTGCACGTGTCTTGCACCGGCAATTGGACTGATATAGGTGGTGCAATCTGCATCATCGATCTTGCTACTGGGGAATTGGAAGAGACCATTGATCTGGGTGGGACTCCGGGATGTATCTGGATCGGGGAAGGACAAGCCTACGTTGGCGACAGCTCAGGATTGGTGCTTTACAGCTACGATCCCGATAACCTGGAGATAATCCATGGTGCAACAAACCCTATCAGTAATGGCGGTTCAGAAATACTGGGGACAGATTCCATGATCGCCTTTCTAAAGCCTAATTGGAGCGCTAATGGGACTCTCAAGATTCTTCATACCGATCTCAGTGCTTGGCAGCAGTATAACGTGGCTATGATGCCGACAGATCTGAAAATGTGGGCAGAACCAAGTTCCAATGCTGAAGAACTTGTGCCAAATCTCACAATTCAAGTCTACCCCAATCCAATCAGGATGGGCAACTCACTTCACTTTGAAGCAGATAAGCCTCTACAGGCCAAGCTGCAGATCTTTAATCTCAGGGGACAGCTTATCTCTTCGGATTCTTTTGAAGGAAAGGCTGCTCTGGAGCTTAACCGGAATCTTCCCAGTGGAATCTATCTCTACCGAGTATCAGAAGGAGCCAAAATTCAAAGCTCCGGCAGATTTGTGGTTTATCGGTAGTTAAGGGATCTGTAGCTATAGACTGCTACAGATCAGTCCCAAACGCCTTGGCGTTGTTTTGCATGATATGGCTTAGGTGCTGCCTAAGCCCTATCATCCAATCCGGCTCACCATCCAGCTTCTCATGCCCTGCCCTTAAACACCGGGTGTATTGGATTATCCCTGCATATCTTTTGAAAACAGGATAACTGGATGAAGTATCCGAGCCTAGTTCTATTAAGGAGCTATATCCGCTGAGGAAGCTTTCCTTGGCAGCAGAAATCTGTTCTGCTTCCAATTCTTCCTCCAGGTTAGAAAGGGCACGTTCCATATCCATACCATACCAGTGATAGTGTGAATCATCAAAATCTATAGTGCTGATGAGCCCGCTCTCTGCATTAAAAAACACGTTATCCAGTTCGTAGTCATAGTGAATCAAACCATAGTTATCGGAATCTATGGAAAGAGAGCTAAGAGCGCTTCGAATTGTGCTCATTTCTTTGATAGCAATATCGGGAGCATGGCAGGAAAGCAGGCATCCTTCAGCCCAATCCAGTTGTTCTTGCCAAGTGTTTCGTCTTTTTCCTTTTGGTGAGTACGCTCTGCTGAGGAGATGTAACTCTGCCAGGTTCCTTCCATAAGCGTTTAGCAGATTAGCATCGAAATCTATCGTATCCATCCTTTTCCCGAGCACTCGATGAAATGCAGCAGCAGTATAAACTCCCCATGGAGTATCACAGAGCAGAAGAGTCTTGCCATTCTTAGCTTCTACCGGCCTTGGAACACTCAATCCGTGTGAGTGAAGATAAGCCATAAATTCCATCTCAGCTTGGACAGAATCAAAAGACTTCTCTGTGATCGGTGCAAAGCGAAGCAAACAGACTTTTCCATCCCGGTAGAAAGGATAGATGGCATTGGAAGATATCCGGAATTGATCCAGAATCTCCGGTTTCTCCTGATCATAATCCCAGTATTCTAACAAGTGTAGAACCAGTTCACGATTGTCCAGCAAGTGCTTTAATTTCATCATAAGTTTATCTTTACCTCGATGCTGGGTAACAAATCCTGCTGAGCACAGGCGGTCAACCATTTTCTCTGATACAGTAAAGATTACATTGGACATTGAAGCATAGTTATGCGCATACATGAAAACAAACAGCTAATCACTGGAAATCCTAAACTCCTGCAAAATATTGCTTGACTGCTTCTCTGGATGAGTATTGCATGCCAAAACAAAGTTGAGTCCCAGATGTTGGTGGAAATTCCAACTCATTGTTTCTCTGGTTGTTTGAGAACATCTTAATGTCCTCGTTTCTCACATTCTATGTTAGGCCAAACGACCAATTGCATTGTTTTCATCTTGTTAATCCCAGTCAA
>JAKPXC010000082.1 GCA_029567705.1 Candidatus Cloacimonadota bacterium
TTGACTGGGATTAACAAGATGAAAACAATGCAATTGGTCGTTTGGCCTAACATAGAATGTGAGAAACGAGGACATTAAGATGTTCTCAAACAACCAGAGAAACAATGAGTTGGAATTTCCACCAACATCTGGGACTCAACTATACGACAGTATGTTGCCGGAAACACTGTCGCCAAGGAGATCGGATGAGAAGCTATTTATGCTGTTTACTACTGCTGTTCAGTCTGGGACTGTTTGCTCAGGAGTTCCCCATCAGACAATCCTATAACCTGTATCTCAGTAAGTTTAGTTTTAGTTGCCCGGATGGTGAGATAGTTTTTTGGGTAGATAATCCTTCCTCACATCAAGATGTTTACGCACAGAAAATCTCCCTCACAGGAGAAAGTCTCTGGCAGGAAGAGATATTGATCAGTGGTGATCCGGAAGACCAGGTAATCCTGGGAGGAGTGCCTACCAGCGATGGGAGTTACATCCTGCTACTTGGAGACTCCGGTGTGAGCTCGATATCTCGATTGTCTTTACAAAAGATAAACTCCAACGGTGCCTTGCTCTGGCCCGGGGGAGGAGTAGTGCATCAAACTGACTACCTCCACCTTGTATCCGCATGTTTGGTGGCGAATTCTTGCGGAGGTGCTTTTGTAGTCTACACCACCGAGGAGAATAACAGTGTGGTGCTGGGCCAGAGTTACAATGCTACCGGTAGTCCCCTTTGGGAGAATGATACTGTGCTAAGTTCCCACACCGGGACAATTGAGCTCGAGCAAGCGATCAGTGATGGTTTAGATGGTATGATTCTGAACTGCCGGAAAATGATAGACAGCACCCCTCAAAACCATTTACGCCGGGTATCGTCTGCAGGGCATTCGATAGGTCCGGATCCACTGGTTAATCCAAACCTATTCCCCGATAAACTCTTTTCGATAGACCAATCTGATAACGGGCATTTCGTTCTGTGGCAAACCAATGATTTAGAGAACCGGATTAGGTTCCGCAAGATTGATAACTTGGGCTCCTTACAGGGAGTCAGTTGTAGTTACTATGATTTCCCTGACGGATTTGAGTCGTGGGAGAGCAAGCTGACACCCACACCGGACGGAGGTTTGGGAATTCTGTGGACAGGATGGAGATTAGCTCGGACAAGTTTTAAGCTTTTCAAACTGGATACCCTATTCAACCAGGATTGGGTAATCAATCTGGAATGCCCGGATAGCCTGGCAACGTATTATGCTGCAAGGGCTGTAGTAAAGCCCCATCTCGGGGGCAATATCTGGTTATCCTGGAGCCAAATGTTTCCGGACTATAGTACACATACTATGACTCAATTGATCTCTCCTGAAGGACAAACCTGTTGGGATAATGGTGGGATTCAAATGGATTCGGTTGGCAGAACTGCATTAATTGTTCCCAGGGAGGACAGAGCTCTATATATTTGTTACAACAGTCATGAAGGTGATACTCAAATTCGGAATCAGATCTTAAGTGTTACTGGAACGGCATATCTACCCGAGAGTGGAGGCTTGCTCGCCCAGAGATTATATGGAGGAGTTGATCAACATCAAATGCTGCCCGTGGGAGATAGGTTTTTCGTGATTTGGGAAGAGAAGTACAACGAAAGAGGGTTCTGTTTCCAAATCCTGGATCAGGCCCATGATATACTCCTTGAGCCAGAAGGCAGAGTGCTGGGTTCTTATAACCGTCTGATAGATTGGACACAAGTAAGTAACAGTAGCATAGCATTGTTGCTTGAGAAGAACATGTTTGATGGTGAAGGCACTCGAAGATATCTTCAGGTGATAGATGCAAACGGCAATTGCCTCTTTCCAGACCCCGGATTTGTCACTAATGTATTCGCGGATCACTGTTTATACAGCCTGGGAGGAGATATTTTCTTATCTTGGAAACAAGGTTCAGAAGACCATCAAAATGCTGAAATCAGAGCTCAGCGCTTCAGTGAAGGTGTGGCTTGCTGGGGTGAGAATGGCAGGCTTTTACTTAGCAATCCCTACAACACTGGATCACTACGTAACTTTGGCTTTACCGGCAGATATCTGATATGGGGTAAGGAGCACTCTTGGTCAGCCAGAGTTCTAGGATTTGACTCTGAAGGTTATCCTGATCCTGCTTGGGAACCAGGTGGCGAGGCACTGGTACCTCATGAGGGGTTGGATTTTATTCAAGAAGTAATAGATTTTGGCTGTGAAGGAGAAGATCTGATCGTGTTGTTAAAAACCACGACACCGATGAATTATGAAGAGAGTATTAGCCTCCAGAGAATAAATCCCCAAGGGCAAAGACTTTGGTCGGATCAGGGTTATCCGGTCTCCTCAAGCGATAATCCAATCACTATTCTGGATATCCATTATGCAAACGAAACCAGCTACTTATTCACGAATTCTGAAGATCCTGCCCAGCGCCTACTGCTGCAAAGAGTAAACGCTGCAGGAGCAGCAGTATTCCCAGGCCAGGGAAGAGAGATACACTCCGGATTGCATGATTGCACCAGCGCTAGGCTTTTCCACTTTGCCGATGGTAACTGGCTTTGTGCATGGAGCGAAACAGATGGAATTGATCCCAACAACCGGGATCTTTTCTACCGCTTACTATCTGCTGAAGGCCTACCCCTGGGAACAGAGCCGGGGATAATCTGCGAGGCAAGATACCCCCAGGATTTCCCGGCCGGGGCAGTGATCGGGAACAACTTGCTGATAGCCTGGAAAGATTGCCGCAACGGTGTTCAACCTGTCGAAAGAGTGTTCGGATTTCCCGGGCTCTGGGCCAGATACCTTACGAGCCAAGGTTTAGCAGGGGAGGATCCTCTTGCTTCGCCACCTTCCATAACCCTGAAGCCCAATTACCCCAATCCTTTCAATCCCAGCACTACAATACCTTTCTCTCTGGAGACTTCCGGAGAAGCGAGCCTAAAGATTTACAACATACGAGGTCAATTGGTACGCCACCTACTCAAGGATGAGTACTTGAGGGCTGGAGATCATGTTATAGTCTGGGATGGTAGGGAT
>JAKPXC010000206.1 GCA_029567705.1 Candidatus Cloacimonadota bacterium
GCATTCATGTTGTAGAAATAAAGATCACTACCCACCGCTGCATAGTTGCTATAGATATTACAGCGATTGACCTGGTCAAAGTTCACAGTATAAGGAGTCGCAACGCCTCCCTGAAAGTGCATGGCGCCTCCTATGGAAGCATAGTTGTCCGTAAATGTAACTCCACTGAGAATGAGAAAAGAACCTCCTCCCCAAAAACCTCCTCCAATAGTCGCTCTGTTACCTGATACATGGCAATTGATGATTGAGGCTCGCTTCTCTCCAGATCGTCTCCCCAAGACTATTCCACCCCCCAGATATGTGTCACTATCTTCGTGATACATCCCTGTACCATTGGCAATCGTAAAGCCCCGAATGGTTACATTTGACTCATAGTCGTAGACCATAATCCCTGCCCCACTGTGATGGGCATCGATGATGGTAGAGTACACATAATCCCGGTTCCCAGTGATGAGTTCCAAGCTGGCCAGAGAGATGTTTTTACCATTGAACCTGAGATTCTCCAAGTACCTTCCCGGATAAACCAGCACAGTATCTCCATGGGTGGAGGCATTTATGGCCAATTGTATGCTGCTATAGGCTTGAGAGCCATCCAGCGCCACACACAGAGTGGTGGCCTTGGCTGCCATCCACAGCAGAAAGAGGAACAGAGAGAGGATAATACGCTTCATAGTCATCAGAATTGTTGCCCGGCACAAAAGCTCTTGTGCCGGGAATTATTAGGTTGGTTTGCTATAGAGATCATACTACTTCAATAGTAACATTTTATTCACAAAACTGGCGTCAGGTGTCCGCAACCTGTAGAAATACAAGCCGGAGGACACTGCTCTTCCCGTGCTGTCTCTGCCATCCCACTCCTCTGAGTGCAGACCCTTGGTGAGGTGATCGTAACGGTAACTCCGGACCAATTGTCCACGGGCATTGAAGATATCCAGGTTGGCTTCCGATTCAGTACCCAAGACAAAGGATAATGTCGTGCTGGGATTGAAGGGATTGGGATAGTTTTGTCTCAGGCTGGTTACCAGCGGAGTTGGACTATCGCCCTCTTCCCGGTTGAAGGAGATATAGGCATAGTCTCCAATCTGATCTACTCGCAAGCCAGTGTTTTCAAAGACCATACTCTGTGGATTGTAAACAGTCCAGCCTTCAGACAAGCTCTTACCCTTGCCTTCATAATAGAAGACAAGCTCAAGTTCTCCATCTGCTTTGGAAGCGTCATTGTAAAAGCAAACACTGATCTTTGAGCTATCAACAACCGCAGCTCCCTTGCATTCGCCCCCCACGAACAAGCCAATCTCCTGGGGAATGGCCTCAGGATCAAACTCAATATACACAGGCTGGTAATCCAGCTTCTCTTCGTAGCTGAAGGCAGTGGATTTGGATACTTCTTTAGGGGCAACAGGAGAGGATGAAAGATCCCAAAACATCTCATGGGGTGCATTGGGTATAAGGATCAAAGAAACCATCTCACCCTCAGACAGAGTGTAGGAATTGGGATCGATAATCCAGGGAGTACCAGGAGTGGCACTTTGCCTGCTGGTGCTCCAGTATTGGGTCTTCATGCTGTATATGTAATCCAGATACCTCCTGCTATTACTCCCCGGCACCAAATGCGAGAAGGCGCTCCCGGCTTTCTGTGTAAAGAGGGCAAAGTAGCCAATCCAATTCTCAAAGGGACGGCTATGGCCATTCACCTCTATCTCCGCCTGCCATGCTATCGGAGTTGTGGATGCTTCTGCCTTGAATCCGTTAACTACAACGTCGCTAATGGCACCTGATGTATTGAACTGAACTTTGTAGCCTTTTGGTTGAGTTACCGTATGGTTTTCGTTTTGCCAATCTGGATACACATACTCCAATGATGCCTCTACCCCATCATAGCTCCACTGGATTTGATCTAGCTGAGAATCAGGAGCGCCTTGCATATGCTCTTCAAACATATATCCCAGCTCATTCCAA
>JAKPXC010000117.1 GCA_029567705.1 Candidatus Cloacimonadota bacterium
TCTCCAGGCAGATACGAGATTCATGCCCATAACCGCAATGGTGAAACAAGAGACACATTTACTGTCAATATCGTTGATGGAGAAACGACCACTATCTCGGTTGTCAGTGATCGTATCACTTTTCTTCTTAGTGAACTCGAGTTCTTTGGAGCTTATGAGGGTTACGCTGAAGAAGAGAGACCGGAAGCACTGGCTGTATGCGCTGCTGGATTAATCAACTATACAGGCTTTGCTGGGAACGGCAATGTAAATCTTCTTTACTCTCTGGGTCTATTGGATCGCGTTTATGTGCCATGGGATATAGATATGGAACGGGTATCTCCCAGCTATGATATATTCAGTATCGGAGGTGGTTTTAGGTTCAGCTCTTTTCAGAAGACTTTGAACTTGGATCTGATAGGAAGCTACCGCTGGGGAGTTAGGTATCCATTGACTACCAAATTTGTATTGAATGGGATCAGTTGCCGTTATATACATCGTTTTGATGAGTATGATAATGATGATGGCTCAAAAGGCAGATCCACTTCAACCGCTGATTTCTACAATGGTTTGGAAGCGCGGGCAGAACTAAGACTCAGGCTAGGTGCAGATTGGGATGTCTATCTATACGGTGTGCTGCAGGATCAGGACCCTTACGAAGGAGATTGGTATTTTCGCAGCGAAGTGAATGCCTGGCGTAATTTTGAAACCGATACAAAGCCCAACCCTACCCATCATCCGGGTCTCCCATCGCGCATAGCCTCGCTGGAGGGGACTACCCTGCGGTTTGGCATAGGCTTTAGATATAATCTGTGGAACATCTGAGGGGAGGCGAAAAGTGATTAATAATAAGATACACATCCTGTTTGTGGTGATTGTGGCGTTTAACATCAGCCTTGCTGGTTTTACGATTGATGAGATCAAGAATATGGTACAGAACAGAAAGCAGTGGCTGGCGCTTAATCCTTCACCCACGGACGTCCCCAATGCCATCCTGGACAGCATGGATTTAGAGCACAGGAAAGATCAAATCCTCCAAGAGATTCAAGCTCTTCTGGATGGCAGCAGAGAGGTTTATTCTTCAAGAGATATAGAGATCTTGGGTTATGAATCAGCCAGAAGATCACTTTCCGTCCATTGCCAGGATATAGACAAGACCATCTTGGTAAAGATGTCAGCCATCCAAGCTGATGAGTTTATCAGAAATGCAGACCGGATCAAGCTTCAGGCAAACAAAGTACTGAATTGGAATCTTGAATGGGTGTATACAAACTGGGTATTAAGCTTGGTGGATTCCCAAATAGTCTTCCGGTTTGAACCGGAGGAGTCTCAGTTGGAAGAGGGAGAGCTGCAGGATAGCTTTTCGGAAGAGGCAACTTACAATGAAGCGCTCCAAGCTTATGAACTGGGCAATTACCAACAATCATTGGAGAAGTTTGGCTTGCTTCAAGAGAGGGTTTACCCTCCCAAACCTGCTTATATTTATTGGACTGCAAGGAATTACATGGTTATGGGGGATAATTCCAGGGCAATACAGCTTTTTCGGGAATACCTCGGGAGCGGTGATGCTGAG
>JAKPXC010000118.1 GCA_029567705.1 Candidatus Cloacimonadota bacterium
GATCCTCGAGTATAATGGCAGCATGGCCAAAGTGAACGTAAATGGCAATACCTTTATGATCGAGATAGAAGACGACCATCCCCAGGTATTGCCCAAGCTGGAACAGGATAAAGCGGTGCCGATTGCTCCGGCTATGACGGCAGCGAAGGACGTCTTCACAGGTGAAGTCCGCGCTCCTCTACCGGGTGTGATCTTCTCCATCCCCGTAAAAGAAGGGGACAAAGTGAAGCGGGGTCAGGCGATCATCGTGATAGAGGCGATGAAGATGCAATCCGAAATAGCCTCTCCAGTGGATGGCACTGTGGGTAAGATCAGCGTAAAAGAGCGCAATCCCGTGCAGGAAGGTGATCTCCTGATGATGCTGGATAGTGAAGAGATCAAGGAAGCTCCAGCTCCTTCCAGAAACCACCGTAATAATGGACAAACCAAGCCTGAACCGGTGCAGCAGGCAGCAGATGGCATCCTGAGAGCCCCCATTCCCGGCGTGATTCTTGACCTTCTGGTCAAAGCCGGAGATATGGTGGAATCAGAGCAGACTGTTTTGATTCTCGAAGCCATGAAGATGGAATCTGAAATTCACAGCAATATGCGTGGCATAATCAAGAAAGTTCACGTAAACAAGGGCGACTCAGTGCAAGAAGGAGATCCCCTTCTGGAACTAGAGGTCTAGCGTTATGCAAGAACTGATGCAATTTATCCAGACCACGGGGTTTCTGACTATTCATTTCAGTAATCTCCTGATGATCTTCTTTGGCTCAGTCTTCATCTGGCTGGGCATCAAGAAGGATTTTGAGCCTCTTCTGCTGGTTCCAATCGGCTTTGGTATGATCCTGGGCAATATGCCAGGTTTATCGGAGCAGGGACTCTCCATTGAGAGCAAGGGCAGCGTGCTGAGTTACCTCTACTTCGGTGTCAAGACTGGTGTCTACCCTTCTCTGATCTTCCTGGGAATTGGGGCAATGACGGATTTCTCCACTCTGATCGCCAACCCCAAGCTTATTCTCTTGGGAGCAGCAGCCCAATTTGGCATCTTTGCCACGTTCATTGGTTCTATCCTGCTTGGTTTCAATATCCTGGAAGCTGCCTCCATCGGAATTATCGGTGGTGCTGATGGTCCTACATCCATTTATCTGACTTCCCGCCTGGCTCCTCACCTTTTGGGTCCGGTAGCTTTGGCGGCCTATTCCTACATGTCTTTGGTGCCGGTGCTGCAACCCCCTATTATGCGGCTTTTAACCACCAAGAAAGAGCGCACCATCCGCATGAAATCCCCCCGGATTGTCTCTCAGCGTGAGAGAATTCTCTTCCCCCTGATTTGCTTCCTGGTAACCGGGTTGATCGCTCCGGGTTCCATGATCCTGCTGGCGATGCTTTTCCTGGGTAACTTGCTGAAGGAAAGCGGAGTGACAGAACGACTGGCGGTCACGGCAAGAACTTCCATGATCGATATTGTGACCGTGCTGATAGGCTTGACCGTGGGAGCTAAGACATCCGGCCAGGTATTCCTGACCACAGCATCAATCCGCATCTTCATCCTGGGTGCGGCAGCTTTCTGCGTTGCCACTGCTTCGGGAGTGCTCTTTGCCAAGATTATGAATCTCTTCACCAAGGATAAGATTAATCCACTGATCGGTAATGCCGGCGTCTCGGCTGTGCCGATAGCCGCCAGAGTCTCGCAGGTGGAAGGCCAGAAATACGATAAGAATAACTACCTCATCATGCATGCCATGGCTCCAAATGTGGCCGGAGTGATCGGCTCAGCCGTTGCAGCCGGTGTGCTGCTGGGGATACTGGGTAACTGATATAAACAAGGGGTGATCACACGATCACCCCTTAACTTTTTTTATAGTGGACACGTCATCCTGACGTGTTTTTTTATGCAAGCGACAAGATGTCGCTTCTACTAATGCTACTCATCCTGACGTGTTTTTTTATGCAAGCGACAAGATGTCGCTTCTACTAATGCTACTCATCCTGACGTGTTTTTTTATGCAAGCGACAAGATGTCGCTTCTACTAATGCTACTCATCC
>JAKPXC010000139.1 GCA_029567705.1 Candidatus Cloacimonadota bacterium
AAAAATAAATCTATTTCTTGAGGTTCTCGGAAGAAGACCGGACGGATATCATGAGGTCAATACTGTCATGAGCAGTATTGACCTTTGTGATTCTATCAAATATGCTTTGACAAAAACGCCTTGTATAAAATTGTGGTCTAACCGAGTAGAACTGGAATCTGAAGACAATCTGATCTTTCAAGTAGCTTCCTATCTTCAATCTACGTATCAAGTTGAGCTTGGAGTGGAGATAGAGCTGGAGAAAAGGATCCCGATAGCAGCAGGTTTGGGAGGCGGCAGCAGTAATGCAGCCGTTACCCTCTTGGCTCTAAACAAGTTATGGGATATGAAGCTTGGCGATGAAGAGCTTCATAGCGTCGCATCAAAGTTCGGTTCTGATATAAACTTTTTCTTAGGCGGTGGAACAGCACTGGCAAGTGGAAGAGGTGAATCCATAAGTCCCATAAGGGATATCGAGATTCCCCACATCCTCTTAGTCAATCCCGGTTTATACATCTCTGCCGCTGAAGCTTACAAGCTAATCGAACCCGGATATCCGGTCAGGTCTTGGAATCCGGTAGATGATCTGAGTAAGTCATTTAACAGACTAGAACCCGGGATCAGAAAGAAATACGGCTTGGTGGATGATATACTCAAGATGATGGAATCATACCATCCCAAGCTGGCAATGATGAGTGGAAGCGGATCAACCTGCTTTGCGATCTTCGATGGCAACGAAGCTCTTGAGCAGTGCAAGGCCAGTTTTGATCAGCTTGGTTACTGGACACACAAAACAAGAACCTTGAATAGGGAAGAGTACCAAAAGTGTTTTCAAAGTTGAAGCTTATAACAGGAAATGCAAACCGGCCATTGGCTGAAGAAGTAGCGCGTTATGCCGGTATCCCGCTTGGGGATATCGACTTGTTCAAGTTTTCCAATGACGAGTCATTTGTGAAGATAAATGACAATGTTCGTGGTGCGGATGTGTTTATCATTCAGCCCACCTGTTATCCCGTCAATGATAATGTGATGGATCTCCTGATCATGATCGATGCTCTAAAACGAGCTTCTGCCCAGAGGATCAACTGCGTGATTCCCTACTACGCTTATGCCAGATCTGATAAAAAGGATCAACCCAGAGTTCCGATCACCGCCAAGCTGATGGCAGATTTGATTACCGTGGCAGGGGCCGACCGGGTGATAGCTGTTGACCTGCATGCAGAGCAGATTCAGGGTTTCTTCAATATTCCGGTAGATCACCTCTTTACTACTCCGATCTTTGCCAGATATTTCAAGAGTATATTGTCTTCTGAAGAAGTGGTAGTTGTTTCACCTGATTCAGGCGGAGCCAACCGTGCCAGATCTTTGGCCAAAAGATTGGAATGCAGCCTGGCTATAGGCGATAAACGCCGTAGTGGGAACAATGACCAGGCAGAGCTACTCAACATCATTGGTGATGTCGCAGGAAAGACTGCGATCCTCTATGATGACATCATAGACACCGGCGGCAGTCTGATCAAGGTAGCCAATGCACTCCAGGAACAAGGAGCCAGCAGGATTTATGCGGCTTGCACTCATGGAGTCCTTTCCGGTTCTGCAGTGCAAAACCTTGAGAAGTCGCCCATCGAGAAGCTGTTTATCTCGAATTCGATTCCGCTCACCGGAACCAAGAAGGGTTGTCAGAAGATAGTGCAGCTCTCTATAGCAGAGATGCTCGCTATTGCAATAAAGAAAATACATATAGAAGAGTCTATCAGCATATTGTTTAGATAGATAGAAGTGGAGGAATACAATGATATTCAATCTAACAACCAAGCCCAGAGTTACTCAGAGGAAGTCAGACCTGACTCAACTGAGAGCTTCAGGCATGATCCCGGCCGTAATCTACGGTGCAGAAATGGAATCTCTGTCCATCAGCTTAGTGAAGTCCGAATTCACACAATGCTACAAAAAGAGCTTTGGTGAACTGGCCTTTTACGAACTGGAGCTTGATGGTAAGAAGTACCACACTCTGCTCAAAGAAAAGCAGACTCATCCAGTAACCAGAGAGTTCCTGCATCTCGATTTCATGGTCATCCCGGCCAAAGCACCCATCGAGATTGATGTTCCGATCAAGTTCATAGGCGAACCTGTGGGCTTGAAGGAAGGCGGAATCCTGGATGTACAGGTTAGATCTGCCAAGATCAGCTGTATGGCTGACTCCATCCCGGAAGACCTTGAGCTTGATATCAGCGGTCTTAAAGTGGGAGACACTCTGCACATCAACGCCCTGCCTAAAGGTAACTGGGAATACAAAGATCATCCTGAGGTTGCCCTGGTAGTTGTTCACGCCAAGAAAGCAGAAGCTGCTCCTGTCGCCGAGCCGGAAGCTGCTCCCGAAAGCTAAAGAACTTTTGCCATGAGACTGATCGTTGGTTTGGGGAATCCTGGTGCTGAGTATGCCAATACAAGGCACAATCTGGGTTTTAAAGCCCTCGATCTGTTTTGCTCTTTGCAGAAAAAATACTTTAGCCATGAAAAGCTCTTCGATCATGCCTATTTGGCTGAGGCCAGGCTGATAAAACCCAATACTTACATGAATCTTTCAGGAAAAGCCCTGAAGAGTGCTCTTGATAAGTGGAATCCTACTGAAGTGTTGGTAGTTTATGACGATCTGGAGCTTGAGCCCACTCAGATCCGCATCCGTAATGGAGGTGGAGATGGTGGTCATAACGGGATCAAGTCTTGTGCCGAAGTGTTTCCTACTGATGAGCTGAAAAGAATCAGAATCGGAATAGGCCGGCCGGAGAACCAATCTGCCAGTGATTATGTACTGGCGGAGTTCAATGAAGAAGAGCAAAAGCTTTTCGACCTGTGTTTAAAAGATGTTGCCAAGCTGCTGGATATTTATGTATTCAGTGGTTATGAAGCAATGCTGGACTATTATAGTAAGTCCAAAAAATCCTATTCCAATGCTGCAAGCGTTGGAATCATTAGTCCAAAGGAGGAAAAACGTGACTAAGGATTATGAACTGATGGTGATTTATTCACCGAAACTAAGCTCCGAGGAAGCTGAACGTGCAAACGAAGCTGTTCTCACCCTGATTAAAGACAATGGTGGAGAGATCGTCAAGACCGATGTCTGGGGCAGGAGATTTCTTGCTTATGAGATTAATAAGCTGAACGAAGGCTACTATTACGTAAATTACTTCAAGCTAGAATCCACTTCTATCAAGACCGTGAAAGCCAGCCTGAACATCAACGAACAGGTTTTGCGCCACATGTTCGTTGTCAAAGAGCAGTAGAAGCAAAGAATAGGAGGAAATCATGGCAGATCTTAAGCTTCCGAGAATAAACAAAGTGATGATCAGCGGTAGAATCACCAATGATCTGGAACTGAAGTACACCCCCAAAGGAACAGCCGTTATCCGCTTCACAGTGGCAAACGACAGAAGGTACAAAGATGAGAGTGATACTTGGCAAACAGTGGCTACCTTCATAGATTGTGTAGCCTGGACCTACTTAGCCGAGAATGTCGAAAAAAACTGTCATAAAGGTAGTCCTGTTATTGTTGAGGGTCGCTTGGAATCCAGAACATACACAGATTCAAACAACCAGAACCGTAGAGTATGGGAAGTGATAGCTGACAGCATTCATTTCTTGGAATGGCAACCCAAAGATGGTGTGCAACATGATTATTCCGGTGAAGAGCCTCCCCTACCCGAAGAAAGCAGTGCCCCTCAGAAAGGCACCAAAGATGACGTTCCATTTTAAAGGAGTAATAAATGAACCTCACAGATAGAAAAAAGCGGTTTACGCGTAAAAAATACTGCAAGTTCTGCGCGAATAAAGAGCTTGTAATTGACTATAAAAACATAGATATGATGAAGCAATATATCTCTGACGTCGGCAAGATCGAGCCTGCCCGTCTTACCGGTACCTGTGCCAAACATCAACGCAAGATTACTGCCGAGATCAAACGTGCCCGTCAGATGGCTCTCATCCCTTACGTTATAGATTAATGTTTCTGATTCCGCTGATCCTCGGTTTGGTAGCGATGCAGTTTCCCTTCGTCGCTGCTATACTGCTTTGGATCTATATGGCCAAGACGGCTGTGGTGGGAATTCAATCCCCTCTGATAGTTCTGGGACCCTTTTTCCTTGCGCCTGTAGTATTGATCCTGGTGGATTCTGCTGCCGGCACGGCCTTACAGGGTTTGGATTCTATCATGGGAGTTGGGATTCCAGCCTTGGTCTTCTTGCTTTGCCTGATACGTCAGCAAAGAACCACCACTTCTCTGGCCTGTGCCAGCGGAGCTCTGGTCTTGTATGGTTCTGCAAGAGCCTATTTCTTCGCTGAGTATCTTGGGCAGATCCAACAAGCAGTACAGGAGCAGCTCAATCAAATGTTGCCTGAACTTATGAATCAGGATTTATACGCTCAGAGCATGGATCTTATGGTGTATCTGATGCCAGGCTTTTGGATAGCCTTTCAGGTAGTTGCTATGATTATCGGATTGGTTCTTTTCCATAGGCAATTGTCTTTGCCATTCCTATGGAATAGAATTCAGTTTCCATGGCAGTACAATCTGCTTTTTGTTCTGGGATCAGCTCTGTATCTGATCCCCGGTCAACAAGTAGTATTCATTGCTGCTATGCTTGGTTTGAGTGTGTTGCCTATGATGCAGGGTGTTAGTCTATTGATCTCATATTTATCCAGAATCATTATGAATAAAGTGATGAGAGCGATTATTCTGATTGCCATGCTTGTGAACTCAATTTCATTTATCATATTGGCCTTTATTGGCTTCATTGATATCTGGTTTAACCTTAGAAAAATCGAGACAGGAGGAAGTCCCGCATGAAAGTAATATTACTGGATCACATAGAAAAGCTTGGAAACAAGGGAGAGCTCGTAAACGTAAAGCGCGGCTATGCCCGGAATTTCCTAATTCCAAGAAAACTGGCTATTTATGCCACACCATTGAACCTGAAAAAGCTGGGTAGTATCCAAGCTAAATTGGCTCAGGAAGAAGAAATTCGTATGAATGAGCTAAAAAACCTTGCCGAAAAATTGCGTTCAGCTAGCTTGGTGTTTGTCCGTAAAGTTGATGAAAATGAGCACATGTTTGGCTCAGTATCTGAGACTGATCTGGCAACTGAGCTCAAGAATCAAGGCTTTGATATTCACAAATCTCTGATTCACATGGACAAGCATATAAAAGAACTGGGTGAAAGCCGGGTTCTCGTGAAACTGCACAAGGATATCGTCGTCGAGCTCAAAGTAACGGTCAATAAAGAAGAAGAATAATTTGGGAGGATCCCATGAATGAAACCCTGTTTAAGATCAGGCAGATTGCAGCAATTGTTCTGTTCGTGCTGATATCGTCGCTGGTCGGCCTTATCACCGGCAAGCCCATCATGATGGTGGCCTATGGTGCTTTCTTTGCAGTTGTTACCGTAGCGGTGCTAATGCTTGCGAGAAAGAACCAACGTCATTTTGAGATTAAGACCACAAGTAATGGACTGATGCTAAAGGTGTTTGGAATTGCACTCGCCATTCTGGCTCTGGCTGTTCCTGCTCTCATCGTTAGCATGAGTAACCTGGTGCCTTTGAAAGGCAACCTAAATGCTACTCAAGTCTTAGTTGCTGAGGGTTTGAATATCCTGTTTCTCATTCTGATGATTGGTTCCATCTTTATCATGAATAAGAAGCCGGAGAATAAACAGATTCAAATTGCTGGTTATATCGGAATGGCTCTAGCCAGTGTCGTTCCTGGTCTTACTATGACATTCATTGACCGTAGTACATCCGGAATCGGATCAGCTTATTACGTTGCCCTTATCGTTTTGGTATTGGCCGTAAACAGCTATTCCCTGTTAGTAAAGAACAACTAAGTATATTTGCTCTATGTTTAGGTTATTCGGAGTCTTAATGGCTTCGGATAACCTATACTTGTATCTTTCGGAACTTCAGATCGGATAACCACTGATAAGGTGATATCATCAGGGGAGATCAGATGACCAGTCATTACAAGCCGGTCAGCTCACAGGACGCTTGCAAGCAAATGGTTATGAAGCTTGCCGGAGACAGATTCCGAGACTTTGTGATCCTTTATAGGAACTGGGCAGGCGTGGTAGGTGATCTCTTGGCTGGAATGTCTCATCCCATCAAATGTGATAAGGGCTTACTCTATATTGCCGTGTCCAACAATGTATGGTTGCAGGAACTGGTGATACTAAAGAAGAAAATCATATATGAACTGACACAAAGAACCGGTATAGTGATTACCGATATCTACTTCGTGATAAGGACTGATTAATGAAGTGTCCCAAGATCGCTGTTTCAGTGCTCTCAGCAGATTTTTCCAAGCTCGGGGAGGAGATTGAGGCTTTGAACAAGAAGGGTGCAGATATGCTGCATCTTGATATCATGGATGGGCATTATGTCCCCAACCTAAGTTTTGGTATGCCCATCGTGCAGGCAGTGTCTAAACTCTCAAGTTTACCCTTGGATGCTCACTTGATGGTAACCAATCCCGAAGACTATGTAGATAGTTTTGCCAAGCTCGGAGTGCAATACTTTTCATTCCATCAGGAAACCGTGTTTCATTCACACAGGCTGGTCCAAAGGATAAAACAGCTTGGGATGAAGGCAGGGATTGCTCTGAATCCGGCTACACCTCTATGCAGCATGGATGAGATACTGTCCGAGCTGGATTTTGTGCTGATAATGAGTGTAAATCCGGGATACTCCGGCCAATCCTTTATCTCTTCTTCACTGGACAAAGTTCGACGACTAAAAGAGATGATATCCTTTCGGAACTTGGATACACTAATAGAGGTAGATGGAGGGGTCACTGCATCAAATGCGGGTGATCTTGTGGGTGCTGGTGCAGACATCCTGGTTTCCGCATCATACGTGTTCTCACACGTGGACTATGAGGATGCCATAAAACAACTCAAATCACAATAAGGAAACAATATGTTTAGCAGTTTATCTGAGAAACTTGATAAAGTCTTTCGCAATCTGAAGGGTAAGGGCTATCTGTCTGAACAGAACATCAAGGATTCGATGCGGGAGATCCGGCTTGCTTTGCTGGAAGCGGATGTGAATTACCGCATTGTAAAGAACTTTGTAGCTGAAGTTGAAAAACGGGCTTTGGGACAGGAAGTGATGAAATCGCTTTCTCCCGGTCAACAAGTCGTAAAGATTGTTCATGAGCAACTCATAGACTTGATGGATACAGAGAATTTCGAGCTGAAGACCTACAACAACAAACTCACCAAGGTCCTGCTGGTTGGTCTGCAGGGTTCAGGCAAGACAACCGCCTGTGCCAAGCTGGCTTCTCTCTACCGTAAGAAAGGCATTAAACCCATGATGGTGGCTTGCGATGTTTATCGTCCTGCAGCCATAGATCAGCTCAAGAGCTTGGGAAAACAGATAGATATCCCCGTGGTCTCGGATCAAAGCACCGATGTGATCCAGATTGCAGATTTAGCTCTCAAGGAAGCCTACAAAGACTTAACTAATCTCCTCATCTTCGATACAGCAGGACGCTTGCACATTGATACCGAGATGATGGATGAAGTCTACCGGCTCAAGAATCATGTGAAGCCGGATTATATATTCTTTGTTGCTGATGCTATGACTGGTCAGGATGCGGTTACTGTGGCAAAAGAGTTCCACGATAAGCTCCAGTTTGATGCGGTGATACTTACCAAGCTTGATGGTGATGCACGTGGTGGTGCAGCACTATCCATTAAGGCAATCACCGGCAGTCCCGTAGCCTTTGTGGGTACGGGCGAGAAAGTGAGCGATCTGGAAGTCTTCTATCCCGATCGTATGGCTTCCAGGATTCTGGGAATGGGTGATGTGCTTTCCTTGATCGAGAAAGCAGAAGAAGCCTTGGACGCAGAAGCAGAGGCCAAACTAACCAAGAAAATACTCAAGAATCAATTCACATTCAACGATTTTCTCAAACAACTCCAAAGCATCAAGAAGATGGGACCCCTGGATTCCATTATCAGAATGATACCCGGGCTGGGGAACAAACTCCCCGCCGATATGAAGATAGACGATAATGCGCTAAAGCACGTTGAAGCAATCATCCAATCCATGACGGATAAAGAGCGCGAGAATCCTTCCATACTCAATGGATCCAGACGACTGAGGATATCCAAGGGTTGCGGAAGACCTGTCATGGAGATAAACCGTCTTCTTCGTCAGTTTGAGGACATGAAGAAGATGATGAAACGTTTTTCCACCGGAAAAGGTATGAAGGGTATGCCGGACTTCCCGCTCGAATAGAGCGCAGTATTCTGAGGTAGAATGTGAAATGGAATCTATCTATTATTCTCCTGCTCCTCCCATTGTTACTGATTGCAGAGCCAATAATACTTGGTAGTGGACAAAATGATGTAAACATACTGAGCTCCAGTCCTTCAGAGACCATCCTTGAGTTCAAGGTCTGGTCTTTCTCTGCCCGGCGGACGCAGATCGGAAGTCGATTGTGGCACCACATCACGGTTCCGGGTGAGGGGATAAGTCTTGATAAAGGTAACCCCGAGCTTCCGGTGCTTAATCGTAGCATCATCATTCCTGCCACATCAGCTATAAGTCTTGAAGTCTATGATCTTCAATGGGAAGATATTGAGATGGCGGTTGCACCTTCCAAGGGAGTGATCTCCAGAGACCAATCTCCAGAGACTATCCCATACACGTTTTCCGATACTTACAATCGGGATGCTTTTTATCCTGAAAGAATAGCCTCACTGAGTGAGCCATATATCCTCAGAGACTTCAGGGGTGTTACTATTCGAACTAATCCCTTTGCCTATAACCCAGTAGCAGGCATTTTGCGAGTCTATACTTCGTACAAGGTTAGGATATCCACAATTGGTACAGATGATAGGAATACTTTATCCGAAGAACGTTCTGAAATATCACGGGCTTTCCTTCCCATCTACGAAAACCACTTTCTGAATTGGAACTCGATAAGGTACACTCCGGTCAGCGATGCCTTTGGAAAACTCCTGGTGATTTGCCATACAAACTACATGACCACTATCACCCCATATATCAACTGGAAAAAGCAGAAGGGTATTGAAACAGAACTGGTTCAATGGTCCAGTATCGGCACCACAGCAGCACAGCTTCAGACATACATCCAAAATCGCTTCAATGCTGATCCCAGTATAACCTATGTTCAATTGGTGGGGGATGCCCCGCAGATTCCCAGCCTGAGTTCCGGTGGAGGGGGCTCAGATCCAAGCTTTTCCCTTGTAGCTGGTAGCGATAACTACCCCGATATCTTCATCGGAAGATTCTCTGCGGAAACGACAGCTCAGCTTACGGCTCAGATCAACAAAGCCATTGTCTACGAGAGAGATTTAACGGCTGGCGATACATGGCTCAGTCGTGCCATGGGTATAGCCTCCTCTGAGGGTGGAGGCAGCCAGGGTGATAACGGGGAATCGGATATTACCCACATGAATCTGATTCGGACAGATCTTCTGAACTATGGATACAGCACGGTAGATCAAGTATACGATCCCGGTGCTTCTGCTTCAACTGTAACGACCAACGTAAACGCCGGGCGCGGTTTCATCAATTACGTAGGTCATGGCTCCGACACTTCCTGGAGCACAACCGGATTCAACAATACCAACGCTTCAGCCCTCACAAATGGCAACAAGACTCCCTTCATCATGGATGTGGCTTGTGTGAATGGCAATTTCGTATCTCAAACCTGTTTTGCGGAAGCCTGGATGCGTAATGCTGGTGGTGGAGCAGTAGCTATTTATGCCAGCTCAATAAACCAATCCTGGAATTCACCCATGCATGCTCAGGATGAATTCACCGATCTGCTGATAGCTCATAGCAAAACTACCACAGGAGGTTTGTATTACAATGCTTCCTGTAAAATGATGGATACTTACGGTAATACTACCGGTTCTGATGGCGTGAACATGTTCAAAACCTGGCATATCTTTGGAGATGCCTCTCTTGTGGTCAGGACGAAGACTCCTCAAAGCATGACGGTTTCGCATCCCAACCAGATCACCGTAGGGACTGCATCTCTCACGGTAAACACAGGTGTAGCCAATGCTCTGATAGCTTTGACCTACAATAACATGATCATTGGTAAGACTGTAGCCAACAGTGCTGGGACGGCTTTATTGACACTCACCAACCCTCCCGCCGGAACCATCAGCTACACTCTGACGGTTACGGCCTTTAACAGGGTTACTTATGTGGGAAGTGTCGAGCAGATACCGGGGGATGGACCCTTCTTAAGTATAGTTACCAATAGCTACAACGATACAAACAACAACCTGGCAGAGTACAATGAAACCGGCAGATTTACGACCGGCTTCAAGAATACCGGAACGACTTCTGCCACCAATATCACAGCAACTCTCAGTTGCAGCACTCCTGGTATCTCAATTACAGATGCCACAGAGAGCATCACCAGTCTTGCTGCGGGAGTAACTGTTACCCGTACCAATGCCTTCAGTTTCAGTGTAGCAAACAACATCTCCAATCAGCTAACAGCTAGCTTTACTATTACGATGATTAGCGGATCAAACACCTGGGTACATCAGTTTAACCAGGTTTTCGCTGCTCCTGCCCTTAATCTGGGCAGTATAAACATCATAGACACGGCTGGAAACAACAACGGCAGACTTGATCCCGGAGAAACGGTTACCATTACTACATCCCTGAACAACTCCGGAGCAGCAGCATCATTATCAGGCAGCGCAAGCTTATCGTGTGGCAACACTGGTATTATTATCAATACCGGAACTGCAAGCTTCTCTTCTCTTTCCGCCGGAGCAAGCACTTTACTTAGTTTCAGCCTTACAGCTTCTGCTGAGCTGAGTGTAGGATCGATTGTTTCATTGAGTCTATCTGCTACAGCGGGAGCTTACTCAGCAACTGCCAATGAGAGCATCTACGTTGGCCTCATTCTTGAAGACTTCGAATCTGCAGGATTCAACAGCTTTCCCTGGGTGATGGGAGGATCTCTTCCCTGGACCATTAACAGTAGCGATGTTTATGAGGGCAGTTACTCAGCAAAGAGTGGAGCCATATCAGATAGTCAGACTTCCAGCATCCAGACGACCCGAGTTCTCAGCACCAGCGGTTCTATCTCGTTTTGGTATAAGGTATCCTCGGAATCAGGGTATGATTACTTAAGATTCTATATTGACGGAGTACTGCAAGGACAGTGGTCGGGCACCACGGCTTGGACACAGGCCAGTTATCCTGTTTCTTCCGGAACCAGAATACTCAAGTGGGAGTATTACAAAGATAGCCTATACTCCAGCGGTAGCGATTGTGCCTGGATTGACAAGATTATCTTTCCTGTTTCCACTGCTCCCAGTTCCCATTATCCTCCCCAAAACCTTACAGCGGTGGGAGGAAATGGCTTTGTTGATCTATCCTGGCAAGCTCCTGCAGTAGGCAGCCCTATCTCATACAAAATTTTCCGGGACAGTAACCTTCTCGCCACCGTATCAGCTCTAGCTTATACTGATGATAATGTAGTAAATGAAATAAGCTACAGCTACTATCTGAACGCAGTCTATAGTGGGGGAGAGTCCGATCCAACCCAGTCTGTATCAGCCACTCCCACAAGTATGATTCAGACAGAAGTTGTTTTAGGATCAGGAACTTCATCGACAAGTACGACAGATGCGTCACCAGTGAGTGTTTACTATAAGAGCCTTCACGGGCAAATGGTGTACACTGCCGCAGAGCTTAACTCTGCCGGGATCACTGGACCGCGTTTGATCACACAGATTGGCTTTAATGTTACCGGTCTTCCAGCAATCTCCATGCCTGATTTTATCATAAGGATGGGGCACACCAGCTCATCCAACGTAAACTCATGGATCTCAACCGGCTTGACACAGCTTTGGTCTTCTTCCTTATACAGACCCACCACCACGGGCTGGAATATGTATACGCTCAACACTCCATTCTAGTGGAATGGAGTGGATAACATAGTTGTGGACACAGCGTTTGGATTATTCAGCGAGACCTACTCATCAACGGGGCAGGTTCAATACAGCACTATTACAAACGGCTACCGTTATGTACGCGCTGATGGGACAAACCAGACCAATGTATTTACCGGTGGATATGCCTCATCCTACAGGCCAAACCTCAAACTTGTTTTTGCAGCTCCCGTAGAGACCGCTGCGATATCCATCAATCCGGATAGTATAACAGCTAGTATTGCTCCAGATTCCAGCGGAAGCAATAGCTTTACCATCAGCAATACCGGCGAAGCTAACCTTACCTGGTCAGTATCCAGATTTCCATCACCTCTAGCCAGATCAACCCAGCGAAGCGTGATCGGTTCCACCCTCACGTGCTCTGCTTCAGATTACATTGCTGGACAAAACCAGAACTGGACTATTTCGGTCTATAATGGTAGCTCGGATGGTGAATGGATCAGATCTATCAGCATGCAACTTCCTTCCACAGTGATACTGAATTCCGTTACCAATCTTACTGGTGGTTCGTACGAAATGACTCCCAGTCCCACTTTTGGGACTGGAGTGAATCTCACCTGGACGGGTACACATCCGACTGATAGCTCCTGGGGGCTGATAACCGAGGGTCAGACAGCAACTGCAACCCTAAATGTGAGGGTCATTCAATCGGCCTTCGGAACCTTGGCTGTACCCTGGACAATCAATGGCGATGATTATGCCTCAGAACCTCACACGGTTAGTGGAACCATTTATCTGGCGGCTCAAGGTGCTACACAGAGTTCGGATTGGTGGTCTGTTACGCCTTCAACAGGAACGATCTCGCCCGGAGAATCCCAACAACTTACCATTAACCTAAACAGCACAGGTCTTCAAGACGGGACATATTCAGACATAATGATCATCAGTTCAAATGCCGGAAACGACACAAGTCTGGATGTTCCCATCACTCTCACAGTTGCTCCCACTCAGTCTTCATACCCGAATTCTCCCAGATTTGTGGCAGAATGGGAGCCTTCACTTGGAGCTTTAATCCGCTATCCCTTTGGTTTACCGTATGCCATGATCCGTGATCTGGCCTCTGATAAGCTGCTCTACATTCTTTGTTCCGCAGCAAGCCAGAGTGCTTGTACGACTAATCTCACTTCTAACGGCGTAAATACCAGCAATGTACGTTATATCACTGCCAATACCGATACATACTGGACTCGGGATTTTGGCCCTTGGTTTATCAAAGACGCTGAAGATGCGCTCAAGATAGTAGATTTTCCTTACAACCGCCCCAGACCCAATGACGATGCGGTTCCGGAGATTGTGGCAAACTATCTGGGTGTTCCAGCTTATGATCTTCCCGTAACACATACCGGCGGAAACATCATGACAGACGGTAAGGGTAAGGCCATGAGCACAAGTCTGGTTCTGGAAGAGAACAGCGGTCTGACTCAAGCTCAGATCAATCAGCAGATGCAGAACTACCTGGGAATTTCCGATTATCGCTTGTTTGATGATCCCAACAATACCTACATTGACCACATTGATTGCTGGGCAAAGCTCGTGGATGTGGATAAAGTGATCATCCGCCGGGTTCCCACCAGTCATGCGCAGTTTGCGGCAATTGAAGCAGTTGCCACTCAATGGAGTAGTCAGCTCTCCAGCTACGGAACGCCATACAGGGTTTACCGGGTAGATACACCCAATGATGAACCATACAGCAATGCCTATATCAACGGCAAGCGTATCTATGTTCCTCAGATGGGCACATCAGGAGATGCTGCAGCCCTAGAAGTCTATCATAGTGCGATGCCAGGTTACCAGGTCACTGGTTACACACATACTAATTTTGAAAGCACAGATGCTATCCACTGCCGGGTAAACACCATTTTTGACTCTCAGATGATTTCCTTGAGCCACACACCCATTACAGAATGGGTATCACATGCCAGTATCAACTTACCTGTAGAGATCAGACACAGTAATCCCATCCTTCAAGATTCCACCTACGTAGCCTACAAGATTGGCAGAAATGGTTCCTGGTTCAGCTTGCCACTTAGTCATATCAGCGGATATAACTATGCTTCTCTAGTTCCGGAAGCTAGTTTTGGCGATACTCTTTTCTATATGGTTAATGCTTATGATACCACAGGCAGAAGCACCACAATGCCTCTCTGCGGCCGAATGGATCCTTTCCGTCTGATCATAAACCAGGCAGGAGCTCTGGATGCTCCCACCAACCTTAACATTACGATGAATGGTAACCTGGTTACTCTAAGCTGGGATCCTATTCCGGGTGCAGAATACTATTGGATCTATGCTTCCGACAATCCTGAATCAGGCTTTGTAAAGATCGACTCCACAACGGCTCCCACTTGGTCTCAGAGCCTGGATACCGGAAGATTAGGATTCTTCCGAGTACGAGCATCCACTACGGCAGAATAGCTTGAACGTTTCAGAGCTCCATCGCATTACAGCTTGCTTTGCACGTTACCAAAGGCTGGGGCAGGCAGCGGGATCATGGTTGGATTACCGAACATCCCTGTCCAGGCGGAAGGTTGTTTTAAGCCACTATCCCCCTGCTCTGATGATAGAACCCACCAATATCTGCAATCTCAAATGCCCCATGTGTCCCAGCGGAAACGGTAGCTTGAGCCGCAAACGTGGAATGATGAGCCTTGACATGTTCAAAAGCATAATCGACCAAGTGTATACGAAGATCGGCATTCTCTTGCTCTGGAACCAGGGAGAATCCTTCCTGAATTCCGGGTTCTACGAAATGTTGGCCTATGCTAAAAGCAAGCACCTTTTTACGATTATCTCCACCAATGCATCTCTGGATTTGGATGTTCCCCGTTTGGCCAAGCTGGGCATTGGTAAACTGATAATTTCTATGGATGGGATATCGGCAGAAACCTATGATCGCTACCGTATCAATGGAAATTACCAGAAAGTATTGGCAAATCTGAAAGCTCTGGCTAGCCAACCAGCACTCAAAGATGCGTTGGTTTGGCAGTTCATAATGATGCGGCATAACGAACACGAAATCCCTCAAGTGAAAGAGCTGGCCAAAGCCTTGGGAGTAGACCGGGTGGAGTATAAAACTGTACAGATCTACACTGAATCCGATATGGCCTTTCTACCCAGTAACCCAAAGTATAGCAGATACAAACTGACTGGCTCTGGTTTTGAACTCAAGACAGAGATTCTAAATCGCTGCCGCAGGCTTTGGACTCAGCCGGTTATCAATCAAGATGGCGAGTTTTCTATCTGTTGTTACGATAAAGACCTCAGCATACCAATAGGAAACTTGGCTCAAAATAGCTTTGAGGAGCTCTGGTTTTCTTCTCGCATGAATAGGATTCGGGATCAGATTCTCAAAGATCGTCGCTCAATTCCAATCTGCACTAATTGCGGTGAAGGTATTGTGCAACGAGTGAAGCCCCAAATAACATCATAAAATCAGTTTGACAAAAACAGGCTCCCAGAGAGTCTGGCTTTGCCGGGCGCAGTGGTGATGGCTGCTTGTGAACCATGTCAGGTCAGGAATGAAGCAGCATTAAGCAATGCCAGTCATGTATCGCTGTTAGCCTGGCTTTTTTCTATCCGGTTTAGGCATGGAAATTGCTGTAAAAAGATGGAAAAAGTAGCACGATAAAGGACCATAAATGAAACGGCTGCCAGTAATTCTGTTCTTCTTCTCTCTCTTTACGCTTACTTACGCTTATGAAGTAAAGCTGCAAAGCTGGGATGTGCCCTCAGACGTAAAGACCCTGAATTTGCATCACATTTCGGTGGATTATGTCAATAACCACACCGGCACTATTATAGCTTATCTTAGAGATTATACCGAGGAAAGCCTTCTCCACGAGCTGGGCTTTGATCCCATACCCCTGCAGGAAGAACGTTATGCTCCTGAACTGGATGGCCGAAATGATACCTCAAATCCTGATAATGCTTATCTATCCATCACAGAATACATCTCATTCATGAATACTATTGCCTCTCAGTACCCAAATATCTGTCAATTAGTGCAGATTGGTGTTAGTGGGCAAAACCGGCCACTGCTGTATCTCAAGATCAGCGACAACGTTTCCCAGGATGAAAACGAGCCGGAGTTCCGCTATGTATCATCCATCCATGGAGACGAAGTGGTAGGCTACGACCTGCTTATTCGGTTGATTCAACTCCTCACTTCTTCCTACGGAACAGATACCAGAATCACTAGTATAGTTAATAACACAGAGATCTGGATTAACCCCTTGGTAAACCCGGATGGCTACGTCTTACAGCAGCGTTACAATGCAGCCGGGATAGATCTGAACCGCAATTTCCCCATGCCTTCCGGCGAACAGCATCCCGATGGTGAAGACTGGGGTGTGGAGAATGTGGCTTTCATGAACTTTTCTCAGACCAAACACTTCATTCAATCGATCAACTACCACGGGGGAGCCCTGGTGATGAACTACCCTTGGGATTACACCTACTCTCTGGCTCCCGATGATGCTCTTTTGCAGAGCATGGCGCTAACCTATTCCACACCTTATACTGCTATGTACAATGGAGAATTCGACCAAGGTATTACCAATGGAGCCGCTTGGTATGTGATAACAGGCTCTTTTCAGGATTGGAATTATGGCTATACAGATTGCATCGACATCACCTGCGAGGTCAGCAGTATCAAATGGCCAGCCGCCAACACTCTTGATTCCTACTGGAACCAAAATCGGGAATCCATCCTCAGCTATATGGAATATGCTCAAAAAGGGCTGCATGGGACAGTGACAAGCATTGCCGGTACACCTCTGGATGCGACAATATCAGTGGCGGGGAATGCCAGGGATGTTCACACCGATCCGGTACTTGGAGATTACCACAGATTGCTGCTGGGAGGCTCCTATTTCGTTTCTGCCGGTGCTCCAGGATATATTTCCCAAACCGCCAATCTCACAATTCCCGAAAACGGTAGTGCAAATCACAACTTTGTGCTTGAGCCTGCTCAACTGGTTTCTTTTATCGGCACTCTCAGAGATATCGAGGGCTATCCGGTGCCCCAAGCTACCATCAGCGTTGATACAACTCCAACCACAACCGTTACCAGCGCAGCGGACGGTCAATTCATCATACCTTCAATCTACGAAGGTAATTATAACTTTCAGATTACTTCTGCCATCCTTCCTACCCAAAGTCGGACTGTTGTGGTTTCTGCAGATAATCCGGAACAGACCATTGTTCTAACTCAACCCTTGTTCGAAGATGGCTTTGAAGAAGGCATCTCAAACTGGACTGTCACCAGCCCGTGGGCGATCTCAACAGATGGCACCAATCACGTGCTCAAGGATTCTCCCAGCGGCAACTACGGGAATAATATCAACAAGAGTGCCAAGCTTACAAATCCTGTATCACTTGTTGGTGTACAGAATCCTATACTCAGTTTCAGAGCAAAGTATGCCCTGGAATCCGGCTATGATTTCGTTCATATAGAAGCCTCCTCCAATGGCAGCAACTGGACCAACCTTGCCAGCTTCAGTGGAACACAATCTACCTGGCAAGACTGTTCCTACTCTTTGGCAGCCTTCTCCGGTTCCAATTGCTACATCCGTTTCCGGATTCAGACGGATCAGAACACCACGGCAGACGGCATCAGCCTCGACGATGTTCAGATCAACGGTAGAGCCACGGAGCAAACCATTCATGGAGATGTAACTCTGGATGGAATAGTTAATAATGCTGATCTCAACCAGCTTCTAAGCCATATTCTTGATCCGGACGTTCCCGGTTGGCACCCTCTGATGACAGAAGCTTCAGACGTGGATAACAATGGCATCCTGAATTCCTTGGATGCATATATGGTTCACCGTTATATCTCAGATAGTTCCTACCGGTTTGTGGTACAAACCGGGCAGCCAGAAACATATCCACAGCTCGAGCTGAGTTATAGCTATGATGCAGAGTATTCCAGATTGCATCTCAGTTTCTCAAATCCTCAAGCCTTACGTGCCTTGGATTTTGTTTTGGGTGACCCCAATAGCACCATGATCACTGATTTCTCTGCCACAGAAGGCATTACAGATATGTTTTACCTCTACAGAAATGCCTACATCTGCTATAGTGACGGGCAGGATCTTGACGTCTGGATCAATTTCAGTACCAATCTCAGCAGTATACCCCTTACCGGCAGTTTGAACGGCCATCCCTTCCAATACAGCATTATACTGAGCACCGAAAATGCCGGTACCGACGTGAGCCCAATTGTCAATGCTCTGGCACAAAACTATCCCAATCCCTTCAATCCCAGCACCACCATATCTTATTCTCTGGCTCAAAGCTGTGCTCAAGTGCACCTGGATATCTACAATGCCAGAGGCCAATTGGTACGTACTCTGGTGGATGAAGCCAAGCCCGAAGGCTTACACAGAGTTGTGTGGAACGGTAAAGACGATCAGGAAAGAGATATGGCAGCAGGATTGTATTTCTACCGTCTTCAGGCCGGCGAATTCTCTCAAGTTAACAGGATGCTCTTGCTCAAATGAGGATACTGAAGCTTATCCTCTGCCTGGTGTTTCCTCTGGCTTTGCTGGCCTGCAAACCCGCAGCAGAGCAAGCTCAAAGTGATGCAGCCCCACGCTACAGATTCCGAAAGGACGGCAGCTTGGAAGTGCTGTCTCCCCAGGGAAACGTGAAAGCCATGTTCGATATCGAGATTGTGAGCAGCGATCAGGACCTGCAGCGTGGCTTAAAGTACCGGGATAGCATGGAAGACAACCAAGGTATGCTCTTCCTCATGGATGGGCAGACTCATCATCCTTTTTGGATGCAGGATACCTATCTTTCACTGGACATCATCTATATTGATCACGAGAAGCGTATCTTTCAGATTTACCCCAATACCACTCCTTTCAGTGAGGAAACCCTTCCTCCCGATAAGATAAATGCTTATACCTTGGAGCTTAAAGCCGGTATAAGTGCAAAGTACAATATTGAAAAAGGCGATATCATCAGATGGCAAGAAAACTAAGTATCCTATTTATACTCTTAATCCTTCTGGCTTTGTGGGCTTGCAAAGCAGATAGGGAGCAAGTAACCCCCGAAGGAGAATACAACCAGGAAACCGGGATAAACGGCGAAGAAGCCATCCCAGATTCCCAAGATACCGATTCTGCTTCAACCGGAAGAACAAATCCCAATCGCAGCAGTTCCGATAGCCTTTCGCTGCGTTCAAATTACTCATGGTCAAATTCCGGGGAGATCCCTCCGGTTGTGATCATTGTGGACGACTTTGGATATACTTCCGGATCGCTGCTGGATGATTTTGCCGCGTTGCCTTCTGAGATAGTCTTTGCCGTATTGCCCGATTTGCCCCAAACACAGCGCAGTGCCGCACTGGCAGCGCAACATGGCCATGAAGTGATTATCCACGTACCCATGGAAGCCTTGGGTAACGGAACTAAGCCCGGAGAACGCTATATTCGCGACGGCATGAGTGCCGAAGCGGTTAAAAGCCTGCTCACGGATTTCCATGAGCAAATTCCCATGGCAATAGCCGCCAACAATCACATGGGCTCTCGAGCCACAGCCGATCCTGAGCTCATGAACCCCGTGCTGGATCATCTGAA
>JAKPXC010000207.1 GCA_029567705.1 Candidatus Cloacimonadota bacterium
ATCATTGTCTCACTTGGCACAAACGATGCCCAGGGCAATTACCGCGCCGAGAATTTCCGCAGGGAAATGAGCTCCTTTATGACTGCCCTGCGGCGTGAACTTCCGGAAACTCCGGTGCTCTTTACCCTGGCTCCGGACACCAACAAGCGAGGCCGTACCAACGGTGACGTTTATCACGTGAATAACGAGATCAAACGCTACGCCGAAGCCAACAACTGCGCCTGGTGGGACCTGGCAAACCTGATGGGCGGGAGAGGATCAATCCGCCAATGGAAAAACCAGGCTTTGGCAGCCAATGACTACTTGCATTTTTCGCCCAAAGGCTATATGCTGCAGGGCTATCTCTTGTATCAAGCCATCCTGAAAAGCTACAACACTCACACAGAAAATCCCCGCTGAGGCCCAAATGACTGATTTGTTTACCTGGATTCGAACCACTCTGAGCTACAACCCCTCTCAACCTCTGCTCTTCACCAGCAGCTTCTTCATGTTCTTCTTCCTGTTGATCATGCTACCCTACCCCATACTGGTGAATAAGATCAAAGTGCGCACCTGGTATCTGATGCTCTTCTCTCTGTATTTCTATTACAAAACCAGCGGCGTCTTTGTTCTGCTCCTGCTCATCACTTCAGCGGTGAATTTCTATTTGGGAGCTCTGATCCACACCAGGGATAAGAAGAGCTCCAAAAACTGGCTCATGACGCTAAGCCTAATCTGGAACCTGGGGTCACTGGGCTACTTTAAGTACACCAATTTTATCATAGATACCATCAATTCTGTCTTTGGCGGACAACTGCCCATGATGGATATCTTCCTGCCGGTGGGTATCTCTTTCTTTACCTTCCAATCGCTGAGCTACACGATGGATATCTACTTTGGGAAGCTGGAGCCGATCCGCAGTTTCAAGGACTTCGCATTCTTTGTGAGCTTTTTCCCGCAATTGGTGGCAGGACCGATCGTGCGTGCCAGTTGGTTCATTCCCCAAATCAACCAAAAGCTGCATCTGGATAAGGAAACCACTGCCAAAGCACTGGTGCTGATCTTTGCGGGATTGATCAAGAAAGGCATTATCGCAGATTATATCAGCATAAACTTCGTGGACCGTATCTTTGAGAGTCCGGCGCTCTTTTCCGGAGTGGAAAACCTGATCGGAGTCTATGCCTATGGATTGCAGATCTATTGCGACTTCAGCGGTTATTCGGATATTGCCATAGGTTTGGCGTATCTGATGGGCTTCGAACTGGCTGCGAACTTCAATGTGCCCTACACCGCCAGTTCCATCACGGATTTCTGGAGACGCTGGCACATCTCGCTTTCCACCTGGCTGCGTGATTATCTCTACATCCCCTTGGGAGGTAACCGCAAAGGTAAAGCCCGGCAATATATCAACCTCCTGATCACCATGATCTTGGGCGGACTTTGGCACGGAGCTTCCTGGAACTTTGTGTTCTGGGGTGCTTTACATGGATTAGGCCTCACATTCGATAAACTGTGGCTTTCCCTGAAGATATCCAAAAACCGTTTTATGAAGGTTATCAGCACTTTTGTGACCTTCAACTTTGTCAGCTTCGCCTGGATCTTCTTCCGGGCTCGCAATTTCGAGGATGCCTGGACAGTTCTAGGACGCATCTTTACCCAGTTCAAAGCTCCCATCTTCACCCAATGGCTCAGAGAATACAGTCTGGTGGCCTGGCTGATTGCCATTGGCTACCTGATCCACTGGATACCACAAAAGTTTGACCAAGGGATTGAAAAAGTATTGGTTAAAACGCCAGTGGTGGTTCAGGCTGCCGTGCTCTCCTGCCTGATCTGGCTGGTTTTTCAATTCCGCTCTGCTGATATCCAGCCTTTTATCTATTTCCAGTTCTAGGCGGTTAGTTGTCTCATTCAAAGAGATGATAGAACGCAGATTGAACAGAATATCCTGACGTCTTGAACAGCTCATAATACATAGCCTGTGATGGAGAAACTCCGCCTTGGCGGAGTGCCATATGTAGAGCCCATAGTGACGGCGCAGCCGGAACTATGGGTTATATGCAACAGGTATCTGAACCTTCAATAGACACCCCCTCCTCCCCGTCAAAGCGCTTACGCTTTGCCGGGGAGGAGGGGGTATAATTACATCTTATCATAAGCCTGATCCACTACCCACAGTTCCGCAAGCTCCACTGTGGGCTACACATATGTCACCCCACTTCGTGGGGTTCTCCTATACCGAAGATCTCGAATAGTCCACAAGAAACCCTTTCTTTAGAGCTAAGATCCGAGTATGCAGAAGTATCTTTTGGAATTCACGAATCCTGGAGCTATCACGATAATATCATAAGTTGAAAGATCAAACACGTTGGTTCGAGTTGACTCCTAATGAAGTCATGATCTCATTCAGTTCTTCTGCAAAACTCTTCATCAAGTGGTGTTTCTCTTGATTCTCTATATAGGATTTCACCTGAGGCAACTGACTCTGCCCAACAGAGAATACTCCATAACCTATCTGCCAGGAGAAATCGTTATTGAATCAGGATTTAACCCAAGTGCTGCTTCCTGCTTTTAGAGTTCGTACAATAGAGGAGATAGCCGATTCTGTACCTACAGAACAAAGAGTATGCACATGATCTGTTGAACCTCCAATCCTAATAGGTTGAACACCAATATTCTTAAGAATTCCACCCATATAATGATACAGTTCATCCTTCCAATCAGGCTGAATAAATGGTCTGTGGTCTTTACATGAGAAGATTACGTGCAAGTAAACGGCCGAGATTGTGTGTGCCATAACAAAATCCTTAACTGAGGTATGATTCCATATACATAACACGCATTTAGCGGTCAAGCGTAATATCAGTTGTAAGTTCTTAATCCAAAAAATTGTGAGTGAATACCGTCTTGGCGGAGTGTCATATATAGATCCCATATCTTCCCAATGCGTCGCCGAGTCTTCACCGAGTCTTGCAGGACTCTCCCCGAGCACTTTGTTCGGGAAGAGTCGGCCAACTCTCGGCGAAGACTCCGGGACAAATGAGCAGGATGGAAGGAAAGCATACGCCCCAATCTGGGCAAACTTGATGTGAATAGAACGGGTATAGCACGGGTATGATTTGTTCTTTGACTTATTGTAACCTACCAAATCCCCAACAATCTGTTAACCCGCAAAATACGTATTTAAACAATCAGTTAATCCTTGTGAAAGATCAGACTCCTCAGTGAAAACTCAGTTCGGTTTCGAGGAAATCCATCTCCGCTTTCAGGCTGGCCAGAACTGGCTCGAAATCCTCTTTGGACTTTACCCAGTGAGGACTGCCATACTTGATTCTGACGCGGGAAAAGGGTTTGGG
>JAKPXC010000189.1 GCA_029567705.1 Candidatus Cloacimonadota bacterium
TCATAAGCAACTGTCTCACCGAGGGGATTGCCCTGCAGGTCAATCTTCTGCATACGCAGAACATCATAATCCGGATATATATAACCATAGAGCAGTATATTCCCATCTGAAGTGATCAAGGAGTTCTTGAGCGGCATGGAGAAGGCATCGTAGGGCACCAGAGGATTGGGGCCAACCACTTCTGCATTGGCTGAGAAACGTATCAGATGAGTACTGTAAGTCCTGTTGTTGTCCCATAAATAGCAGTTTACAATCACTCCGCCCTGGCCATCAGGATGAGTGCTCTGAACTCTGACTTCAGAGCTGAAGTTTGCCAGAACATGGCCTGAGGGTTCCCAGAGATTGTTGCCTGCAGCATCGATGTTTATACCTCTGATATGGGTAACTTGAAAATCATTAGTGTAAATTATGTAGGCACCCCCAACGGCATTTGCGGTCATGCTAAAGCTTGGAGAGGTGTCTGTGCCACTGTATACTACCACAGGAGCCCCTGTCCATAGATTGTTGCCGTTGTCGTCAAACTTGGCAAGATATACAGTCCTGGTTATGTTCACAAAGGTACTGTAAAGCACCAGATTGGCATTGTCCGAGCTGCGCACTGCAGCTTCCACACAGTTGTAGATGTCTGCCTGTCCGAAACTGATGGGTTCACTCCAGAGTGTCTCGCCATTGGCATTCAGCTTTTGGGCAAAGATCTGGGTGTTCCCGTTGGCAGCATCTTCCCAGATGACGAAGGTTTGGTTATAGTTTCCCTTGATACTCATGCCCCCAAACCGGATGTTGCTAGCCTGACGTATCGCAAATTCCTGCGCAAAGATCATGCTGGTCAGCAAAACCGTTGCGATTAATAATATCGAAGCCTTCATAACAAACCTCCTTGGTTCCACGAAGTGAAAGTAAGGAGAGCAAATATTATTCCAAAAGGCTGCAGTGCTGCAAAGGCTCATTTGTCCAAAAAGCCATGAAACCTGCTTCTTTACTGGTTTTGAAGCGCTTCCAAAAAGTATTAAAAAAACTAACTAACTTACAGAGTAGTAATATATGAATCCTGTTCATTATTCCGGGAGTCTTGGGAGGATATCTCTTACTCGGAGAACACCTCTGCTTCAAAACGGAAGATCCTGGCTTCCTTATCCTGCCAACTACCGCGTGACAAGCCGGCTTTCTTGCAGACTTGCTGCATAAAGGCCACCGGACCCCAACCCCATTCCTCTGCAACTTGCGGCAGGAGCAGGCCGCTGCCCCGGGGATGATCCAGAAGCAGACCGTCCCTGCCTATCTGTATATCCTGAGGCCCGGTGATTGGAATCATCTCACCTAGGATGGATATCTCCAGTTCCAGTTCCGGGATCTCGTCCTGTGAAACGGGGCTGAAACGCGGATCACGAAACGCTGCAGCCTGAGCCATTTCCACCACGCTCAAGCCCAAAGCCTTGTGGCCTTTGATGTAACCGATGCAGCCCCGAAGCTCACCATGCTTGTGCAAGCTCACAAAGACGCCGTATTGCTTTCGAAAAATGGGATCTTCCGAAGGACTCGGTTCATGCCCGTTGAAGCGGCTTTCGATGCTTGTCCGGGCGAGTTGCAAAAGACTCTTTCTTTGGTCAGGATTTAGCATGTATCTTCTCCTCAAATCGCCAATCTGGCGGATATATAGCCCACTACCTGCTGGTTATTGTGAGAAACCATCCCGGAGTGGGAGTATGAAACTGTTTCAAAAGCTGCTGAGCTGAAGAGCTTTGCCAAGTGCATCAAGCTCTGTATAGCTCCAATACCGCAAGCTTCAGTTTTGCCGCTGCAGATATCTTCCCACAAACCCTCGCTATCCATCTGCAGAAGACGCTCTTCCAGCCTGTGATCCATAACCATGGCTGTCTTGGCATGATGATAATGCGAGAGATCGCTGGAGGCCACCACCACAATTCTATTCTTGCTGCGAGTGATGATCTCATACAGCCTGGAAGCCAGATGCACGGAGTTCTCCGGGCTCTGCCTGCCCAGCATGATGGGAAGAATCTTGGCTCCCGGGAAATAATGCCTTATCAGGGGGAGCTGAATCTCCATAGAGTGTTCTTTCAGATGATAACCGGGGTGCACTGAAACTTCGTTCAGATCGTCCAGTTCCTGTGCCAGTTCCTCATCCCGAAAGAGCTCTCCCAGAGGGCATTCGTAACTGTCATACGGAGAGATCGAATACTTGAAATGTCCTGCCTGGTGGCAAGGATGCAGGATGATGAAACTATCCACCACTTCTGTGCTGAGCAACCTGAATCCCAGAGCTGCTGTCTGCCCGGAATAGATCAACCCCGCATGCGGGGTGATCAGAGCAAGGCTGCGCTTGGCTTTGAGCCCGGGGACTGCAGTCTCTTCCCAAGCATGAATCATCGGCAGCAGTTGATCGGCAAAACGCGGATAGAAGGTTCCTGCGTGAGTAGCTTTTCTCTGCATCAGTTAGTTCCCTCTGGAGCCTTCACGATCAGAAAATCTGCCTCACTCTGAAGTGAGCGGTCAAAACTGAAAGAGGCAATGCTATCTGTATACTGGGGGCTGATCACCGCAATTCTCACCCGCGGATAGCGGGACTTTACCCGTTCGACGGTGCCCAGATAAGCCCGGGAATGAAAGTCTCCATTGAAGTGAATCAGTTTATAGCGTGGATTGGCCTGAAGGGAACGCACAATGCTTTCCGCCATGGTATCATCTTTCATACACTGCGCATAAAAAAGCCTGTCCATCACGTTCTGGTCTCCGGGCATGCCATGCGCCATATCCAGTTCCATGCTCTGCAGAAAGCGTTCTTTATAGTTTCCGGGAGTGGCGGTAATCTGCTCTGCCATCCAGCCACGCTCTTCATCACTGAGCTGCGCAAGGCTGTCTGTGCCATAACGCACCACTTGAGAGGCAATATGCCTGGGGATATTTGCTGCCAAGACCTTGAGATTATTAGCTTTGGCAAATTCCACCAAGGGGCGGTAATCCGGATCGTAGTTCGACCACGGTCGTGCCTCATGCAGAAATTCCTCTTCGCTAATCTCCCCGCTAAGGTATGAATCCATCCAGCTTTGCACATCACGTTCAAACATCTCAAAACTTACAATAAGCTTGTGATTTCTTCTGTGCCAAGCACTTAACACCTGGGATTGGATTTGGTGCAGGGAGGCATCATCGTGGATCTCGCCAAAGAAGACCAGGTCGAAACGGTTCAATTGACGTGCCAGTTCTGTCACCGAGATATCTCTGCCGTTCCGGCTGGAGATTATCCGGTAATTCTGCCCCGGGAGCAGGTTCAGAGCTGTCAGTAGTATTATCATGAGTATAAACTTCCTCATTCTACCTCTATAAACATTATGTGTACAGCTTATAAGCTAAAGCATGTTGACGGCTTAAGCCATCCAGAAATTGTCTGAAATTCTCCAGATACTCAGTTGGGCATTGCAGCGCCAGCTTCACTTCCAAAGCATACTGCGCCTCACCCAGAGATATCTCATGGGTTTGGGCGTAACGTTGCACCAGCTCAAGACAGGGATAGTCACAGGTGAGCTCCAGGCCGGTAAACTCGCGGTAAAGCCTCTTTTCTGCCAGTTGCACTGTCTGGGAAGTAACCCCGCCATAGGCTTCGATCAAACCTTTTACCCCCAGCTTGATACCCCCATAGTAACGCGTAACCACAGCCAGCGTATTGGTCATCTCACCCCGCAGGAGAGCATTCAGAATAGGTTTCCCAGCAGTTCCTCCCGGTTCTCCGGCATCCGAGTAGTAGCGGGTGGATTGATTCTCTCCCATCACATAAGCATAGCAATTATGCGTTGCGGTGGCATACTCCTTCTGATGCTTGCTGAGAGCTTCCTTCATCTCTTCAGAGCTGGTGATAGGGTAGAGAAAACAGATAAAATCCGAGCGCTGAATCTTTTCCTGATATGTGAAAGGCGCAACAAGCTCGTATGGCATCACTTCACCTTGATCAGATCAGACCAACGGGTGGTATATTGAGGACTGAGCCTGGCACGCTTCATCTGCCAGTCGTTCTGAACGCCCGAGCTGGCAAAAAATAGCGTATCTCTGCCGTGTTTACCATTGATCTGATCCAGCACATCCATCAGATCCTTGCGTTTATCGTCCAGATAGTTGGTTTCCATAAAGCTCAGAGGCACATCTTCTTCCGAGATGATATCGGCCAGCATGACACCGGCTTTCTTATACTCAAAACCCGGCAGATAGAGGTCTTCCAAGAGCTCCATAGCCTGCTTGATCATGAAGGGAGTATAAGCGGTGGGCGGCATCAATGTGGTCGCTCGGGAGCTGTTGTATTGAGGCCCGTCCTTAAACCGGTTGGTGTTCAAAAAAACCATCAGGTATCCTGCCACGGATCTCTGGCGACGCAGCTTTTCTGTGGCTCTGGTCAAGTAGGAGGAGACTGCTTCTTTGAGCTCATTCAGATCTGTTACCTGTTTGCTGAAGGATCTGGAGACAAGGATACTCTTTTTCTTGGCGGGTGCTTCATCCATCTCAATGCAGGAGTAGCCTCTCAGCTCGAGAACCGTCTTGTGTCCCACGCTGGTGAGGTATTTATCGATGAACTTATCGTCGGCATTACGGAGTTCTTCTGCTGTCATGATCTTATTCTGTTTGAGGAACTTGCCATATTGCCGCCCGATTCCCCAGATTTCCTCGACGGGCAGGCGGATTAAGGCTTCTTTCACCCGCTCCGGCGTCTGCAGCCAAAGACAGCCCCTAAAGCCCGGAACTCTTTTGGCGAAGTGATTGGCAGCCTTGGCCAGAGTTTTGGTTCCGGCAATGCCGATAGAGACAGGGATGCCCGTCCACTTCTCGACAGTAGCTTTGATCTTCTCTCCATATTCTTGGAGGTTGCGGATTCTGAAGCCTTTGAGGCGCAGGAACGCTTCATCTATGGAATAGATTTCCAGATCCGGACTGAACATTGCCAGCACATCCATAACCCTTTGGGACATATCTCCATAGAGCGCATAATTCGAAGATAGCAGCGCACCGCCATGGCTCTTGATCAGAGCTTCGTGCTTGAATCCCGGAGCTCCCATGGGAATGCCCAAGTCCTTCACTTCCTGGCTGCGGGAGACCAGGCAGCCATCGTTATTGGATAGAACTGCCACGGGTTTGCCTCTCAGGGACGGATCGAAGACCCGCTCGCAGGAGACGTAGAAATTGTTGCAATCCACAAGAGCAACAATATCATCGGTGGGCAGTCCAATACTATCCAATTAGCTCTATCCTCGTTACTTAGTTGATTTCGACACTCTCCGGGACAGGGGCAGCTTTTGTCAAGTCTGATACTTAATCTCTTCCCAATGCCTCGCCGAGTCTTCACCGAGTCTTGCAGGACTCTTCCCGAACACTTTGCTCGGGAAGAGTCGGCCAAGACTCGGTGAAGAGTCGGCGACCCATTAGGAATGATCAGAGAATTTCCCATAACGGAGGATTCCGATCTTCCCGAAACAAGCGATGTAGCTTCGCAAAGCTACAATACGGGTTTCTTCCCAATACTGGTCTGTCTTTTTCTCTCTGGTCTGCGGCGTTTTAACTTGACAACTAAGTCCCGGTGTAAAAGCTGAAGGTCAAAGATGAATTAGCGGGGAGAACTCATGAATATCCTGGTCAGAATGAAATTGGCCTACAATAAACTCACTCACAGTAAACACTCTTATGAACTACGCTATTGGAAAGAACGTTTTACCAAAGAAGGAAACCGCCTAAACAACGACTTCTACGCCAAGCTGATGCTTTCCATAGCGGACGAGAAGGACGATGCCTTTCTGAAGGATAAGATAGTGGGGGATTTCGGGTGTGGTCCCCGTGGCAGCCTGGTTTGGGCAAAGAGTGCCAGGATACGCATTGGTATAGACGTCTTGGCTCAGCGATATATTGAATGTTTTCCCTCTGAACACCTTGGCCACGATATGATCTACGTAGCTTCCACCGAGGCTAGTATTCCTGTTCCAACCGCATTTTGTGACGTGGTCTACTCGGTGAATTCACTGGATCACGTGAAACATCTCCGCCCAATGTGCGAAGAAATCCGCCGGATTCTCAAGCCCGGAGGAGAGATCATCGGCAGTTTCAACCTGAATCATGCTCCGGAGCGGGCAGAACCGCAAACCATCAGCGAGAGCATCCTGAAAGATACTCTATTCAAAGGCTACGAGATTATTTATTGGTGGATTTCAGCTCCAGGGCCGGTGGATGACCTGTATCAACCTCTCTTCTCACGTCAATTCAAAGATCCCGGCAGGGGAGAGGCTTATCTCTGGGCACGAGCCCGTAAGCCACTGGCGTAACTCTCTCGTCACTTATTTCTTGTCACAAAAAAAGCCCCTGACCAGCAGGGGCTTCATCATTAGGTAGGAGTTGTTAGATTTTGATATCCAGTTGAGATAACAAAGCTTGTAGCAGTTCCGGCTTTTCCTGAACATCTGAGCTGCTCAAGAAATCACGTCTCTGCTGGAATCTGTCCTTAAGAGTTGTGATGTATTCTGCGTAGTTGCCGCGGTTTTGAGGCAGATACTTATCATAGAAACCGGGCACTAGTTTATCGACCGACTCTTTGGTGGGGATCATAGCGCCGGGCAGGGCATCCCAAGGCTCCCATTGCAGTTGATCGGTGAGAATGGCTGTCTGCATGGTGAGTGAGGTCTGCAAGGGGATGGATTCCAGCTTGTCATCGGCTTCCTTCCAATAACCGCGGGAATTGAAGCAGTAGAAATCCGCTCCGTTTTCTGCCACGTGCAGGAAGGCTTCCACGTCACGATAAAGCTCATAAACTCTGAAGGGATTGGCAAAAGGCTCGAAGACCAGCTTCTTGAGTTCGTCTTCGGTAACGTTCTCTGCACGGTTGCGTTGGGTCATCAAAGCAGCACCCATGGCAATAGCCAGATATTTGTTGCTGAGCTTAAGGACGGGAGGTAAGACTGTATCTTTCATCAGCCAGACCAGGGCTTTGGGGAAGGCGCAGCGGTTGACGTGGTTTCCCAGAAGGTCTCTATCGAGCAGGGCGCGTCCGTTGGAATTGCGCAGATCGAGACCAACCGGCCAGCGTTTGCCATCCAGATTGAGAACGGCATGGTTCATCAGAGCCAGAGCAAACTTCCAATCCGGATGTCCGACTTCACGGCTATCGGTTTTATCAAACAGGGTGGGTTCCCAGCAGCGGCAAACCTTGTTTTCCAGATCTATCTGGAAAGCGTCATCGTGCAGCACGACTTTGGAGAAGCCTTCGGGCAGGGTTTTGCCGTTATCATGGCTATTGGTGTGAGAAGATTTACCTGTGCCCGAAAGACCGAAGAAAGCAATGGAGCGCTTTCCGAACTTGTGGTTTGCAGCATCTTTGCAAGTGGTGAAATCGATCTCTTTGATGCCACCGTGGCAGGCAGCCATACCGATGCGGATACCGCTGGTCCAGGCCAGAGTGAGGGTTCCTTTCTTTCTTTCGCCAAAATAGCGCATACCGAGGTTCACGATCACGTTGTGTTTCTCATCCACCAGAGCAAGCTGAGGAGCGCCTACGTTGTTGTAGAAAGGATCATCGCAAGTCCATTCATTGAAGGCTACCAAAATGATATCCTGGATGGGGAGTTTGGGACTGGCTTCATACTCGGCCTGAACGGATTCATATGGAGCAAAGTTCAAAAGCCAGTTGTAGAGATTGGCAGCATCGGTCTCTGTGGTGATAAAAGTGGCTTTGATCATGAGGTCTTTATCCATGCCCAACACGGCTTCGGCCATGATCAAAGGATAGTGCTGCATTTGCCAGACGGCTTCGCGGAAATCACCTTCCAGCTTGTTTTTCTTGTCTGAAGGGAGCCTATGGTAGAATCTGCGGGCTTTCGCGGTGCGTCCGATGATGTTGCCATGGCAGTCATTGAGTACTTTCGCATCTTCCGGTAGGTTGTGCATTTTTGCAAACTTGGGATAGACGGGAAGATCGGTGACCGTTACCCCGGGTTGTTTCTTCGCCAGCTCATAAGCTTCGGCGACGGTTAGTTTGCGCACCATGTGGTTATTCACAAGGGTCTCGGCGATCGCCCGGATCGGAGACATCTCCTTGTAGCTGCTGTAGTATTCACTACTGCTCTTGCTTGCCATGTTTTTCCTCCCTTTATGGCTTATTTATATGTATTGCTTTTAGTTACCGGAAAGCTGGCACTTTAAACACAGATAAATTTGTGTCAATTCTTTTCTAAATGGCTTTGATTTCTTTTCCTACAAGGCGGAATTTCTCCAGGGCAAAATCCAACTGATCTCTGGTGTGAGTAGCCATGAATGATGTACGGATCAGGCAGGAATTGGGCGGTACGGCAGGGGGAACGACAGGATTGATAAAGACGCCTTCTTCGCCCAGGCGTTTCCACATCTGGAAGGCGGTCATCATATTGCCCACATGCAAAGGGATCACGGGTGTGTTGCTGTCTCCGGTATTGAAGCCCATGGCTTTGAACTCGTTTAACATGTAGTGAGTGTTGTCCCAGAGCCTTTGGATGCGCTCGGGCTCGCTTCTCATGATCTCCAAAGCAGCCAGGACGCTGGCTGTGGAAGCAGGGGGCAAAGAAGCGGAGAAGATCAGGGCACGGGATTTGTGCTTGAGATAGTGGATCAGGTTTTCATCGGCTGCGATAAAGCCACCTACTGAAGCCAAAGATTTACTGAAAGTCCCCATGATGAAAGCAGTTTTATCGGTGAGTCCAAAATGCTCGGCGGCTCCAGCTCCTTCATGGCCCAGAACTCCCAGGGAGTGGGCTTCATCAACCATCACAGAAGCGCCATAACGTTCGGCCAGCTCGGATATCTCCGGTAGGAAAGCAATGTCTCCTTCCATGGAGAAAATGCCATCCACCACGATAAGAGCGTTCTGGCCATGTATCTTCTTCAGCACTCTTTCCAGGTCTTTCATATCGTTGTGATTGTAGCGCAGCATGGTGCCATCGGAGAGCTTACAGCCGTCTATGATGGAGGCGTGGTCGTACTTATCAGTTATCACATACTCGCCTTTCCCGACGATGGCAGAGATACAGCCGACATTGGATTGATATCCGGTGGGGTAGGCCAGAGCAGCTTCTTTTTTACAGAGCTTGGCCAGTTCTTCTTCCAGTTTGATGTGGATATCCAGCGTTCCGTTCAGAAAACGGGAGCCGGCGCAACCGCTGCCATACTTGCGGATGGCTTCGATGGAGGCTTCTTTCACTTTGGGGTGAGTTGTAAGTCCCAGATAGCTGTTTGAACCCATCATTAACATCTTTTGTCCGTCGCAGATCACCTCTGTGTCCTGCTCCGAAGTTATCACTCTAAAATAGGGATAATATCCCATCGCAATGGCGCGACGGGCATCTTGAAATTGATGACACTTCTCTAGTATACTCATTTATTCCTCAATTAGATTATTCTAAAGGCTTTCAGGTTATCGTGGGTAACCTTGACCAGACTAAAAACTATATAGACCAAAGGTACGGAGACCAGCATCCAGATGATACCACCGATCCATCCGGCTGTTATTACAGTGAGCAGAACCACCAATGGGTGCATACGGATAGTAGTGCCCACCACTACCGGGTAAACAATATTGTTATCTACCACTTGAACGATGTACATTGCCAGGGCAGACCAAACCAATTGCACTGGATTGAGGCCGGAAAGCAGTATTGCCAAGGCAGAGACCGCCCAACCACTGAAAGGACCGAAATAGGGGATCACATTGGCCAATCCTGCTATTGCCCCCACCAGGAAGGGATAAGGTACCCCGGCTATGCTGAATGCTATCGTGGCCATGATTCCCACTACTATCACTTCAAAGAGCACAGCCCTGAAAAAGCGTCCCACCGTCTCATCGAACTTGTTGATCAGGATCAGGGTCAGTTCATAGTAACGGTTTGGAACCAGGCTGATGAGCTTCTTGCGAAAATAGTATTTATCCTTGATAACGAAGAAGCTGAGGATGGGCACTGTGGCCAGGAAGGATATGGTGCCAACGATGGCTGCCACATTATCCAGAAGCATGGATGGCAAGGAGCCCAGAAGGCCGATGCCCTTCTCCAGGGTATCTGTTAAGAGTTTTGCAGATTGCAGGTTTGCGATGCTTGCATCCAGATCCTGGGCAATGCTGTAAACATCCTTCAGCAACGGTAAGGCGAGCAGTGTTTCTGCGTCTAAATCTCCATTGAACTGAGCAAAGAGGCTTTGAGCCTGGTCACTGAGCAGTGGAAACAACCTCACTCCCGAGAAGGCTAACAGCCCCAGTATAATCAAGTATACTATGATGATAGAGAACCAGCGGGGGATGGTTCTGCGTTCAAACCAGCTCACCAGAGGATCAAGTATGAAGGAGATCAGGATAGCCGTTCCCAGATACACGAAGATAAAGCGGTAAAAAAAGATCGCCAGGCCTGCCAGCAGAATCAGGAAGATATTGAAGACCAGCTTTGTCCAGTTCATCTCTACCTGTTCAAGCAGTGCAGGATTGTTTGGCTGAAGTACTTTGCTATAGCCCGTAGCAGCTTGATTCCAAGCACCGGGTTATGATCTATCAGATAGTTCAGGTCTGTGATGGAGATGGCATAGGTAACGCAGTTACTCTGCGCTCTTGCCGTGCTGCGTCTTCCACCCTCCAATTGGGCATCAATCATGCCAAGAATAGCACCTTTACCAAGCTTTTGAGGAGCTCCGCCCAGCTTGCTGGTTAGCTCTATATCGCCGGATTCCACAAAGAAGAGAGCTTCCATGGGATATCCTTCTTCAAACAGGCATTCACCCTCTTTGAACTCCCTGCGGTTGATCAGGTTGTTCACCTGTTTGAGCTGCATAAGGCTCAAGTCCTGAAATATGCAAAACTGCTTCAGGTAGTTGTATTGAGCTTCGTTGAATAGGGTTTCTCTTAAGGCCTGGACAATCTTTGAAGACATATTCTCTCCTTTAGGTGCTTGTGACGAGCGGGACAAAAGCACAGAGGCCACAATCGCTCTGGCTCAGCACACCATCCTTCTTGGTAAGCAGCACCAGCTTCTGTTGTTGCTGTTCTCCCACCGGGATCACCATTCTGCCACCCTCGGCCAATTGCTCGGTGAGCCTGGAAGGAATCTGCCTGGCTCCGGCACTAACGATAATCTTATCAAAGCTGTTGTAGGCAGGGAAGGCTTTTTCCCAGCCCAGCGCTCCATCTCCTATCCTGAAATAGACATTGCGGAAACCTTGCTTCTTCAAGATCTGCTGCGCCTGCAGAGAAAGGTTTTCCAATCGTTCCACAGAGCAGACTTCCTTGACTATGGAGGCCAGAACGGCAGTTTCATAACCACTGCCGGTGCCAATTTCCAGGACTGTATCTTCGGGAGTGAGCTCCAGAGTCTGCAGCATGATGGCAACCATCAGGGGCTGGGAGATAGTTTGCCGTTCAGCAATTGGTAAAGCCCGGTTGTGGTATGCAAGACTTTGGTGCTCTTCAGGAACATAAAGCTCTCTGGGCGTGTTCAGAAAAGCTCTCAGGACTCTCTCGTCCTTGATGCCTTGCAGCTCAAGTTCTCTCACCAGAAGAGCTCTTTGATCTTCGTAGCGCATATTAAAACTTCAGCAGTTCCTTTTCTTCCAGCCAGTTCAGGATGCCGGGGAATGCTTCTCCCCGGGTAAGATCAAAGCCCAGAGGAGTGATAGAGATGTAGCCTTCGGCAATAGCCTCGGCATCGGTGCCTTTGGCCTCTTCCCAAATGGGTTTATCACCACCAATCTGATAACTGAAGCCTTCTTCGTTCTCGGAAGTTATCTTGATAAAGTTGTAGTACTTGCGATGCCCAGTCTGTGTGAGCCTCATGCCTTGGATCTGCTCTTTGGGTAGATTTGGAAAGTTCACGTTATATACTTCCAGGTGTTGGATAAGCTCGTGCAAGCCGAGTTCCAGCAACTGGGTAACCCACCAGGCGGAGGTTTCATAGACCTGATCGGTATAAGAACAGATGGAGGCAGCGATGGCCTTGTAGCCTAAGAGAGCGGCTTCCGTGGCAGCAGCCACAGTGCCTGAATACAGGATATCCTCACCCATGTTCTGCCCGGCATTCACGCCGCTGATCACCAGATCGACAGGTTTGGAATTGATCTTCTGCAGTGCCACCACCACACAATCCACAGGAGTGCCGCTGACGGAATAAACATCATCAGCTATTTTTGTTACAGTGATATCCCGGTGTAGGGAAATGGAGTGGGAACTGGCGCTGCGTTGGCTATCGGGAGCAACTATTAGAATCTCGTGTCCAGCTGCTTTGAGAGAACGTGCCATGCTCTGCAGTCCTTCTGCCTGAATGCCATCATCGTTGGTAAGTAGAATTCTCAAAATCTATGCTCCTAATCTCTAACCCAAGAGGAAGTTATACTTGATGACCGCCACAAGAAATGCTGCGATTGCCAGCAGTAATAGGAAAAAAGGCAAAAAGTCCCTTAGAACTTTGAACCTGGATATACCGGAGCCGCCCCTCTTGATACGGTTGGCTTTGTGTGAAGCTCGCTTGTTGAACAGCCTGAACTTCTTAACAGGGTTGCGTTTGCCCATCTTATAGATACGGGTGGCATCATTTGCCCACACTATGCGCCCATGAGAGGTGCGATAGGGAAGCAAGCCACTCTGAATCAGTGATGCTTTATGTCCCTCACTAATGTCTGTAACATCCTTGGGATCAAGCTGTTCGGTAAGTGTATACTTCTCTCTGGTCATAATAAAATCCTTTTCAGATTTATTCTTTCCATGGCTTGATTCTGTCAAGCTGTTTCTCTATTTGCAGCACCTTAAGCACTTAGCTCTCCCTTCTTTCCGGATTTATCAGCTGCCTTGGCATTATATCTCTTTACAGAAACGAGCCTTACAGGAAAGTGGCACACAAAATCAAACTTAAGGAACAATTAGTGACCAATTTTAGCGATCTTAGCCTCCCTGAACCCCTGTTGCGTGCAGCCCGGGACCTCAATTACCAGAACCCTACTCCGATCCAGGAAGAAGTGATTCCCTGGCTCTTGGATAACGATAAAGACCTCATTGCCCTGGCCCAGACCGGCACCGGAAAAACCGCTGCCTTTGGCTTTCCTGCCCTTGCACTCACCGATGTGGAGAAACTGGCAGTTCAAACCCTGATTCTTTGTCCCACCCGGGAGCTTTGCATGCAGATTGCCGGAGACTTGCAGGCTTATGGCAAGCACATGCCCCGCATCAAGTCTGCAGCCATCTATGGCGGTGCTCCCATCTACCCCCAAAAGCAGGCCATCAAAGCGGGACTTCATATCGTAATCGGCACTCCGGGAAGAGTTAACGATATGATCCGTCAGAACGTTCTGCACCTGGATCAGGTGAAGCTGCTCATCCTGGACGAAGCTGATGAAATGCTCAACATGGGCTTCAAAGAGGAGCTTTTTGCCATCATGGAGCAGACTCCCAAGCAAAAGCAAAGCCTTC
>JAKPXC010000195.1 GCA_029567705.1 Candidatus Cloacimonadota bacterium
TGGGGAGCAACCTGCGAGGGATAGCCGGACCCAAGGTGAGCCTCAACGTTGGGGGTGTGCTCGGAAGAGCATGCCCCGAAAGGCTCATTTTGGTCATGCCTTAGAAAACCCAAAAACAGTCCGCTACTTTAGGGTAGTACATAGCTGATTCGCACCTCTTTGTTGTATAGGCTTTTATTGATGGACGAAATGGTCGGTATGGACGATATGGACGGCATGGACATGAACCCAAACCCAAACTCCAATAATAGACCCTCTTTTCCTCTCTCTATTCTCTATAAAAATACCTCTGCGGTTCTCTGCTTTACATGAAAAGTCATCACAATCGAGGCGCATTTCACCCTTGACTCCACAAATGTGGGTCTTTAGTAAAAGATCTTAAGTGTGTATCGGACGAATAGCTTAATTGTAATCGATATATGATTTGCTAAAGCAAAATCATTATCAGTTTTACATACGAGTTATATTGGGAAGATCCAATAGCCTCAGTCTGTAGCTCGTTTGAGCATTATACCACGTTTCTCACGGCTTCTTTTAAGAAGGCCAATAGCAGATCGGTCTTGTTTCTTGTTATGCTATTCCTGCATGATACACATTGTTTCTAAGGCGTACCGCTTAGTTGGGATATGATTGTTTCTACTCCCAGTCTTTGCTGAAGTCGCCTAAGAGTATTTATATCCCTTTGATACATGTCTTGTTGTATTCTTTGAACTCCCAGTTCTTCATAGGGTTGATGATATTTGATTATTACATAGATGGCTTTGGCAATTTTATGTGCTATGGCAATAATAGCTTTTTGGGGCTCAATTCTGGCTCTGAGAGATGCGAACTTGGCACTGTAGAATGAGTTTTTCACTCTACTGGCAGACAATGACAACTCCACCAATAGGGTTCGCATGTAACAAGCTCTGGAGTGTATCTTGCCTGTCTTGTTCTTTCCGGCACTTTCGTGTTTGCCGGGAACCAATCCTGCCCAAGAACAGAATTGCTTCTCATTGGGAAAGGAAGAAAGATCGAAACCTATCTCGGCCAAGATTAATAATGCTGAAAGCTCTGATACTCCCGGAATGGCAGTTAAAAGATTCAATACATGACGTTCATCAGCGTTCGTGATCAGTTGCCTTTTTAGATCGCATTCCAAGCTCTTTATGCGCAGTGTTAGAGTCTCCTCATTCTTGAGCATGCTACGTATCAAAGACTTATGCACATCATTAACATAACCATCCATAGCAATAACTACTTCCTCAGATTTATCCTTGAGGCTTCCATGCAGGCATTGCTCAATTTTCCCCGGACTGATTGCTGAATCACTGACTAAAAGGTGAAGAAGCTCCTGGCCTGAAACGCCGAATACATCGCTCAGAACGGAACCTATCTTAATGCTGCTGCTCTCAAGATAGCCATGAACTATCTGGCGACAGGTTCCACGGATTTGAAGAACAGATTTCCTCGTCCTGGCTATCATTCTTGTATCACGTATTCGGGATGAAGGTATAAAGCTTGCCTTTAACTCGCCATATCGGGTGTTCCGTGCAATCCATTCACTATCAGATTTGTCCGTTTTCCTGCCAGGGATATTCTTAATGTGTCTTGAGTTATAGACATTCAGATGGATGATTCCCTCGAAGGCATTATAGATCGGGTACCAATACTTACCAGTACTCTCAATCCCTGCTACTGTTATGTTCTTACTCAACAACCAATCTCTAAGTTGTAGGAGATCTCGCTTCACTGTCCTGAACTCACGATAGTCCATGGAAATGTCATCATCCTTTCCGCAAAGTGTTGTTACACATACGAAATCTCTGTGAACATCAAGCCCTGCACAGTAATGATTGACAGCTCTGATTATGTATTTAGTCTTGCCCTCGCTTGAGTGATGTGCGATATGCATGTTATTCATGGGTGTCTCCTTTTGTGGTTGTTTGGGGCACCCATTTTTTTTGAGGGGGCTACGATGTTAAGTACTTTTCATCGTCAGTAGAGAAATCCCTTTCATGGAGGTTTCTCTGTGTCCTCTGTGGTAAAAAAAGGTGGAGTTGTGGGGCATCGGATCGAGTAGCCAGCAGGATTGGAATCCTGCTCTACGTAATATCTCTTTTACTTTTTTACTCTGTTTTAAAAAAAGAAAACTCTGCTGTTCTCTGTGTCCTCTGTGGTTTATTAAGTGGTGGAATGGTAGGGCATCGGATCGTGTAGTCAGCAGGATTGGAATCCTGCTCTACGTAACATCTTTACTCTGTTTTAAAAAAAGAAAACTCTGCTGTTCTCTGTGTCCTCTGTGGTTTATTAAGTGGTGAAGTGGTGGAGCGAAGCAGCGCAGCATTAACTTATTAACTTATTAACTTATTAACTTATTAACTTATTAACTTATTAACTTATTAACTTATTAACTTATTAACTTACTAACCATTACCCCCCCCCCTCACTGGTCACTATTCTGGTTTTCCTCTTCTTCCCAGGAAAGGCTTCCTCCGCCCTCGGCATCCTCCGGGGAAGCTTCGGCATCTTCGTATTGGGCTTCCTCTTCCTCGGATTTTGTGGCCGCTCTTCTTCTGGAATTTCCACTGGCACAGGCAGAAATTGTGCCCAGGACGATCAGTAGCAGGCACAGTATGAATAATCTGTACTTTCTCATGGCTTCTCCTCTGATGCGCATAATCACATTGATACGGATAAAATAGCCAATTTTGCCTTGAAACGCACCCAAAGCTTTCATGCACTTGTCCATTTCTGTTCACTGTTCACTTTTCTCTGTTCACTCCCCAGAATAGATTTCTGGTTGACAAATCGCTGCATGATATCCAAATGCTCCAAACTGCATTTATCAGTGAAGACTGTGTGAAGATAGCGCAGCAGTCTTAATAGGAAGAATATTTGAACTACGAGACCAATCTTGCCCAAGAGCTTGATCTGCAGGAGATCATACGCATCAGTCTGAAAAACAGGCGATTAATCCTCGCCATCGTGGCTTTGGCTGCAGTCGCTGCGGTGATCTACAGCTTGCTTACGCCCGAAATCTGGAGCTCAGAGGCCACATTCTATGCCCTCAGCGATAAGAAGGCTGATTATACCATCAATGATACGGTGATGAACAAGCTGATTGCAGACCTCATGGAAGAAAGCGCTGAAAACGACGCCATGGTCGCCTTAACCATCATGAATTCCAGAACGATGTCCGAAGATGTAATCCGTCGGTTCAAGTTGATTCCCTATTTCAAGCTGACCGATGCGGATTCTCTGGTAAATCTGGACGTGGCAATCAAGAGACTCCGGAAAATGGTGTTTATCACTTACGATGAAGAGAGTTATTTGGTCACTCTGAAGGTCGAAACCAAGTCCAAGAGCCTATCCCGCCGGATTGCAGCTTATTATCTTTCCCGGCTGGATCATTACCTGCTCAATGAACGCATGGTCAAAGGCCGGCGCAACCGTATCTTCCTGGAGCAACGCAGCAATGAAGTCTGGGCTGCGATGGACTCTTTGCAGACGGCTATCAGTGATTTTAAAAGCCGGCATAAGGCAGTGGATCTGGAGCAGCAATCTGCCGGGCTGATCTCGCAATACAGTGCTCTTCTGACTCAGAAAATGAAGCTGGAAATAGATCTGGCGCTGGCCAGGGAAAGTTATGCGCAGGATTCTCCGCTGCTGAGGGGAATCGAAGAACAGATCACGTTAACTGCTGATCAGATTAAAGACTTGGAGAGTTCTCAAGCTCCGGGTGCTCCCCTCTTTCGTCTTGATCTGGCGCAAATCCCCTCACTCTCGGCGCAGTTGACCCTTCTGCAAATGCAGGCAGATGTGAATAAATCCGTCTATGACTATATTTTACCTCAGTATGAGAACGCTGTGTTGGAAGAGCAGAACCACACTCCGCGTCTGGAGATAATCGATCATCCCCGGGAAGCCGGACGCCGGGTGAGACCACGCCGGGCGATCATCTGTATCGTGAGCACGCTTATGGCCGGATTTTTGGGGATCTTTGTCTCCCTGATCAAAGAGAGCTTCAACACTCCACATATTGAGCAGCAGGTGTGAAAAGCAAGGTGAAGAGCGAGCTTCCGGGAAATGCCTTTTGGGTTCTGATCTCTGTGCTGGTGGCAGGATTGTCGCTGGGGCTGGGTATCCTTATGCAGAGCTCAAGCCTGAAATTTGTGATCATGGCTCTGGTGGCAGCTTCCGCCTGGTTGTTCTGGATGCTGCTCAAAGGCATCAGTCTACCCCGGCTTTTGATTCTGGTGAGCTTGATCTACCTGATGCCCATGCAATATGCTTTCTACTTTGCGCTGGTGATGCTGCTGCTGGTCTTAGTGGCGGATATGTATCATCTGCGAAAGCGGGAAATCATCATTACTTATCCCCTTAGTTTTCTTATTCTTATTATCTTTGGTGGGATAGCTCTGAGCAAGACTTATGCGCCGGAAGGGAGCTTGTATTTCACTGCTACGGTGGTGGTGCCGGTGATCTGCTTTCTGGTGATAGGCAACAGCCGCAGGGACAAACCGGCTTTGGATACCTGGATGAGGGTGATCAGCCTGGTGGCTTTGCTGGTGGGACTGTATGGCATCTATGTGGCCTTGATGAATCCCACCAAACGGATTGGTTCCACCTGGAGCAATGCCATGACCATCAATGGTTTCTATGCCCTGGCTTTCTTCTTCAGCATTGCTCTGGCCTTCAAGGCTAGGTTGATGCGCAGCCGTGGATTTTGGATTCTAACTGCGGTTATCATCTTTCTGGGGATGCTCTTCACTTACACGCGCATGGCTATGCTGGCCATCGTCTTTGGCATGGGGCTTTTAATCCTGAAGTACCGCAGGATACGCACCTGGGGTCTTGTCGCCATCGCCCTGATTCCACTGATGATACCCAGTGCCATGATGAACCGTGGAGAGGCAGTTTCCATGATAGATATCTCCATACTGATCCGTCTGATAGCCTGGTATAAGGCATTTGGCATCATCCGGAACAATCTCTTCACGGGGATAGGCTTCAGCACCTGGAGAGAGATCTATCAGAATATGATCCCCTTGCCGTCTTTGTACGCGCAGCATGCTCACAATGTGTATATCAACCTGCTGGTGGAGTTTGGCTTGTTCGGGACTCTGGCATATCTGGGGATCATTTTCCGCAGCCTGAGAAGCTATTACCTGAGAGCTGTGCGTCCCAAGGGAGATATTGTGGCATACTGCTTGTGGACAGGGATGCTGTCTCTGATGTTTGCCTGCCTCACGGATATCTTTATCCAGCAATTCCAGATCAGTCTGCTGTTCTGGATCACTCTGGCGCTAATGGTAAGAGAAGCCAAACCCGTGGCTTTATCAACGGAAGCTGATCTCGCTCAGGAATAACCTGCCGACCGTTTTGCCTTTTTCCTTCAGGCCTATGACAAGTATGTCGTCTTTTCCGTCTTCAATGGGCATGGCGATGGAATAGATGGCGTAATCGTTGCTTACAAACAGCTCCTGAGGTCTGTGGATGATTACCGAAGGTAGCAGGTTGTACAGGATGCTCCTTGGGATACGCCAGGCCAGAGACTCTGCCCAGTCCGGAAGATCTGCCGTCTTGACCGCTATCATGGCCTTATCCGGAGCAAAACCCGCCTCATCTGTCTTGAGGATCACGTATATAGTTCTGGTGAAGGGATCATGATTCACGTAGCTAAGGCCCACCAGGTCCAGATCACTGCTTCCCGCCTGTTGATAGGAAGCTCGCTGCCAAGCGGCCTGTTGTTCCTCCGAGAAGGCTGACTTCACGCCTATGTAATCTTTGCCGTAGTATGAAGCCACAGCCTTTGCCCAGTTTTCCCGGGTTAATGCCTCAGAATAGGCACGGGGATTCACCAGGCAGGAATCCAGCTTGCATGCCTCTATCTGCTTCACAAAGAGCTGGTATTCACCTTCCGAATGCTGAGCCCACTGGTAGTCCTTCATCAGCCTGAAGCCAAAAGGCACCAATCCCAGTAGAAGACAAAGAGAGAGCAGCACAGGCTTCCTTCCCCACTTTATCGTGAAGAGGCTCAAACCAATGATAATAATGTAGCCAACAAAAAGAATGCTCACTCGGTTTGGGTAGATAGGGGTAAAAAAGAGGGCAAAAAGAGTTCCTGATAGAGCTGCCAGAAGAAAGAGATAAGTGCGCCAGCGTTCTTTGAATTCCTGCCTGTTTAAACTGAAGATACCCCAGATGCCCAGGCAGATTGTTGGCAGTGAAACCGCCAAATCCCGCAGGATTGATCTCAGATTGGCCAGACTGAAGCCTATCCCGCCTGAACCGGTATGCGTGCTTTCATAGACCGCTCTGCCACTATTACCCGGTGCTAAGAACATAAAGATAAAGCCCAGCACCAGCCCTGTCATCCCGGAGTAGTACCAGAGAGGCAAGCTCTTGGGAGAGCGGATAAAGGCCAGCAAGCCCCAGATTCCCATGGCCATCAGCACAGCGGGTACAGCAGGTTCGTTTGTGGCACCCACGATGATCCCATAGAACAGCAACGCAAGGGCTTGTCCCTTCCCGCCACCTCGTTCTTCTTCCTGAATCAATCGGCGAACCGGGATCAGAAACAGGAAGAGCAAACCTTGAGTCCACACGTAGTTGATGCTGAAGGCAGGCAGATAGAAATTCCGTTTGCTTTGGGAGATTGCCAGATACCAGAGCAGGGTCGCCAGCAGCCAGAGAGCCATCCGCCCGGGATGTTTCCTACCGACTATCCAGGTAGTATAAAGATAGGTGAGAGCAAACAGCACCAACGTATTAAGAAGATCAAAGACCCAGCCCGGCAGGAGCAGAATTACCTGCAGTATGGCATGCGGCACGATCCTTCCGGTGAGTGTCTGGTAGAGACGGGACAGCGATTCCACATAGTCCGGAAGGCTATCTATCTTCTCATACTTCACGGAGGAAGGATTTGGCCCCACAAAGCCCGGATCGAACTTGTGGCTGTAAAGATAATCATCCGAACAGAAACGGGTTTGACGGTTGGTCTGCCAGATCACGAGGGCAGAACAGATAAGAATCAGCACCGAGGCCAGATTAAGCAGCTTCCACGCACGGTTCATGCTAGATTTCCCTGTTTAAATGCAGTCCGCTGCAGTTTACACTCAAATCCGGCATGCCATAACGCCGACGCCAGATATTGAGCTTGATAACCACTAAGTCCCTGAAGACGCTGAAGCTATCCCTTAGAGTCCGCACCCGGCTTTCCGAAGCAGGATAGAGCTTGATCGGAAGTTCCACTATCTCCACGGCAAAGAGCTGCGACAGACAGAGTATCTCCACATCGAAAGCGAAGCGCTGAAGCCTTTGCAGACGAAAGACAGATTCCGCCACCTGAGCCGGGAAAAGCTTGAATCCGCACTGAGTATCGGCCAGTTCCAGCCCAAAGAGCAATCTGATTACCATATTCCCCAGCCTCGAAACGAAGACCCGGGAAGCTGTTATCTCGTCACGTCCGGCACCGGCACCGGCATACTTGGAACCGATTATCACACGCTTGCCGTCAGCGCTGGAAAGAAAGGCCTCCAGTTCATCTATATGAATCTGGTTATCGGCATCCATAAAGAGACGGTACTCGCCCCTGGCCAGCAGCATTCCTTCCCGCACAGCCGCACCTTTTCCCATGTTCTGAGGCAGCGACCAGGCCTGAAAACCCGGCGTTCCAGCAAATTCCTCTTTCAGAAGCTCCAGCATCCTGTCTGTGCTGCCGTCGTTTATCACCAGCACTTCATAGCTGAAGTCCTTGTTTTTCAGCCAGGAGAAGACGGCACGCAAAGTCTCCGGCAGGCGGTCTGCCTCGTTGTAGGCAGGGATAACCACGCTCAGATAAACCCCGCTTTGCTGTTTGGAGGCAGGAAGCTCCGGCAGGTGAGGCAGGTTGTAATCCGCCAAAGTCCAATGCCGGATGATGGTAAAGTTCCAAAACATCACAAGGACTGCCACTATCATCTTGCACAAGAGATAGTTATAGGATGTAATCCCAGCAAAAAGCGCCCAGTGCTCATAGAACAGGGTCATCAGACCCAGAGTCCAGAGCAGTCCCGTCATACTCGTAACGAAATACTTGATATACTGGCGGATAATAGCAGGGGAGAAATTGCGGAAGGTATAGTATTTATTGAAGATAAAGCTGGAGATATTGCCGCACATGAAGCCGATGACCACCGATAGCTTGATCGGAATATGAAGCACGCGAAAACATAGATGCAGCGAGATCATATCAATCCCGGTGACTATAGTTCCCACGATTACGTACTTGATGAATTGTTGCACCGCTTGTCTGCGCAAAAGTGCTCTTAAAAACTGCATTTATCTTCCTTCATTACTATGCTCAGGGGCTCTGTTTCTCTTTGTTTGCGTGAGTTCATATCTATTTGTTATAAAACAAGATCAGTATTCCCATGCAAACAAAGCTTGTTTTATTCATTTAATTATCTGTTGAAGCGGATGTCAAGGTTTTTCTCGATTGAGCCGGAACTTGCAGCGATTTCTTCTGCAGGAGACTCCATGTGGAAAATGCCCTTCTCCAGGTGAAAACAGGCACGAGAAAGAGTTGATATTGTGATTGACAGCAGCAGAGATATAGGTTTCTGGTCATCGGGAAATAGTTTTAGGGAGGATACAATGAACAGACCCAAGGTAGTGCTTTACGTCGGTGCCTCGGTGGATGGCAGAATCAGTCTGGCGCCAAACTCCACTATGTTCGATACTTACAAACAACCTGAGCTCTATGGGATGCTCATGGCACCAGGCCTGTGGGAAAGCTTCTCTCAGACCATCCGGGAGCTCTACGCACCGGATATGTTTCTGGAAGGCTGCAACATGCTGGTGGCAGAAAATGAAGAACTGCTGGAGCTTCCAGTCTATAAAGACGATCCTGAGAGCCTCTACGAGGACTTCCTGCCGGAGGAAATCCTGCACAATCCGAAAAGGAAGACCTGGACTTCTGTGGTCGATGGCCGGGGACGCTTCCGCAATGGCTACACAGCCGAATGTGACGATCCCGAGACCTACATGGTTCACCTCACTTCAGAAGCTGCTCCTCCGGAATATCTGGCCTTCCTGCGCAGCCGCAATCTGCCCTATTTGATCGAAGGGAAAAGCAGGGTTGATCTGCCTAAGATGCTGGAAAAAGTGAAAACTAAGTTGGGCGTTCACACCATTGCCACCAGTTCCGGCGGAAAACTGAGCGGGGCCTTAATCCGGGCTGGTTTGCTGGATGAGATCAATATCATGCTCAGTCCGGTGGTGATCGGCGGATTCACCATTCCCTCGCTGTTTAATTCTCCCGAACCCGTCTGGCCGGATATCCTGCCAACCAAACTCCAGCTCATGGAAGTGAAAAACTTGCAGAACGATACCTTGTGGCTGAGGTATCGGGTGGGGAGGAGTTAGGAAGTTAACGGGTTAAAAAGTTAATGAGTTAATAAGTTAATGCTGCGCTGCTTCGCTCCCCCACTCCCCCACTCCACCACTTAATAAACCACAGAGGACACAGAGAAACCTCCATGAAAGGGATTTCTCTACTGACGATGAAAAGTACTTAACATCATAGCCCCCTCAAAAAAAATGGGTGCCCCAAATAACCACAAAAGGAGACACCCATGAATAACATGCATAT
>JAKPXC010000196.1 GCA_029567705.1 Candidatus Cloacimonadota bacterium
TGGGGAGCAACCTGCGAGGGATAGCCGGACCCAAGGTGAGCCTCAACGTTGGGGGTGTGCTCGGAAGAGCATGCCCCGAAAGGCTCATTTTGGTCATGCCTTAGAAAACCCAAAAACAGTCCGCTACTTTAGGGTAGTACAGATAGTGACTAGTGACTAGTAACCAGTGACTAGAGGGGTATGTGTGGGGCTGGGAGACGCTGGGCGAGGTGTTGATGTATTGTCTACTGGTGGGTACCAGCGATATCTTGTTGCTTGGTTGTGAAAGGATTGTCTGGCTGTGGCTATCTGGAGTTTACTACTTAAAGGATCAGGTCTTTTCCCTTAGTTTGACCCCAACACCAGAAAGTTTAAGATGTAGCTCTCAGCCAGCCTGTTTCCTGAATAATCTGCCAGATTGCCTCCCACAGATAGGGTATAGGAACGATTAGCCGCCAGATTTACTGTAGGACGCACTCTGATCTGTTTTGGATTCGAAGAGAGCTTCTCAAAGGCCACAGCTTGGCTGCCATCAGCAGAACGCAATTCCAAATTGATAGTGGCAGGATTAATCACTTCAGAGATGTTTATCACCAGCTCTGGTTTCAATGATTGCACTGCAGTTCCGTTGCGGGGATTTGTTCCCAAGACCTGTGGAGCAGCGGTATCTCCGCTTACTGAGCCTGTAAATCGGCTACGCAGATCGCGGCTCACATTACGCTTTCTATCGGTTAATCCGGTTATCCTCAATTCATAATCCGCTCTTGCCTGCTCTGCTGTAATGATCACCAAAGTCTCCCCTTCAAGATAATGTGCTTGAATGGGTAACTCAACAGAATTAGGCCCCGCTATGGTCAGGCCATCCAAGGAAGAAATCGTCTCACTAAAGCTCACCAGCAGTTCACGATTACTCACCGTTCTGACCGTTCTGATCCTGGGCAAGCTGGTATCGGCATAGGCCATGTTCAGATCCAGGCTGGCAACACCGCGAATATTCACTCTTCCCTCTGTCCACGGTTCTGTGCTAAAATCATAGCGGTTATTGGCGTTCTTATCAATATAAGCGCGATATATGTGAGTAGCGGGATTAAGCTCATCAATCGCAAAAGCTGCCCCTGAGATCTGCCTGGAAAACACTTGGAGTGAATCTGCACTAAAGAGACTGAACTGCAGCGGGAAAACCCGATCTGTCTCATCCTCGTAGATCAGAGTCCCGGAAAGGCGGTTACGTTGCAGAGTCCCGGAGGCAAAGACCAAGCTTTGATTCTCTTTCAAGGCATTGCCGCGTATGTCTTTAATCCTGTTGGTGAGTGTAACGAAGTAGTTTGTATCCTGCAGGAGAGGCTCATTGATGCGGATGGTGATTTTGTTGCGTTCCACCACCACTTTCTTGTTCTGTATCAGGGGGTAGATGTAGAGTCCTGTGGTTACAGAGCTTTTATCCAGATGCTTGGAAAAGGTCAGTTCAATTAAACCTCCGCTGATATCTGCAAATTCAGCAGGTAAACTGGCCAGCAGTTCAGGCTTACTGGTATCCTCCGGACCTCCGGTGGGATTGCGTTTGCTGCCGCAGGCGGTCTGAAGCACGGTGAAGAATAATAGTGTCGTTAAAACAAGCAGTTTAGAAACCCTGTTCATGTAACCATTCCTTGCTGATTGAACTCTTTGAGCCCAGGATGTATTTTCCCAGAACGTCATACTCCAGGTTGAGACGGGATTGAGGTCGAGCGAGTGAGAGATTGGAATTCTGCAGAGTGTGCCCGATGAGGGCAACCTTGAACCAGCCAGAGCTGAGTTCGGCTACGGTGAGGCTTACTCCATTAACAGCTATGGAGCCCTGTGGAATCATCAGAGCCCGATCTGAGACTGGAAGCTCCAGCTTCAGGTAAAGAGCATCCTTGATGGTAGTACGTTCCAGAAGCAGAGCCGTTTTATCCACATGCCCCTGTACCCAGTGTCCATCCAACCGATCTCCCAGTTTCAAGGCACGTTCCAGATTTATCCGTTCTCCGGTCTGCCAGTGTGAGACGGTGGTCTTTTTCACTGTCTCATTCATAACCTGGACTGTGAAGCTCTCCGCACGGAGCTCCACCACAGTGAGGCAGATTCCGTTACAAGCGATTGAAGAGCCGTATTTAAGGTTGTCAAAGGAAGAGGGACGGCTAAGGGTTATGAGGGTCTGGTCCCCGTTTTGTCGCTTGGATTTCAGCTCTCCCAAGGCTTCAATGATACCGGTAAACATTCTTTATTACACCGAAAAGCGCCGTTTCCAGGCATTACTCAGTGTTACCGAACTGCTGTATTCCAACTCGCCGCCAAAGGGGATACCCGTAGAAAGACGAGTGATTTTGAGAGGTCTATCTTTCAGAAGTTCGGTAAGATAGTGAATGGTGGCTTCACCTTCGGCAGAAGGTTTGAGTGCCAGAATCAATTCCTGAGGCTTGAGCTCTTCTACCCTGTGAATCAAAGCCTCGGAGTGAATCTGCTCTGGGCCATAGCCATCCAGAGGTGAAAGCAGATGCCCCAATACAAAGTATCTGCCTTTAAACTCATTCATGTTCTCGATTATCTGAACGTCTGAACTGCTCTCCACCACGCACAAAACGTCATCCTGACGATCTGTGGCCGTGCAGATGGGACAGGGATCGAGCTCGGAGAGAATCTGGCAGTGACTGCAACTGGTGAAGCTCTCCACCGTGCTCTTGATGGTTTCTGCCAGTTCCAGAGCAAAGCTTTTGTCCTGGCTCAGCAGATGCCACGCCAGGCGCTGAGCGGTCTTGCGGCCGATACCCGGGAAGCGGTTAAAGGCCTGAATCAGGCGTTCCAGAGAGAGGGAAAGGAGCATGCCTTTAGAACATCCCGGGAATCTTCATCCCACCGGTGAGCTTGCCCATAGTTTCTTCGGAGGCTTCGCTGACCTTGGAATGCGCTTCCTGAATGGCTGCCATGATCATATCTTCCAGCATTTCCACATCTTCGGGATCCACGGCTGCGGGATCAATCTTCAGGCTTTTGAGTTCGTATTTTCCGCTCAAAACCACTTTTACCACTCCACCGCCGGAGCTGGCTTCAAACTCTTTGCTTTCCAGCTCAGTCTGAGATTTCATCATCTCAGCCTGCATCTTCTGTGCCTGTTTCATCAGGTCTTTCATATTCTTTCCACCAGGAAACATATCTACTCCTAATAAGCTAAAATACCATTGCACTGATAAATGCAATATCGGGCATGATAAAGTGCTATAGCTCTGATGTCAAGCGCAAATTTGACGTATGGAAAGTCGTATTTACCTGTGAAGTACTATATCCCATAATGTAAACCCTCACTTGAAACTTCAACTTGCTCTCACTTGGACAATTGAAGTATTGGTGTTTAAGCTTGAAGTATTCAGTGAGGGTTTACAACTACACAGTGCGGAGCGGATGATCTCCGATTAGAAAATAGCTTGACGCTATCTCGGGATCTTATTGAATACTCACAGACTTAAGATCATTAGTAGAAAAAACTGGATATCGTTTCACGCATCTGCCTAAGAACAGGCTGATATATAACAGGTTAAGGTTTGCTTGCCGTGTAGCCCAAGGCAGTGCCTCACTGGTGTTGTAGAGAACGTTTCTCCGCTTTGATCATACGAACCGATCAAGAAAACAGTGAGGTAATCAATGATGCATAAAACTGAGCAACTGCATATCTGCCGCTTAAAACCGGCTATTTTTGTCATGATGATCCTGCTTTGTGGCGTTTTTTCCACGGCAGAGGCGATCACGGAAGGATTTGAGGGAACAACATACGGGCTTCTGAACTGGATAACGGACACCCCGAACGATCAATGGAATCTCTCTTCTTATGAGCCGTATGCCGGGACAAATTGCATGATCTCGGGAGGGTTCTTTCACAACTCGGTGTCAAACCTCAACTTGAATCTTAACGTCACCACTGCGGGGACTGTCAGCTTTGCCATGCGCACCGATACGGAATACGGTGGAGGAGAGTTTGGCGACTTTCTGCGGTTCTACATCGATGGGGTGCTTCAAGCGCGCTGGGCGGGGATAAACCCCTGGTCAGTGCAGAGCTTTGCCATCTCTGCGGGGGTTCATAACCTATCTTGGTCGTTTAAACGGGATGCTTTTGATATGGACGAAGGCGCTCATGAAATGGATCGGGTCTTCATCGATAACATCACTTTACCACCTTGCTTCACATATCCGGGAGAGGGATTCGGCTCCGCTGCAGATCCTTACCGGATAAGCACCGCAAGCCAGCTAAACAGCATCAGGAACTATCTGGGCAGCAGCTATGCCAATACTCACTTCAAGCTGGTCTCGGATATCTCGCTGAGCTCTTATCTGCAATCCGGTGGAGAAGGGTACACGGCTTGGGGAAGCTCCGGCTGGCTACCCTTCGGCTCGGCCTCCGCTCCCTTCTATGGACACTTTGACGGTAATTACAAGACGATCTCCGGCTTGAATATAGCCAGACCAAGTCTGGCAGATTGCGGGCTATGGAGTACGACGGCAACCGGGAGCCTGATCGAAAACTTGAATATATCCACTGAAGCGAGTGCGGTAGTTCAGGGTTCAAGCGCGACGGGAATGTTGGTTGGACGCCACAACGGAACTCTCACGAATTGTTCTGCCACCGGCAGCGTCCGAGGCGGTGTCTGGCTCGGTGGAATGGTCGGGTGGAATAATGGTGACATCAAGCGTTGTCACACCGCTGGGGACGTGCTGGGCGGAGGGAATACGGTTGGCGGACTGGTTGGTCAGAACAACGGCTTTATCTACGAATCTTACTCGCGGGCTTCAGCTCGGGGTGTGGATTATGTTGGTGGGTTAGTTGGCTATCAGGGAACCGGAGCAAGTGCCGGGATCACCAATTGCTTTGCGACCGGTTCTGTCACCAATACAGGCAATCAAAGCTTTCGTGGTGGGATCTTGGGATTCCTGAATAGTGGAAGTGCGAGCAATTCCTATTGGGATCTCCAGACCACGGGCATGAGCACGTCCTACGCTCTACCAAGCAGCTATGCGAAGACAACGGTAGCCATGCAGACTCAGGATACCTTTGTGGGTTGGGACTTTGCCGGTGAGACCGCCAATGGAACTAACGACTATTGGTTCCTAAACTCTGTCGTGAATAATGGCTATCCATATCTGGTCTGGGAACAGGTGGCATCCGGAAACCCCGTATTGCCCCGCATCTCAGTAAGTGCCACCCAGTTTGCCTTTGGAGACGTCTATCCGGGAACATCAAACAGCCAGAGCTTTGTGGTCACCAATATCGGTCAGCTCAGTTTGAGCGGAACTATGGCTATTCCCACCGACTATACTGTCAATGGGCAGGCAAACAGCCTGGGATTTACCCTCAGTCCCGGCACCTCGCTTAATTGTGGCTTGACCTTCGCACCATCAGGCTATGGGAACTTTAATGGCAACCTCGTCATCACCAGCAACAGTGACCGGGAGAGCACCTACATCATGCCGGTCAGCGGTATCTGTATCCCGATCCCGGAAGAATTCGCTGGAGGGTGCGGAACAGAAGCGGATCCCTGGTTGATCTCAACCCCTGGGCAGCTCCGCAAGCTTAATGAATACCTAGGCGCAGAGCACAGTGACAAGTACTATAAGATATTGAACGATATAGATATGACATCCTACCTTACTCAAGGTAATGCCGGCTATAACTATGGCTATGGATGGGATCCGATCGGCACACGGAATAACGCTTTTTTTGGTAAAGTGGACGGGAACTACCATAGTATCACGGGAGTGACGGCAATGCATGCTAATCATAGTGGTTATGAATCATGGATCGGTTTTTTTGGCAACACAGGTACGGGATTTAGCCTGAAGAACCTTACTCTGGGTTGCAGTTGGATCACAGGTTATAACCAGATCGGCGGCTTAGTAGGCGCAAACAACGGCACGATCACCAATTGCCATGTCACAGTATCGAGCGGAGTATTTAGCCTTTTTGGGGTTTACTGTGGCGGATTGGTGGGGATAAACTTCGGTGCGATCTCCAAGAGCTCATTTCATGGCATGGTGCAAGGGACATATTATGTGGGTGGTTTCGTCGGAACAGGACAGGGTTCCTTTACGGATTGTTATGTCAATGGAGCTGTGATCGGCTATGATCAGGTCGGGGGATTCTCCGGTACGGCGGGAGGACACTTCAGCAATTGCTATGCCGCTGTGACTATGGATTATTCCGCAAACGAGGCTCCTACTGCCGGGGGATTTGTGGGGTACATCGTCGGCACAAGCATCAGTTTTTCAAATTGCTATTGGGACAGAGTACTCTCCAATACAGCCACTTCCGCGGGGATGAATGCCAGCTACGGTAAGACTACGGCAGAGATGAAAACAGCTAGCACCTTTGTGGGCTATGATATGCAAACCGTTTGGCAGATCAGCCCGGATCAAAACAGTGGCTATCCCTATACCCGCCCCGTTCCTCCCTCCGCAGAGACAAATATGACTTCGCTCTCCAGATCTGTCCTGATCGGCAGCCAGCTCACAGAGACCCTTCGGCTCAGCAATGGCGGGGGAAGCGACTTGACCTATAGCATCTCCGTCGAATACCCCAGCCGGAGCAACGCGGAGATCTTATCCCAGGCAAGCAGAGCCGGTAAAGCGCTACCCGACGGGGTGAGAGATAGCTTTGCCTGGCTGACTTTGGATGGTGCCGGTTCGCAATCCGGTTCCTTGATCGCCGGCACAAGCAGGGATTTCAGCCTATCGTTGGATGCGGCTCAGCTTCAGGTGGGGATTCACAATGCCACGCTCAAGATCATCAGTAATGCCCCGGGGAATGGCTTGATCGAAGTTCCCGTCAGTCTCGAAGTCGGGTATGGCGCAAATCCCTTTATCGTCGTCGATCTGGATACGCTCAGTTTTGGAGCTCAGCAGATAAATAGCAGCAGCACGCGGAGTTTTGTGATCAGTAATCTCGGGAATACGACTCTGACTGGGTCCTTTAGCACTCCTACGGGCTTTGAGGTGACCTCGGAAAGAGCTATGCGGAATACTGCGAACTTTAGCCTCGAAACAGGTCAATCGAGAGCATATACTATTACTTTTATTCCGATACTCCCCGTGGATTATAGCTCGGTAATGCAGATCCACAGCAATAGCCTCTTGCATGCGGAACTAAGCCTGCCCTTGAACGGAATGGGCTATATCCCTCCCACGCTTGTATTGTCCACCCTATCTGTTGCGGCTTCTTTGAGCCCCAGCGGACAAAACTCGCACAGCATCGAGATCGGCAATTCGGGTAGCTTGCCTTTGGACTATAGCCTCCAATTGCTCGCACCTGAGGAGCATTCCCCGGCTTCAGGCAGGAACATCAGCAGCTCGACCTTGGTAGCCAATACCTCCGCCTATGCCGCCAATAGCACGGTTGACTGGGTATTTACCGTGTACAATGCCAGCCCCGACTATGAATGGCTGAGAAATGTCCGCATCAGTTTCCCCGCAGGAGTGGTGGTCAATAGCGCTACCGGCTTCGTCGGAGGTACCGGTGGAGCAATGGTTCCGGATCAAGTCTCCGGTAATGGGATCGTGATCATCTGGACTGGGAATGACGGAGGTTGGGGTGTCGTCCGGGGTGGTGAAACAGCCGTTGCCACGGTCAACGTCACGATCCTCGGTGATCTTACGGGAAGTCTGAGTCTGGATTATCAGATCGACGGTGACGTCTATGGCGGACCGCCTCACAGCTTGAATGGAACTATCGTCATGGACCCCGCTTCTGCATCCCTCGGTTGGGTCAGCATCTCCCCCGTCAGTGGTTCGGTCTCCAGTGGAGCAACCCGACAGACGACGCTCAGCTTTGATGCCGGATCTTTGAGCCCCGGTTCCTACCATGCTACCTTGAGGATCAATTCAAACGATACGAGCCAACCGATCCTAAATGTTCCGGTGCGCATGGACATCGTCCCACTGGGAATGTCCGAACTCATGATCAGCCGGGATGGATCCGCGATCATACTGAGTTGGGCAGAATTATCCGGAGCGTCTCTGTACCGGGTTTACCGGGCAGTGGACCCTCAGGGTGAATACAACCTGATCGGAGAGACGGACAGCACAGTATTCGTTGATACAGAGCCATTACCTCAAGCATTTTATCAGGTTAAAGCCGTGTATTGATCTATCAGGCTTTGCCTGCGCCTGATGAGCGCTTGACAGGATTACCTTGCCCTGATTATCAACGCTGCGGAAGAGCTATCCTCCGCACTCCGCTGTATGGGTAGCGAACAGAGAACTCCGCATTACGCAGATCACTATAGAGAATTATGACACCGAGTGGTCAAACTATACCAGATTGATAGTTGACTAATACAGCGGGGGGACATCGCGACAGCTATGCTGAAGCTCTCGTTTGCAGGTTTGGGTGAGACCTTACACCTCTGCCACTCATAAAAAAATGAGGCGAAGGAGAAGCACTAACGCCGCGATTCTGCCGCCTATGCGGCGGAGTCGCGGCGGAAGTGCGGCGGAAGTGCGGTATAATCTTATCAGGAATCGAGGAGTGACGTAGCTATATCCGGATAACTGCAGAAGCAGGGAGTAAAGAACCTAAATAGAAAGCCAATCATGAACTACTCCTTCTCTCCAAGGTTTTCAGCCTTCTCAAGCCATCTTCTTTTAACCTTCCCGGAGGAGAGCTTGACCGAACCGAAGTAGGTTCTCTGCACGGGCTTCACACCACAGAATCGTAGGCTGGCATTCATCATTTTGTAGCCCGGATCACGGATAAAGAGCTTATAGTAAAGCGGTGGGGCGTCCATGGTGACGATTAATCTAGCCTTCTTCCCTCTAAGGAGTTTATCCCAACGGGGGATCAGTCCTTTGGACTTATGATACTTGTAGGCAAAGCTGGGTGCGAGGATGATTTCCAGAAAAAGCTTAAGAAGTGCTGGAGGAGCAGTCCACCAAGTGGGGTAAGCAAAAACCAGAAGATCTGCCCACAAAAAGAGGCGTTGCACATCAAGCAGTTCTTCGGTGAGTTCGATCTTGTCCTTTTGTCCAGACATGAGGTATTGTTCGAAGTTAAGCCGAGGTAGTTCAACTACTCTCACGTCGTGACCGGCAGTTTTGGCTCCCCTATAGTATGCTTCAGCCAGGGAGTGGCAGTAACTATCCAAGCGTGGATGAGCTTGTATCAGTAATATTTTCATAACTCCTCAGTACATGTAGATATATGAATCCTGCTTCCATTAACGCTGTTCGGATCGATAGATTTGGTCAATAACATTCTGTGAGGAGGTTTCTTTGCGCACATCTCTGGTGCGGCTCTATGCTTGAGAGACAATACAGACTGACAAAGCCGAGCCTTTAAACTCCCTTTGTTGAAGAGCAGGCTTACAATCAATATCCTGAAGGAGGGCCGTAACAGATATCCGGCTCAGGAGCTTCAGGAGGAGGATCGGTCTGAGTGGCTGGCTTCGGGCTGTTCGGCTTGGCAGGAACCTGGAGAACTGATTTATCCTTTGGATGACTCTTTGGCCTTCCCGTGGGAGTGGGTTTTGGATTGAAGACTTCCGGAGGGCCATAAGCCACAATGGATTCGATATCCGCATCAGGAATGGTTGCCGGAGTCGTCTCCACTTCTTCATAGTCCGGAGGAGGCCCGTAATCGACATTCTCGTCGGGATCTATCCGCTTCTTGGGATTCCAGCAGGAACTGAGCAGCAAGCTGAGCGCGGCAGTGAAGAAAATACTCAGGCTCAAGCGCAGCTTACGCCAGGATTTGGAGCGTGACTCCAGCATGAAGACCGAACTGCCCACCTGCAGGATCAAAGCCAAGATCATCATGTGCTTCATAATCTCTCCTCTACCGCTTGACTACGGTAATTGGCATGCAAAATAGCTTTTTGGATTCCTTGTCAGTGGAACCGCTGATAAAATAACCGGAAATTGATGGGATGTATGAACAAAGCTTCATTCCACTCTCCAATTCTTGATGCAGTGAGCTTCTCCCAAGCGCATCACCCAGCATCCTCCCCGGCATTTATCCCATAGAGAACAGGCTCCGCAAAGAGGATCCTGTTCTCTCAAAGACTGGTTTCGGTATGGTTTGAAGCCTTTCTGCCAGATCTCGTCAAAACTCTGTTCCAGGATGCTGCCCTCGATGAAGCGGGGATCGTCCGGCATCTCCGGGCACCCCCGGATTTTACCATCGGTACCCAGACAACAAGCACTGATGCCAACCGGGCAATAGGTGACCTTGGTGCGATACCGGGCTTCATCCCTGCCCAGATAAGTAAGGTTTTCCCCAAGTAGGATTGGGATTTGCCTGCGGGCTTGGGAAATGAATTCCAAGAGCTGTTTCAGAGCCGGCTTATCGATCTGTAGATTGCTTTTCTCGGCACGACCGATCGGCATCAGGGGGATGATCTTCCACTGGTTGATTCCTTCATCCAGCAGAAGCTGTTTGATATGCTCCAGTTTATCCTGATTCATACCAGTAACTACGGTGGAGACGGTGAGAAGCTGTATTCCTGCCTTTCGGCAATAGCGCAGAGCCTGCACGGCACGATCGAAGGCATGGGGATTCTGCCTGATGTGGTTGTGTGTATCGGCATCTCCATCAAGGCTGATCTGGATGGAACTGACACCTGCAGCTTTGAGTTCTCTGGCTTTGTTTTCATCCAGAATAAAGCCGTTGGTGGCCACCCCTGTTTTGATTCCCAATCTGGAAGCATGGGTTAGGAGCTCGATCAGATCCTTTCGCAGGAGGGGTTCGCCTCCCGTAACGGCAAAGGTGCGAACCCTTAATCTGGCAAGTTGATCAATGAAGCCCTTCACCTGAACTGTCGAAAGCTCGTTGTCATAGTGCTCTTTGGAAGCTCCGCAGTGGAGGCAATTCAAGTTGCATCGGCGAGTGCAATCCCAGAGTACATAGCTGGGCGGGGGATAACGCCCGGAGCGGAGCCCGGCTAGTTCAAAACGCTGACGGAAGAGCTTAAGCCTAAGGCTGGAGTTCCAGTAGTTAATCCTATGTCTTAACCTCATTGATACCTTATCTGCCAAGGGTCTTCCATATTGCTTGATTACCGGTTTATGGGATAGCTAAGAGATTGCCTCACCTGGTTCCCACCAGCTTAACATCATCTATCCAGGCACCCAGATAACTATGTTCGCTGCTATCGGAATGGAATTCAAAAGAGATAAATATGGGAGTGGAGCCCAAGTACTCATTAAGTGAGATGCTATGCTCATTCCAGAGCTCTTCACCTTCACCCGATTCCCTATGGATGGGGGATTCTTCCTGATTCTCTGGAAGATTTCTCACGATGTTTACTACCAGATAGTCGTAGTCTTCTTCTGTAGAGACCAAGCTTGCAAAGCTGAGAGTAGCGCTGGAATAAGAGCTCAGGTCAAAGGGACCGAAGACCAGCTTGGCTTCCATTTCGTCCTGATAATGAAAACTTTCTTCTCCATCTTCATATCCGTAGATATAGTCTTCGTACTCGTCCCAATCATCATAGTAGGTTCCTGAACACCAGGCAGACCATGAACCGGTCTTGGCAGTGTGATTATTATCGTCCCAGGTGGGATCTCCGTTAACTGTGGTCTTCTCTCCGGGGAAAGTGCCTTCAAACCCTTCTTCAAAGATCGTAACTGTGGCTGCAGGCAGGATTAATACTGCAAGGAGCAAAATCAGTAATAAGGATATCTTCTTCATTTTTCACCTCGTATATGTTGTTATAATACACATAAGATAGGTATTCAAAGGGTACGCAGCAAAGAGAATGAACCGATGCGGCTTAGATCAGGTTGGAATCTGTGGACATCAATCAACAGCTTGGCCGTTCTGTATGCAGCATTCCTTCTATGAACAGGATTAAGCGGTTGAATCTTGTTAAGTCTTTTACAGGTCGGAGAGGACCGGCTCTCCTCCACAGAAAAGCATTCTGGGACTGGCATCCAGCCAGAATTCGTCCGGTTCATCCCGGAAGTCATCCAGCACCATCAGGTCTGCATAATAGCCGGGGAGGAGCTTACCCAGATGAGATTCTGTCCCGGAGATAATGGCTGCTCCGGCAGTGTAGCCAAAGATAGCTTGCTGGAGCTTGAGCTTTTGCTCGGGAATCCAGCTTGGTGAACCGGGGTCAAGGGCGGCCTTGCGCTGAAGGGCAGTATAGATCCCCAGGAAGGGATTGTGGCTTTCGATGGGAGCATCAGATCCAAAACCATAGCTTCTGCAGTAGGCAAGGATGTCTTTGAAGCAATAGGCTAGATGTCTTATGGCTTGCCAATGCTTTTCAATATTGGGAATATCTCCTGCCAGATGCACCGGTTGCAGGGCGCAGAAAGCTCCTGATTCCCGAAGAAGAGGAAGATCTTCCCTGCGGATGGATTGCAGGTGCTCGATGCGATGGCCTGGATTGGGATAACGGGTATTCAAATCTTTGTAAAGGCTCAGAACCTGATGCACGGCTTTGGTGCCTATAGCGTGAATAGAGAGGGCAAAACCGGCAGAGACTGCTTCCTCGGCCTGCTTGCGCAGTTCTTCATCCGTATAACGAAGAATACCGAGATTATCGGAGCCAGTATAGGGCTCGAACATGGCAGCGGTTTGTGAACCCAAGGCACCATCAGCAAAGAGTTTCATACCCCCGATCCGGTAAAAATTATCACCAGTGTGCGTCTTCATGCCGCTATTTCCCAAGTTTTCCAGCTCTTCTGGAGGAAAATGCCAGGTGAAACGGCAAAGTGGTTGCAAGTCCCGGAGAGACTCCAGGACAGACCAGCTATAGGCTCCTTCCATGGTATGAGCACCAGTGAGACCAAACTGATGAGCTTCCCTTACGGTTCTAAGGACTGCCTGTTTCAGGATTTCCAGTCCTGGCTGGCTGATCACCTTTTCCATAGCGTCTGAGGCGGATTCATAGACGATGCCGTTTAGGGTACCATCCGATGCTCTGCCATATCTGCCTCCGGCGGGATCGGGACTATTATCCGTTATGCCTGCCAGGCGGAGTGCCAGGCTATTGCAGAGCTTGGCATGATAATCTTTGCTCCAGAGGGCAACCGGGAGATCGGAGAAAACACTGTCCAGGAGCTGACGATTCAAGCTCTCTGGTTCGTCGATCTTGTTCTTATCCCAACCTCCACCCAGTATCCACTCCGGCAACGCCTCATGGGTGTTGCGAAAGCTCGAGAGTTCCCCTATTACCTCGTTTATGGTGCTGCGATGCTGCAGATCGACCATAATCCTGCGTTTGGCCAGTTCCACAAAGTGAGTGTGGGTATCTGTAAAGGAAGGCAGAACGACCTTTCCGCGCAGATCCAGGATTTCCGGACAGCGTGGGCTGTAGGCTATGCATTCGCTGAGATGACCTATGTGTTTAATCAAACCATCAGCGATCAGAATGCTCTTGCCGGTGGAGAACATCCCTGTTTGGTTATCGTAAAGAGGGGCATTGACTATAATGTAGTTCATTGGGAAAGGACTCCTTTGAGGATGTGGCAGCCAGAAGTCAGTTCGGCTGAGGGTAGGGCACAATTGATGCGGATAAGGCCTTTGCAGACTTGTCCAAAAGCGGTTCCTGGCACAGTGATCAGGCCCTGTTTGGCCAATTCTTTAGAAAATGCCATGTCGTCGGTTTGGACGTCTATCATCATATAAGGTCCCGCAGAAGGATAGAAGAGGCGTTCGGGGCTGATGACGCTTAAAAGCTCAGTTTGGGTATAACTGCGGCAATTTGCCAATTGCTGCTTAATCTTTTGGTTACTTAAGTTTCCTGCTTCCGAGAAGGCTAGCTTGGCCAGTTCCTGTGCCATCCAGCCACTGCAGGTGGAGACGTATTGCTTGGCTTTTACCAGGGTGGAAGCTACCTCGACCGGAGCAAGCACCCAGCCAATTCTCCAGCCGCTCAGACAATGAGATTTGGAGAGCCCACCAATCAGGACAAGCTTCTCAAAGTAGTCCAGAGCTTGGGGAGGTGTGTCTCCAAAACACAGCTCCCGATAGATCTCATCAATTACAACTGTGATGCCGAATCTGTTGCACAGACTTGCCAGCTTCTCCAGTTCGGAAGCGTTGAAATAGAAACCACTGGGATTTTGAGGCAGGGAAAGGATCAGGAAGCGAACTTGGTTGGAGAGAATCTGCTCCCATCTGTCCCAATTGACTGTCTTGAGATCAGATTCAAAGCTCAGACGTCGCACTTCATTCTGCATCAGGCCGGCAATAGCAGGATAAGCAGTGTAATCCGGATCAGGAATGGCTACCACGTCTCCGGGATTGGAAAGTGCAAAGAGACTGAGGAAGATGGCTTCTTCAGCTCCGTTGGTAACGCAGATTCTGTGAGCAGAGATGTCTGGCCCATAGGAGGCAGCTATCAGTTCTCTCAGCTCCATCTGCCCAGCATTGGGAGTATAAAAGGCTTCTGTCTCCCAGAGCTTGCTCTGGGCGTATTGCTTAAAAATGGGATCAAGGGGGAAGCGCAATTCACCCAGTGCCATATTGATGGCATCGGGTGGGGCAGAAGCCATCACCTGGCGTATCAGGGATAGCTCAATGCCTGAAAAGCGATTTGCCTCAGTCAAGGATTTCTCTCAAGTCACGTTCCAGTTGCACGGAAATGTCGGTCTTGCTGTCCCGGTATTTGATGATGATGGGGCAATAGACCTGGAAGGCCGGATTGACCTTCATTTGGCGGGATCCGGGCACCAGGACGGCATTCTCCGGGATGGTGAAGCTGCCACCTTTATCGCGATCCAGAAAGCAGCCTTTCACGGAGTCGTAAATGGGAGTGGAGCCTGTAACTATGGTTCCGGAAGCCAGGACAGCTCCTTTTTTGATGATAATGCCTTCATATACTCCGGTATTGCCACCGATAAAGGCTTCATCTTCGATAATCACGGGTCTGGAATTGATCGGTTCCAGCACTCCGCCTATCATAGCTCCGGCAGAAAGATGCACGTTTTTGCCTATCTGTGCGCAAGAGCCCACCAAGGCGTGAGAATCCACCATGGAGCCGCTATCCACCCAAGCACCGATATTGATGAAAGCTGGAGGCATAATGGTCACTCCGGGGGCGATATAACAGCCATTACGGGCAGAACTGCCTCCTGGGACGATACGTACTTGGTCACAGAGGCCAAAGCGTTTCTCTGCAATGGTATCTTTATCGAAGAAGGGTTTGTGGTCACTCCAGGGAAGTTCCACCAGGACTCCCATGCGGAAGCCTATCAGAATGCCCATCTTCACCCAGTCGTTCACCTGCCAGTCGTTTCCCAATGGCTCGCAGGAGCGAATTCTGCCCTGATTGAGCTCATTAATGAAGCTCTCATAGAGCTCTCGCTCTGCTATACCGTAAGTGCTTGGCTTGCGGTTGTATAGTTCGATGATTTGTTCTTTCATAATCTTTCTCTTATGCAGTAGTTATATGCTACGGATCGCCAGATGCAGACGGTTCAAGCCTTCTTGCAGAACAGAGCGGGAACAGCCGAAGTTTATCCTGTGAAAGAGCTCATAGCCCCTGCCGTATTTAAAGCCTGTGTCCAGAGCGATACCGGCTTTCTCGGTCAGAAGCTTTTGCAGATCTTCTGCTTTCATTCCCAGAGCTCTAAAATCCAGCCAGTAAAGATATGTTCCTTCCGGTTGGAAGGCTACAATCTCCGGTAGGTTCTCCTTCAAGAATCCGGTGATCAGATCACGGTTGCCTTCCAGATACTTCATCAGCTCTTCCAGCCAGGGGAGCCCATCGCGATAGGCTGCCTCCACAGCCGCAATACCAAAGCTATTCCCCATATAGAGATGCAGCTTGTTATTGAGGCCTGAAACGGCTTCACGCAGCATGGGATTGGGTATCATCAGAATCCCTGTGCCCAGCCCTGCCAGATTGAAGCTCTTGGCAGGAGAGAAACCGGTGAGCGTGATATCTCCCAGGTCTTCCAGACTGCTTATAGCTATGTGGCTTGATCCCGGGTAAATGATATCGGCATGAATCTCATCACTAAAGATCAGGACATTATGCCGTTTGCAAATCTCTCCCAGCTTGAGAAGTTCTGCTTTGGTAAAGACTCTTCCGGTGGGATTATGCGGATTGCAGAGGATGAAGAGCTTGGCAAGGCGCGCCTGCTTCTCGAAATCCTCAAAGTCTATCTCCCAGCCCCGGGGACCGGGAACCAGGTGGTTATACAGTAAATTGCGTCCATGATCCGTTACGGAAGTATGGAAAGGATTATAGACCGGCGGCTGGATCAGTATGCCATCACCTGGCTGCGTGAGGGAGAGAATCGCCAAGCACAGAGCCGGCACCACTCCCGGAGGTGAAACGATCCACTCTCTTTTTGTAGTCCAGTTATAACGCGTGGAAGTCCATTCCATGATGGCTTCATAATAGCCGGGAAGTCGGAGGTTATAGCCAAAGACCGGGTGATTCAAACGCTTCTGCATTGCTTCCTGAATCGCCGGTGCTACTGCGAAATCCATATCCGCCACCCAGAGAGGCACCAGATCATCGTAACCGTAGATCATCTTTAGAGCGTCATACTTGAAACAACCGCTGCCTTTGCGGTTTATGGGTGTATCAAAGTCGTATGTCATTGTGACTGCTTTAGACGTGCCTGCTCCGCCAGAAACTGGCAGGACTTGCGGGTAATATCATCGGGAATATCCAAGCCGGGCACCAGATCGTAGATATTGGTCATAATCTCCAGTATCTTGGGAAAGGACGCTTTGGTTCTAAAAGTAGTGATGCTGCCGTCTGCCTCTTTCCAGGTGAGGTAAAGATAGTAGGTCACATGCCTCTTGAGATACATGGAAGTAATCTGATCGTAACGAACGGAAAGGGACTTCTTGGCCAGGTATGCAAATTTGAGCCCTTCATCCCAGAAAGTAATGGAATTGAGGCTTAAAAGGTGTTTCAATAGAGAATCTCCACCCACGAAAAAGATGATAAACGGGAGAATCTTGAAGATGAAGGGAGCATCAAATCTGGAGTGGAATATCAAAAAGTATACGGAATACAGGCACACAGCTCCAGAGATGAGGATCATAAAACCCCGCACCAGAGGGTGCACCCGATACCGCACCGGAATACGATCCCGGATCAGTTCAACGTTCACTTGGCGCGGCACAGATATTCCTTGTAAAGCTTGTTAACGCTCTCCAGTACAATATCTTTCACAGGCACAACGTCGAAGAGATTATGGCTGTCCAGATCCCCGTGATAATCACTGCCTCCTGTCATGTACAGGCCGTGACGCCTGGCTGTCTCCGTAAACTCTTCTATCTGATACTGGTAATGATCCGGATGCCATACTTCGATGCCATCGATACCCATCAGTATCAGCTCGTCCAGATACTCCGGCTTCACCAGCTTGCCGGGATGTGCCACCACTGCCAGGCCCCCGGATCCATGGATGATCTTCAGGACATCCGGTACCAGGAGCTCCGGTTTGTGGACATGAGCCGGTTTGTCGTTGCCGATATACTTGTCAAAAGCCTCATTCTTGGTTTGCACATAGCCTTTCTTGAGCATGATCTGGGCAATGTGGGGACGCACAATCAGTTCCCGGGAACCAGCCACTTCCGCCACTTCCTCCAAGCTGATCTGCATACCCATGTCGTTCAGTATCTTGATCATCCGGGCAGCACGTTCTCTTCTTCCGCTCAAATACATCTCGGTCATGTCTTTCAGCTCACGGTTCTCCTTATCATAACCATAAGCCAGAATATGGACGTCCGAGCCTTTGTGGATGGAGGATATCTCCATACCCGGAAGTATACGCAAAGGTAGAGCCTTGATATCGATCAGATTGTAGGCATCGAAGGTATCGTGATCTGTGATCGACATCAGATCCAGCTTGATCTCAACGGCTCTTTCAATTAGCTTTTGGGGACTTAGTGCCCCGTCTGAAACATTGGTGTGCGAATGCAGGTTGATCCGCCTGATCGGATTTATATCTTTTACTATCATAACAAAACTTATGATTGACTAATTCCTGCACTTGTAAAATTCCGTCAATGAGAATTTCCTGATACTCCAGTGAAAGAAACTAGCAAGGATGAAGCCATGGAATATGACCCCATAAAGAATAGATTGAACAGCCTGATCCGGATTTCCCCGGGAATCCGCAGACTCTTCTTTGCGGCAATGGATTTGCTGCTGCTCCGTCAAGCCTATGTGAAGCAAGCGATAGCCCGTTATGCCCCGAGAGGGCAGGAATTCAGGTTCTACGATGCCGGAGCGGGTTTTTGCCAATACAGTTATCACGTTCTTAAGCTCTATCCAGAGGCCAAAGTCTTTGCCACAGACCTCAAAAAAGACTATCTCCAGCACTTTGCCTCTTCCTGCAGGAATCTCTTTGGCAATCGCTTTCACTATCAGGAAGCAGACCTCCAAACCTTTTGCCCCAAGCTGAGTTACGACCTGGCGATTGCAATAGATATTATGGAACACATAGAGGACGACCGGGCTGTTTTACACAATTTCTACAACTGCCTCAAACCCGGCGGCAAGCTGATTATCTCTACGCCTTCAGATCTGGATGAAGCAGCGAAGTTTACCTCCGAACATGTGCGTCCCGGCTATAACAAACAGGAGCTGGAGACCAAGCTCTTTGATGCCGGATTTGCTGTGATCGAAAGTCGCTTCAGTTATGGAAGATACGGCTCTCTGGCCTGGAAACTGCTGATGAAATTCCCTCTTAGTCTTTTGGGAAAATCCAAGGCTCTGGGAATGCTGCTTCCCTTCTACTACCTGCCCGTACTGCCAATTGGTATGATATTGAATCACCTCGATCAGAAGACCGTGAATCATACAGGAACCGGACTTCTGGTGGTGGCAGAGAAGTAAACCGGCTTAGATACCTCTGCTTAGCAGGCCTTCCCAAGGTTTTTTCAGAGTGTAGTTCATAACTAGCCGGGTCTTGCTCAGCAGGTTTTCCGGAACCCGATCCGCATATTCATCCAACACCGTGTAACTACTGAAATCAAGTTTCAAGAGCTCGGATGCTTCCTGCACGATGCGGATACCCTCTTCCACGATTTCTTGGGTAGTATCTTCCATCAGGTTCGTGTTGCAAAGCAGCTCCGTTACTTTGAGCTTGGAACTGAATTCCAGCATGTTTATCATGGTGGCTATTTCTTCCACGTTGGAAGTGAAGGGACGCATGGTATTCACCACCAGTTGCATTCTGTAACCCCGCTCGTTTATCGCATCGACGAAGCGTCCCAGCGTGCGGCATCCGGCAGGATCACCACCCACATCCAGAATCACTGTTTTACTTAGGTTCTGGATCATACCCATGATTCTGGGGGAGATCATGGGCAGATCGGCATGGGAAAAGGCACCTTCAGGCGCTACCACTTCAATGCCAAGTTCGGCAAATTCATTGCGGACATCTCTGGAACGAAAGTAGGGATTAACCACATCCATATCCACCAATACCACGTCGTTGCCATCTGTGTTCAAAGCCTGCGCCAGATGGATGCTGTATTCACTTTTCCCGCTTCCATAAGCCCCAATGATGATGTATAAATCTTGATTCATGCTCTATTATCCTTGATAGATGTTCTTTAGCCGGTTCAGGATGGAACGGTAATCCGGATGATGCTCGTCGGCCAGTTCTATAATCTGTCTGCGTTGACCATCGCTATCTGCATCATGGATCGCCCAAGCCGTCATCCCGGCAGCTTTGGCGGCTTGAATGCCTGTGAGAGTATCCTCTATCACCAGGCAATCCTGGGGAGCCAAACCCAGTTCTTCGGCATTTCTTTGGTAGATATCCGGATATGGCTTGCCCATCAGCTCCATATCCCCGGTAATCACCGTGGTAAAATAATCCCAGATGCCCTGAGCGCTTAGCACTTGCTCTGCCAGCTCCCAGGAATTGCTGGTGCCCAGGCCGATGGGTAAACTCAAAGCCCGGATGTAATCCAAAGTTTCTCTGGCTTTGGCTTTCAGAACCACGGTGTTCAAATAGTGCCAGCTCACCATATCCGTCCACTCCCGCATGATGGAGCCTACACTATCCTCCAGAGCGAAACGCTCCTTGAAATACAAAGCAGTCTGGATAAAGCTGTTTCCGGAAGGCAGATGATCAAAGAGATCTTTGGGGATGGGGATATTGCGTTTGCCCAGAAATTCGGCATCGACGTCCCTCCACAATTGCATGGAGTCGATCAGTGTGCCATCCATATCGAATATAATAGCCTTGAATTGCATATTGTTATCTCTTATACTTTCCGAGACAGAGAAATCTGCCCCATAAAAAAATGGAGCGGGAAACGGGACTCGAACCCGCGACATCAACCTTGGCAAGGTTGCGCTCTACCAACTGAGCTATTCCCGCGTCTTGTAAGATGGTACCAGAGGCCGGACTTGAACCGGCACGGGCTAATGCCCGAGGGATTTTAAGTCCCTTGTGTCTACCAATTCCACCACTCCGGCATCCACTTTAATCTCTTGGAGGCGACACCCGGATTTGAACCGGGGATGGAGATTTTGCAGACGTCTGCCGTACCACTTGGCTATGTCGCCTCTCACTTATAGCTGTGTAGAGAAAACTGGAGCGGGAAACGGGACTCGAACCCGCGACATCAACCTTGGCAAGGTTGCGCTCTACCAACTGAGCTATTCCCGCATCGCAATCTACTCGGAGACTCAAGTTTTCAGGATGCCTGTTTTTGTCAATAAAAAAGCTGCCCATTTCTCGCCGACTCTTCACCGAGTGTTGGCCGACTCTTCCCGAACACTTTGTTCGGGAAGAGTCCTGCAAGACACGGTGAAGACTCGGCAGCTTATTGGGGAGAGATGAGGAAAAGAGCTTCGCTATATTGACAGAAAGTAAGCAGTAGATTCTCTGGCTTCGGCGATGGAGTTCGCTTGGCAGATATGGATGCCGAACCGGGCTGGGAACAGCTTCTGATGACTCCTGAAATTCACTCTTTATGGAGAAAGAAGTATGTTGACCATAAGATTTTCCTGGCAGGATATCCTGCTGGTAATAGCCGGTGGAGCTCTGGGCAGCCTGATGCGTTATTTGGTTTCCGTGTTAACTCACTACCAGACCTCCAGTCCCTTTCCATACAAGACTCTGATTGTCAATGTGCTGGGCTGTCTTCTGGTGGGTTTTGTTTCTGCCAGATTCCAAGACCATGCTCATCAAGACCTCTTGAAGCTTTTCTTTATCACAGGATTCCTGGGTGCCTTTACCACCTTTTCCGCCTTTAGTCTGGAAACTGTGATGCTATATCAATCGGGACACATCAGAACCGCTCTGATGAATATCTTGGCTTCGACTGTTTCGGGTGTTACGGCCGTGATCGGCGGTTTCTGGTTGGGCTCAAGATACTGATTATTGCCGGGGACAACTCATGAGAGTAAAGCGGGTTATAGATGAATACTCTTGACAATGCCTTATAGATAGTGGATTATCTCCCGCGTTGAGTATGTGCATCCCCAAATCTGTGCACGATAATCAATTGGAGATTTATGAGCCGAAGATTATTGATTGTTGATGACGAAAAGAACATCCGTACTACCCTCAGCAGGAGCTTAAGCGATCCTGAGACAACTGTTGACTCGGTGATGAGTGCAGAAGAAGCCTTGGAGCGTTTGGTTTTATACAGCTATGATCTCGTGCTTCTTGATCTAAAGCTCACTGGCATGAGTGGGCTGGATCTAATCGAGAAGCTGAGCGAGATGGATATCCCGGCAAAAATCGTCGTGATCTCAGCGCACGGGACGATAGATACTGCCGTCAAGTGTCTCAAAGCTGGTGCATTGGACTTTATTGAAAAGCCATTCTCTCCGGATGAGATAAGAAGCTGTGTGGCAAAGTATATATGATCCGAATTCCCGCGATGATCCGAGATAGTATCCAAAACAAGCTGTTTATCAGTTTCCAGCTTATATTGCTACTGCTCTTAGCGGTGGTAATGGTTTCTTTCCTCGTTATGGGACAGCTCGGTAAAGCGAGCGACAATATACTTAAGATGAATTACAACAGCATCATTACTTCGATGCGAATGATGGACGAACTGGAAAGTATTCATCGGGGATTCATCATCTGTGGTAGTGATCCCAGCTCGGAGAACCTCACGCTTCTGGTTACGGCAGAAGACAGCTTTTCTCAATGGTTGGGTAGGGCAAAGGACAATATCACCGAGAAGGGAGAGAAGGATACTGTCGAGCAGATCGAGAACGACTATCGTCGATATATAGCAGGAGTTAGAGGGTATCAGCGTGAGGGAAATCCCTCTGAGGCAGTGATCAGACAGATGGAAGGTCTTCGCAATCAGATACGCAAAAACTGCCTGAGACTTTTGCAGCTAAACCAAGATGCCATGTTCCGCAAGAGCTCAGCAACACAGAAAATCGCCCGGCAAGGAAAATCTACTCTGATCTTGGTAAGCATCTTCGTCTTTGTATTGGGAACGAGCTTGAGCTGGGGCTTGTCTCGCAGGATCGTTTTGCCAATTCTAAGGCTGAAGGAGGCGACTCAGAAGCTGGGGCAGGGTGATTACAACTTTGAGCTCAAACCCGAGGGTGAAGATGAGCTGGGGATTCTGACGCATGAATTTGGAGTCATGGCCGGGAAAATTAAGGAATTCAACGACCTGAATATCCGCAAGATAGTGGAAGAACAACGGAAGATCGAAGCGATCTTTTCCAACATCCGGGACGGGATTTTTCTGATCGGGACTGATTACCGGGTTCTGGATGCCAATCAGCCGTCGCTGGATATCTACCGGCTCAAACGCAATGAACTGATCGGGCATCACTTTCTGGAGATCGCCAAGGATGATAAACTCTTTGCAGACTTAAAGGTTTGCCTGGGATCCCGCAGACAGGTTATTGGAAGCGAAGCGGAGAATATCTTGGCCTTCCAGGCAGGAAACAAACATACTTATCTGGAGTACTCGTTCTCTCCGGTCATAGACGATAAACAGGAGTTGATGGGAGCTTTGTTCATTCTCCGCGATGTCACAAACCTCAAAGAACTGGACAAGCTTAAGAGCGAATTTGTGATGATAGCATCGCACGAGCTGAAGACACCGCTCACAAGTATAAACATGAGTATCGATCTGCTCAGGGAATCCTTGGGGAATGATCCAAAAGCACAGGATATAGAACTTATCGAGATAGCAAAAGAAGACATCAACCGGCTGAGGGCATTGGTCAGTGATCTACTTGATCTGAGTAAGATCGATGCCGGAAGGATAGAGCTGGACTTCAGACCGATCGAACCCAGTGCTCTACTAACGACAGCCAGCCAGTATTACAAGAACCAGCTCAATGAAAAACAAGCGAGTATGGAGATCTTTGTCCCTTCGGAGATCGGCAGAATCTGGTGTGACGAGGTGAAGCTTCTGTTAGTTCTTAGTAACCTGATCTCCAATGCGTTAAAGGCTATTCCTGACTTTGGCAAGATCCGCCTTAGCGCAGAGGCATCCGGCAAGTATGTGCTCTTTGCCGTCGAAGACAATGGACATGGGATCGCATTGCAGTACCAGAATAAAATCTTTGATCGCTTTGTGCAGGTTGAAGATGGAAACTCAGCACGTGGAACGGGATTGGGGCTTACGATCAGCCGTGAGATCGTCCGGGCACACGGTGGCAGTATCTGGGTAGAATCTGAACCAGAAAAAGGTTCAACGTTCTGCTTTACTGTCCCCCTCGAACCACAGAACATACATTTAGACTAAAGGAGTCATGATGAGACACGCAAAGTTATTGATCGTGGATGATGAGAGGAATATCCTCACGACATTGAAAATGGCTTTTGAGGGATATGAGTATCAAATCGATACTGCCGAGAATGGACAAGAAGCTCTTTCGCTTATCAAGAACACGGATTATGACTGCATTCTTCTGGATATGCGCTTACCGGATATCTCAGGGCTGGAGATCCTGGAACGATGCAAACTCAAGAACGCGATCATCATCACCGCCCACGGAACGATAGAGAATGCCGTGGAGGCAATGAAGCTGGGATGTGTCGACTATCTCAGAAAGCCTTTTGACCTTGATGTCGTGCGGGGCTTGGTCGAACAAGTATTACAACGCAGTGAAGTGGCATTCAGCTCTGTCCTGGAGTATGAAGCTCTGATCGAACAGGCAAAACTGATGATCCAAAGAAGAAAGTTTTCCTCCGCCATTGAGACAATTCACAAAGCCCTTGAACACGAGCCGAACAGTGCGGAGGCATATACGATCCTGGGAGTGTTGTATGAAGTAATAGACGATCTTCCTAAAGCAATATCGGCTTATCAGACAGCGACCAAACTGGACTCCACCAATGTGTCAGCCAGGGATAATCTATCCAGGCTAAGAAACCTGGATCTGGACTCAGGTATCAAACTGGGGTATTGATGAGAGCAAAGTACATCATTATCATAGGTTGTGGGATATTGGGCTCAACC
>JAKPXC010000198.1 GCA_029567705.1 Candidatus Cloacimonadota bacterium
TGGGGAGCAACCTGCGAGGGATAGCCGGACCCAAGGTGAGCCTCAACGTTGGGGGTGTGCTCGGAAGAGCATGCCCCGAAAGGCTCATTTTGGTCATGCCTTAGAAAACCCAAAAACAGTCCGCTACTTTAGGGTAGTACACAGAAGGTGATTAGTGATTAGAGCTGCGCTGCTTCGCTCCACCACTTCACCACTTTTAAAAACCACAGAGAACACAGAGGACACAGAGGACACAGAGGGATTCTATTGGGCTGACAAACTCCGAATTGGCAGAAACCCCTCTCAGTTAATGGTTAATGGTTAGTAGTTATTAGAGCTGCGCTGCTTCGCTCCCTGAGCTGAGAAATCAGAAAATACTCTTTTTTGATTAACAAAGAGTAAAGAAGTAAAAGAGAGTCTGTTACTGGAGTTTGGAGTTGCGTCCATCTCGTCCATTCTGTCCATCTCGTCCACCCTTAAAAGCCTATACCACAGGGAGTAAAAGAGAAAGAGGTGCGAAGCAGCGCAGCTCTCGTCACTCGTTACTTGTCACTTCCTGTTCACTGTTCACTGATCACTGATCACTCACTCGTCCCCGACTCCTCGCCGTGTCTTGGCCGACTCTTCCCGAGCAAAGTGTTCGGGAAGAGTCCTGCAAGAGTCGACGAAGACTCGGCAGCTTATTGGTGAAGCAGCGGAGCTGAGCCTGGGGTGGCAAACTCCGATTTGCCACAGAGACCGGAGGTCTCTCCAGGCTGTTGACAAAGATTTCATCACCTGAACCCGGCTTTGCCGGGTGATATATCATAGCCCATGGTGAGCGCAGCGAACCATGGGTAGGAGATAATGCCTAAAGAACGAGAAAAACTAGCTAATCCCCCAGCCAGAGTGCTGAGCACTCCGGCTGGGGGATTAGCTGTAGAAGAGAAAAAGGGTGCTATACATGGTTTACCCATAGTTTCGGCTTCGCCCTCACTATGGGCTGGGTTACATCACCCCGCTCCGCGGGGTTTTCTTAAGTTCTGGTTAGGCTCTCGTCACTCGTCACTCATCACTTGTCACTATCTGTTCACTGATCACTGTTCACTGTTCACTCCCCGATAACCAGCAATCTCCTGCTAATACTTCCTCTGGGTGTACTAAGCTTGAGCAGATATATTCCTGATGCTGCGGGTTGGCCGTTCTGATCTCTTCCGTCCCAGCTTATCTCGTGATCTCCACGTTCCATAATACCCGGACGGAAGCTTCTAATCAATTGTCCCCGCAGGTTATAGATCTCCAGGCTTGGATTGGCATTTTCCTCCAGTTTCAGCAGGATGGAGCCGCCGTTTCGCATGGGATTGGGGTAGGAACTCAGGCTGAGCCCGGGGCTGAGCTGGGAATCCTGATTGGAGGTGGGGAAGGTAAAGATCTGGCTGGTATTGAGGATGGTTTCCGCTTCCAGGTAGGCCGGATTCTCAGGCGTGGCGGTAGACCATGATACCTGCCCGGTGATGGGGATGAACTGGATGGTCATCAGATTGGTGCCCACTCCTGCAGCGGTACTCAAGAGAGGACGGTGTTCCGCAATGGTCAGCAGGGAATCGGCAGCCAGGGCTGTGATCAGGTTTGCATAGCGATAGCAATAGGCGGGATCTATCATCAGGCGGAAGTGGTTGGTGGCTCCCAGATGGTCGTGAGGCAGTCCGCTCACATCGTTCTGGGTTCTGGCCCAGGTGCCGTAGTTGTTGCATTCAAAGACCACGGGCTCTTCTCCCGGGTTCTGATCCCAGATCGTGTGGATGATGGTGCCGGCGCGAAACACGTTACCTGTCAGAGCGTCCTGCATATCCTGCCGGTTGAAGAGGTTATCGCCGTTGTAATCCTGTTTTTCCAAGGCTTCCCGGATGGTCAGCAGGATTGGATTCATGCCGGCGAAGTTGCTGCCGCCATGGCTGTTTCCCATGTTCAGAAAGGCTGCGCTTCCATGGAAGTTTATCGCAGAAAGAGCTCCCAGCAGGCCGGGATAGGTGAAGGAAGCCCAGGCCTGTTCAGTGGTCTCTGAAGGGAAATGTACGACCAGCAAGGGATTGGCTACCAGAGTGGCATGGGGAGACCAATCCAGCATCCTGGTGTGGATCAGGCTTCCCTGCAGGACAGGATCGTCCAGAGTGGCATCGCCCCAACTGCTCAGTGATGAGCAACCCAGCTCCAGATCCTCACCGTCCATGATGTCATTTCTCAGGGGACTGAGATCCACAATGGCATTCACCAAGAGCAGGTCTGTGGCGTTGAGGTTTCGGTTCAGGCCATTGTGCCACAGGCTGTTCCCTGCAGCGGCAATGCCTTCCATCACGCCGGTGGCTTCGGTTGTGTAGGAAGTATTCACCACAAAGCGGGCATTGTAGTAGTTTAGAATGTAGTTGTATGTCTGAGAGCTGTTTCCGCAGACAGAATGGTAGAAATATTCATCCATTATGTTAAGAATCCGGCTTCCCAGCAGGGAGCCCTGGGCATAGCCTCTCTCGTAGTGATCTCCCCAGACTTTCAGGATGGTTTTGCCTTCCACTTCGGTGAGCACTCCATTCACCTGTGCACCCAGCGGGAAAGCGGCGACGAGCAGTAACGACAATAGAATTAGCAAGTACTTCATGAACATACCTCTCTTGTTCCTGGTTACTTACAGCGTGGGCAAATCCGGATGGATCAGAGAGCGCTGCAATCCGCTCTGATCCCGGAGCATACACTTTATCTATCGGCTGTAGCTGTAGATCCACTGCCGGGTCAGCACCGGCTGACCTCCAAAGCGGGGATTCCAGACAAAGCGGGATTTCTGCTTCAGCCTTCTGTCTTCATCGTAACTGTATATGATCTTTTCACTGATGGTATCGGTGTGGTCATAGAGCTCTTCAGAGAGGATAGAGTCGTCATAATCGTAAGTGTAGACTTGCCGGAAGAGGAGAGTGTCCGAGCTGGCCATGGCGCAGATTTCTGTTAATAGACCCAGCGGAGTGTAGAAGTAGTAATGAGTCTCGATGGGTTCATCGAAGTAGTTGTATTTGATTCTCTGGTTTATTCTGCCGATGCTGTCCAGCTTAGTCTGGAAATAGCGGTGAATATAGCCCACTTGATTGTAATCCAGGCTCCAAAGCTCTCCGGTTTCTGGGTAGATGCGGTTACTGGTCTTGCTGAGGATTCTGCCTTTCTGATCGTAGTTTATAATGGTGCTTTCCAGAGGGTGATCTCCCCTTATCTCTACGCTCCGGCCGGTGATGAGGTTCATGTGGTTGTAGTTCACGGTCTCGAGAGTATAGGGGTTATCCGTGCGGTTGTAGGCAATGCGTCCCAGATAGGTGAGGTTTGCCCGGGAGATTCTGCGTTCCAGCAGCCAGCCCTGATCGTTATAGAGTCCTGTTGTGACGGTTTCCAGCACAGGTTCATTGCGGCCGAAATCTGGCCGGATACTGTATTCTTTCTCCGTCATCAGCTTTAGGCCCTGATATGCATGACCTTCCTGAGCCCACAGGCACAGATTAAACAGCAGAACAATCAGTATAAAGCAGCTTTTCTTCATCAGAACTCCACAATTTGTCTGGTTCACAGCCGAGGCAGGGTGGCTCCATGCCATCAAACTGATGCAAGCTCCACAATGACAGAAGCCTAAAAACAGGCAAGAAATATCTTCAGTTCCTGCACATACAAGAGTGAAAGCAGGCACTGCTACCGCCTTACTGAGGCTTGATTACTACCTTCCGTTTGCTACATAAAAAACAAGTCTCTGCCCTTGTGAAGGAGCTTAGTGGCAGAGACTTGATCAGGGGAGATATGACTCGATCGGCACTGCTGCCGCCGTTCCAGGAGCTGGGACCCGGGAGTCACCAGGAATATGTACATGATTAGAGCTTGCCTATGATGGAGCAAGTTAGGTTCCAATCTGCAGTTACTTTTAACCAGGTGTTAACTTATTGGTAAACAATAATCAAGCAGAACACCAAGTGATGCTGCCACGTGTATTTTTCATTTCCTGAAAAGAGCTTTTTCAATACTGAAACAAATAGGCTTCAGTTCAGCTTTCCCCGCTGGGTGTAGTTCTGCAACCCATACTTGACTATCCTGCGGGTGAGAGTGGCGTCCGAGATCTTCAGCAGGGCAGCGGCTTTGCTTTGGTTACCTCCTGTCTTGATGAGGGCTTTAACAATCTGTTCGCTTTCACTAGCCTTGAGTGCAGCGCTGAGTTGCAGAGTATCCGGCTCGGTGCCTCCAATCCGGCTGACGTCCTGCAGTAGGATGCCATCCCAGATCCTGTTTTCTGCCAGAATAAAGAGACGTTCTATGATGTTGCGAAGTTCCCTGGCGTTACCAGGGAAGCTGTATTGACTAAGCTTTTTGAAGAAAGAAGCCTCGATGCGGGGAGCCTTCAACCCGCTTTGCCGGCAGAACTCCTGCACAAAGAATTCCACCAGCACCGGGATATCCTCCGGTCTCTCTCTTAAGGGCGGAATGTAAAGTTCCACGGTGTTTATACGGTGCAAGAGGTCCAGACGAAAGAGGCCTTTGGCTTTCTGTTCGTAGATATCCCGATTGGTGGAAGAGATTATCCGGCAATCGAACTGCTGTTCTTCGGTTCCTCCCACAGGGATGATGTTTCTGCTTTCCAGGGCTCGGAGGAGTTTGCTTTGAAATTCCTGCGGCATCTCCGTGATCTCGTCCAGAAAGAGGCTGCCTTTGTGAGCCTGCATGAACAAGCCTTTCTTGGTGCTGTCTGCTCCGGTGTAGGCTCCTTTGAGATTGCCAAAGAATTCCCGTTCAAACAGATTGGGAGCGATGGCAGCAGCATTAACCGCTACAAAAGGATGGTAACGCCGAATGCTGTTGTTGTGTATCATGTGAGCCAAGATCTCTTTCCCGGTGCCCGATTCACCACTGATCAGAACGTTTGCTCCGGGATGCTGAGCTGCCAGCAGGGCAGCATCTATGATCCGCAGCAAGGCTTCACTTTTGCCCACCAGCATCCATTGAGCATCCCGAACCTGATTGACAGGTTGCGGAGAAGGAGCCGGGGAGGGCGCACCATTGCCGTTTTGCGGTTCTGGAGCCGGAGTGATGATGTTCTCGGTCTGCTCACGAAGGAGCTTGCTGATCTTCTGCTTTAGCATCTTCTCAATCTTGCTATGCACCTGTAAACACGCTGCCAGATTGCCTTGTTGCTTGTAGAGAGAGGCCAATATCTCCAGACTGATCATCTGATGATCCGGAAGTTTACGCTTGTTAAACTCCTTGCCCAAACTTATCAGGAGGTTTTCGGCTTCCTTGTGCCTCTTCTCCTCGATCAGCAATTTTGCCCGGTTTAATCCTATTTCCAGGCGATCCAGAGGGTTTAATCTTTGTGCTATCAGTTCGGCTTCATCCAGATACTCAAGTGCCTTCACATAATTCTTCAGCATGCCATGAGCCACAGAGTAATTATTGTAAAGATCACACAGGAAGGAATCTGCGGCAAAACCCATGGCCTGAGAGAGGTTCAGACACTCGTCCAAGCGCTTGAGCGCATCCTTGAGCTTTGGAATCTGCAGATATAGAGAAGCCAGATTGAAAAGAGTCCGCAAGCGCAGCATCTGGTGCCCTTCTGAAGGGATAAGCTTCAGCACCTGAAGCAGTTCCTTTTCCGCCTCAGTCTGAAAACGCAGTTGAGTATGAAGCCTGGCGCTTTCGTTCAGCAATTCCACTTCGGCTGCTCTGTTTCCCACTTCACGGCTGATCTTAAGGGCTCTATCCAGTTCAATCAGCGCTTCACGAAAGCGTTCCCGTCTGATAAGTATGCGAGCAAAACCCTGAAGGCATTTTATTTTAAGTTCCGGATCGGTCTTGGCGGAGAGCAGCTTGACTGCCTGCTTGGAATATGACAGAGCTTTGGCAAAATCGCTTATCATCATGTAGTATTGTGAAGCATTGTAAGATGCTTCCAGCACCAGTTCAGGCTCTCCGGAGGCTTTGGCATATTCCCCTGCCACTTTGAAGCAATCCACCACTTTATAGGATTCGTGCATTTTGGTGTATGTCTTTGCCAGAAGGAGGTTTCCCTGCACCAGAGTGAAATAATCGGGCGGGATTATTGCCTGGCTGAGAAGAAGCACGATAGCCTCTTCGGCTTCGGGATAACGCTCATGCAGCAGTAATGCCTGCGCTCTGAGCAGCGGAAGTAATTCCCCGGGAAGCTCCGGAAGCTGCTCCATAACTTGGGCGGGAGCTTGCAAAAACAAACCGGGATTGTTTTCCAGCAGACTTTTCCACCTCATATACTCCGTAGTTTGGCAACTACTATTTTTCATTATTGCAAAGCTCCTTCTCTGTTTTACATATCCTCTATCTAGATTAGCGAAGAGGATGAGAAAGTCAAGAAATATTTACAGGAGGGAGGAATTGCTGGATTTCCGTAGGAGTTTATGGAAGCTTCCCTTACTGCAAATATTTCTCCTGCCGGCATGAGGTGAAGCGTTTCCTCTGAAGTATTGCGCCCTTTCAGGGCTTGCACTAGCTCTCGTTACTTGTCACTCGTCACTGTCAATCAAGCGACAAGATGTCGCTTCCACTTTCTGATCACTGTTCACTCACTCGTCCCGGACTCTTCGTCGTGTCTTGCAGGACTCTTCCCGAACACTTTGCTCGGGAAGAGTCCTGCAAGACACGGTGAAGACTCGGCGACCCCTTAGGGCGCCATTC
>JAKPXC010000019.1 GCA_029567705.1 Candidatus Cloacimonadota bacterium
CCTGATCGATGTGCAATCTCATCAATACCTATCTGCTCTAAAGGAGGTATTTTAGAATCATAATCCTCAGCTAGTTTGGTCAATTCGTCCTTATCCATTCTGAAGACAGTAGATTTGGATAGTCCCAAAAGAGATGAAACAGCAGTATTATCCATCGCTTGGGTATAGCGTAAAAGCATCATCGGCACAGCCTTTGAATACCTTGCCTTACCATTGCTTATCGTCTGACGGTCGGTAAGCACCCCACATGTCGGGCACTTGACCCGAAACACTTTCAGTACACCATAAACCGCTTTGCATAGCATGCTTCCAAGGTAGATCCTCTGTGTATTTGAATCATGGCGATACCTATTCCCTCGCAATCCACATCTGGGACATGTAGACTCTTCATTCTGTTCTAACTCAATCTCGATCTCTTCGCATAATTCATTGACATTTATACAGGTTCTGATGTCAACCAAAGAATATCCTTGCACGTTAAACAGTGTTTCAATTACTTTGCTTTCTAGGGTGGCGGTCATGGGACTCTCCTTTTAGTTGTTGCTAAACCAAAAATGAGTCCCCTCCGCTGCCTGTAAATCTCTTTTTACCCATACATTCTGGAATAGAGCCATCCTTATAATCCTTAAATCCTTGGGAAAGATGGAACTCACATCACCCGTCACTCCCCAACCTTCTGTTCACTGATCACTCTCTTGTCCCGGACTCTTCACCGTGTGCTGGCCGACTCTTCCCGAACACTTTGCTCGGGAAGAGTCCTGCAAGAGTCGGCGAAGACTCGGCGACAAATGGGGGAGTGTCCAGTGACAAGAAAGGCTCAAGTTTAAACTGAGTGAGTACAATACCGTCATCCCAGCGAAGGAGAGGTGATGATCAGATTTACCCACGATAGTTTGATTTGAACCATAAAAAAACCGATCCCAGAGGATCGGTTTATAGCTTGAAAAGGATTAATCCTTAGATCAACCACTCGGTCTTGATGGTAGGCTTTTTCAGAGGAGTGGGATCCTCAACGTCGTAAACCTTCTCATCCAGAGAGTAAATGACCTTGATATCTGCCTTGCCATAAGCTTCGAGGGAAGTGGCAATGATCTTTTTGGCATCTGAATCGTAGCTGAAGGTAAAATCGTCGGAATTCACTCCTGTGAGGTTTAGCTCTTCAATCGTAAAGGGATACTCGCCAAAGGGATCGTTGGCTTTGTATTGCTCCATGGCATCAATAACCACCTCGAACTTATCGACCAGAGGGGCAATCTTGAGCCTGGCGGCTGCTTCTGCAGCTTTATCAACTTTCAGTTGCTGCATGGGGAATATAAAGATAAAGACCAATCCCACCAGCATCAAGACCAGCATGGCTTCGACCAAACCGATCTTCTTGCCTGAACCTAATTGTTCGGTTACTACGGTGTTCGTGTTTTCAGCGGCTGCAGTGCTTTTCTCTAATTCAGCCATTATTCCTCCTAGGGGGATAAATAATCATTTTCGCAAGCTTTGGATGATGCTGTTTTTTGTCAAAGGATTTATTACAAGCCCCGGAATCTGAAGGAGCGATAGAGCATGAGTCCATGGCTCAGGCCCTTCCCAGTGGCATCATAATTCAAATTGTACGAGAGTCTAAGCGCCCATGGCAACATCATGCGCAGAGAAGTATCGTGCGAGATGAGCAGCGCTGAATTCTGCTGTAGGTCTGTGGCTTCCTGAAGGGTGAGCTTGTAGTCTACGTAGAAACGGCTGAAGAGATATTTGCTCATGCTGAGAGATAGATTGTTCAGCAGGATTGCTGAGCTGAATTGCAGGATATCTGAAGACACCTGCTGCATATCGGTGTATTCTGCCATCTGGTCTGAGTTGTTCGAATACTCGTTCACCAAGTTCTGTATAAAGCCAAAATCCATGCTGAAGGCATCCAGCTTCAGAAGCCTTCTGACGGAGTTTTCAAAGGGATATAAGATGGGAGATATAAAAGCGGAATTGATGTTGCCGGAGAGTAGGTTGATGGCATCGCTGGAGAGGTTGGATTCACGCTCCTGCAAGGTCGGGTCTGCCGGAGGATTTTCGTATCTTACTCTTGAGAGTATCTGAGAAATCGTTCGATCCTGAGGGTTATCGCTGGAGAGAGTCAGTTGCAACCTTTCCAGAAAAGCCTTGCTGGTGTCGTTATCCGTATCGATACTGAGATTGATGATTGTACCATCTGGTGCTCGCCGGGTCAGGTTGCCCTGTATCTGCATCAGGTCTTGAGCATCCATAATGGCTACATTGACGTTATCCACCTGGAAGACGGTGCCAAAGAAATCCAGAGTTCCACTATCCGAACTAAAATCCGCCTCTTTCACGCTCCAGATTTGCCCATCGTAGATCACATGGATGAAGCTGCCGGGATTGACTCTGATATTGGCAGGATAGGTTACATAGCTCACATTATCCTTGATCCTTACCAGTAGATCCATGCTAAAAGGAAGAGGAAGAGGATCTTCCACATTCCGTCTGAGAGCAGCATCACGGACTGAGTAGATCAGCCGCAACAGGTTATCTGTATTGGGAGGATAAGTGACGGTAGCCCGGGAAACCAGCACGTTGGCCTTGATCTTCATATCGTCGAAGGGACCCATCACGGTGGCAAAGTTTTGATCCAATCCACTAAGTGTAAGCTGAGAAAGTGAACGAGTGGGAGTAAACATCGGCACACTTACCAAAATGCCTGGATCATCGATGCTTAGCCGGAAGATACCCAAATCCAGCATTGCTGCCATAAAGTGGTTACCCTCATCCTCAGAGAAGTAGTTGCTGACGCGCAGCTCACCCTCCCCCATCCTGGCAGAACAACGTTCGATAAAGAAGCGATTATCCGTGATATGAGCCGCAAGATTGATATTATTGATGGATTCGGGTTGATCTTGCAGGACCAGCCGTCCCTGATTTACCTGAATACTTCCGCTGGTGACGACAAACTGCTCTTCCCGAACTCCCAGACTGGCTTGCATCACGGAGTTCCCGGAAGCGTCCACAATGTAGCCCACCTTCTTGTGCAGCCAGTTAAAGAGCTCTCCCCTCAAGTTTAGGTTCAGGGTATGGTTACCCTCGAAATAGCTATTGGAGATGAAGTTGTAGTCCAGCGCTCCTGAACCTCGGAGATCCACCAGACCTTCTTTGACGGCGGAAATGGCATCCACCACCAGAAGATTGGCCTGCTGCTGAGCTACCAGGTCGATTTGATCAAGCTCCAAGCCCGGAAGCTCCAATTCCTTAGCCTGCAGATCTACCATTAGATTAGGCTGCTCGATGTTTCGCAGGAAGTCCGTGTAAGAAGCTGCCACAATCCCGGTTATGCTGGCCTGGACGGGACTCTCCTTCAACAGGCTGCTGAGTTTCAGATTACTAAGTCTAAGCCTGGCGTCGACTGCTGTCTGCTGTGCTATACTCACATCTGCAGAGAGGATTCCCAGGACATTACTGCCGCTGGTGATTTTGCCCTCGGCCAGGCAAGCCTGAGGCGGACCCTGCAGCCGAATCTGTCCTGAAAGGGGTTCCAAGCCCTCCAGAAGCAGATCTCGCAGGTTCAGGTTGGCATCGACCTTTCCGCTATCCTGCCAGTTGTAAGCTGTTCTGAGGCTGAGGCTGCCAAACTGGGGAAGCAGCTCCTCCAGAGGAGGATAAAGCTTGGTAATGTTCTCTCTTTGCAGATCCATCACAGCCAAGTCAAAGCTCATCCCGGAGCTGTTCCGGGGATCCAAAGTACCGCTGAGACTGATCAGATCATTGATCCGGAAGGAATAGACGTTGATTTCACTACCGGTGTAATCGGCTGTGAGCTGCAGGTTTACTTCTTCTTCGTTAAACCGTCCGTCCGAGCCGGTAAGATTGAGGCTGGCTGATCCGCTTGCCAGGTTATAGGTGCCGGAGAGTCCAAGATCGGAATTGTAATGAAAATCTCCGCTAAGATCGAGATTGAAGTTGCTCCCGACCACTATTTGATCACCATCCAGATAAGCTCGGAAAGCTCCGCTGAGAATGGGATTGAAACGTTGTAATATATCATTGGCATAGAGTTGGGCCAGATCCAACGAAAGCAGATCCATATCCACCATAAGCTGACGTGAAAAGATATCTCCCAAAACGTTTACATAATAACCCTCAGAGCTACGCAGCTTGGCATCCACCATGTATTTGGGAACCTGGCCATCCAGCTTCAGAGGAATCAGGTGAATCTCTCCATCCAGGCCTGCCAGTTCCAGTAATTCATAGCCAAAATCAATGTTCTCCAGCTTCAGAGTACCCATGGGTAGCCCTTGATTGAAATCCAGATCATAAGTCATCGAGCCATAAGCAAGCAGTTCGTGACCAAAGCTTTGAATGGCGGAACTGGAAAGCGTTCCTTTTAGTCTGAGACTGGAGATGTCAAAACTGGCCTCAGCTTCCAAAGCCTGGTTTTCCCACTTTCCGGAGATTAGCTCTGCCTGAACCTTCTTGTCCTCCAGAGTGGCTCTGATGGCAATATCCTGCAGTTCCCATTGCTGATAGGCCACGCTGTTTGATGCTACCTTCAGACTGAGCTGTGGTTCTTTGAGGGTTCCGCCGGCCAGCAGGTCTGCATTAGCTGTTCCGCTCAAACCTTGCTCCAGAATGGCCAGATCAAATGAGCCCAGGGTGAGACTTCCTTCTATTCCCATGTCCTTGTACAGATCTGTGATCTCCAGATATCCGGCAAGACTGCTTTGATTCAGGTTGAGGCCGGTTATATCTGCCCTGACTTTACTCTCATTTCCTCTGAGTAATAGTGACGCTATTTGAACAGGATACTTGTCGAAGAGTGTGGCTCTGGTGCCGGCCAAGCCCAGATCGACGTGCAGGTTGTATGGGCCGTTTATCTGCTCCTGACTTGCCTCGGCTCTGAGGCTGAGATCTGTGCTGAAGCCCTTGATATCCGGATGGTATGCAATAAGGGGATCATAGTGGTTAAGATCCGCTTCCGCCCTCATCAGGCGTCCCTTGTTCAGTTCTCCGCTGACCACTATCCTGCCTTGATTGGCCGATGTACCGGTAAGGCTGAATACTGTGCTCTTCTGGTTTGAAGCATTTATCTCCAAGCCTTCGAAGCTATCAACCAGCTTCAACCTGCCCTCGTTCATAAGCTTTAGATCAAGCTCCATGTCCAGATTAAAGACTCCCTGACTCAGCCTGATCTCCTTGAAGTAGGGTAAGAGGTCTGGTATTTCAAAGGGTTTGGAGGGTTTCTTGTCTTCGTCTTCTGCTCTGGGTCTGAGTCTCAAGCTAACTATTGGTGATATGATATCTACTTTCTCCAGGAGATTACGGATCTTAAAACCGCTGGTGATTACCTTGAGCAGATTGTAACGTATCCTCAGTTCTCCAACTTTCATCTTCAGGCTGGAATCCGGTGCGGCAAATTCGAAGCGTTTGGCAATAATCTGACGCTCGCTGAAGTTCAGTTCCCCAATCGTGGCTTCTCCACCCAGGGCTTTTCCTATCTCGTTCTCGGCGATGTTCCTGATCTTGCCCTTCAGGTTAAAACCATACCAGGCAATAAAGAAAGCGCTATTGATAATAAGGAGCAGCGCTATCAGAATCAGGAATTTCTTGTGGCGTTTCATGGCCCTAATTCGGTTTCAGGACTCCATGATCGAGTTCATAAGTTACATGAGCCATTTTGGCAGCTTCATGATCGTGGGTAATAACGATGAAGGCTTGCCCTAAATCCTTGTTTAGTCTGAGGATAGTATTCCAGATTTCAAGTGAGTTATCGGGATCCAGATTGCCTGTGGGTTCATCGGCCAACACCAGCTTGGGCTCATTCACCAAAGCTCTGGCCAGTGAGACTCTCTGCTGTTCTCCGCCACTGAGTTGGTTTGAATAGTGCTTTAACCTTTCCCCCAAGCCAAACCCGCAGAGCAATTCCCGGGCTCGGGCTAAGCTCTTTTGGTGGCTCATTCCATCGATCAGGAGTGGTAGAGCAACATTCTCCTCAGCAGTTAAATCCTCGATCAGATAGTGGAATTGAAAAACAAAGCCCAAATCTTGATTGCGTATTTTAGCAGCGCTTTTGGAGGAGGCAGAGACCTCTTCCCCGTTGATCAAGACTGAGCCTTTATTCTGCATGTCCAGAAGTCCCAAAATATGCAGGAGCGTGCTTTTCCCGCTGCCACTCTTGCCGGTGATGCTAACTAGGTCTGCGCTATTGAGCTCAAGATTAATATCTTTCAGCACCTCAATAGTTTGAGCGCTGTCTGTATATGATTTTGCCAGGTGCCTTGCGGCCAGTATTTGCATTATAGCCTCTTATGGATTGCGAAGTAGTTCAATGATTTGCATCCGGTCTATGCGCCTGAGCGGCACCAGGATACAGAGAAGGATAAGAGCGCTGGACACAGCCAGAATCACCAGTTGATTCAACGGAGATACATGTATAGCCAACCGGTCGATAAAATACACTTCTCCCTTCAGGCTATAGATATTCTGGTTCACGATAAACAAAGATAGCAAGGCTCCGGTGATCTGACCCAGGATGATAGAGAATATCCCTACCAAGGCTATCCTGAAGAAGAGCAAGCGCTTGATGCTGGATTGGCTGGCTCCAACCGTCTTGAGCACCGCTATCTCATTCTTCTTGTCGTAGATAATGGTGATTACCGCACTGATCACATTGATCCCGGCTATCAGCACCAGAAAGCTGAAGATTATGAAGATCAGCCACTTCTCCATCTTTATCAGCCGAAACAGACCTTCACTGCTGATGGTCCAAGGCTGAGCGACAATGCTGTGCCCCAATTGGGCAGAATACTGATCTGCCAAGGTCTTGGCCTTATCCACGTAAGCTGGCTTAAGCCGCAGTTCCACCTTGGTGTATTCATCCCCAATCATCAACAGAGATTGGGCTGCAGTGGGCGTGGTGATCAGAACTGAGCGGTCGTATTCGTAATATCCCGAACGGTATATCCCGGCAATAGCGAAGCTGTGTTCGCTGGACATCAGTCCCAGCATACTGATCCTATCCAATTGCGGATAGATCACTGTTATGCTGTCCCCCCTGGCAAGCCCCAATTCCTTGGCCATATAGTGGCCAATGTAAACAGAACCTTCATTTAAACCATCATAACCCGGGCTGAGATACTTCAGATAAGGTGCCTCAGTCTTGGTTCCAGGCACTTGCAGATAAGCCCGGATCATAGCTCCCCGCACTTTATCCTCGTTTCTCACCATGGCAGAATAAGACAAACAGGGAGTGGCAGAGATAATCTCATCTTTGTCACTCATTTGTTTGGAGATATCCAGAGCCCGGTCTTTCTCCATGTATTCGTTAAACGAACTTATCAGGTTTATGTGTGCAAAGCTATCCAGCAGAACAGTTTTTAGAGTGCGTTCATACCCTTCAAACAGATTAAGACCGGCACTGAGAATAGCCACCGATAGCACAATGCCCAAAACCATAAACACAAAGCTAAAGCGCATTAAGTTGCGCTTTGGATGCTTAACATAGGTTCTCAGGAAGAAGCTTTCGAGCTTATTCACGATCCTGCTCGCTTCGTTGTGAATGCTTATAGAGTTTCTTCTCCACTTCTGATCCCAGATTAACAGTCGAAGCCAGGGAGATAGGCAGAGAACGTGAAGAGCTTACCCGATTGATTATCAGCTCTGAGATCAGGCCCAGGGAAATGAATTGAAAACCCGTGATGATCAGCAGCATACCCAGGAAGAGCAAGGGACGGTTACTGAGCGGTTGCCCATAAAAAATCTTGAGGACAGCCAGATAGAGGCTGAGGATCGTACCCAGCATGGTCGATATCAAGCCAATTCTGCCAAAGAGATAGAGTGGGCTTTTTACATACTGTGTAACCATCTTGACCGTCAAAAGATCAAAGAATCCACGCAAGTAACGTTCAAATCCATATTTCGATTTGCCAAATTGCCTGGCCCGATGCTCCACAGCAAGCTCTCCCACCCGATAACCCAAAGCATGAGCCAGAGCCGGGATATAGCGGTGCATCTCTCCATACAGATTGAGTTCCTTTACCAAGGGCTTACGATAGGCTTTGAATCCGCAGTTATAGTCCTTGAGCTTCAGCCGGAACGTTCTGGCCGTCACGTAGTTAAAAAGTTTAGATGGCAAGGTCTTGTGCAGGGGATCGTGGCGTTTCTTTTTCCAGCCGGAAACCAAATCATAACCCTCATCCAGCTTGGCCAGAAAACGGGGTATCTCAATGGGGTTATCCTGCAGATCCGCATCAAGGGTGAAGACCACCTCACCTTCTGCCGCCAGGAAACCCTGTTGCAGAGCAGCAGCTTTACCAAAATTACGCCGGAATTGTATCACTTTGATGCAAGGATCTGCAGCAGCAAGATCCCGCATAATCTCAGGACTGGAATCCCGGCTGCCATCATCGATAAAGATTATCTCATAACTGTGGGAGCCAATATTAGCTAGAATCTCTGCAGTCAGTTGTTTCAGGGATTCTGCTTCATTCAGGCTTGGTATCACAAAACTAATCAGCATAGCATACTCACTTGATAAAGACCGATAGAAGGGACATCACCAGCCCGGAGATAAGGGGTATCTTCACGTTGTCATCCACCGGTATCTCCCAGACCTCAGCCACAGTGGCAGCCAGGGCACCAAAAAGCGCCATAGCGGGGCGATCCCAGAAGAAGATAAGACCAAAGCTGAAGGTAGTAACAAAACACGCCAGGCTGCCTTCCAGAGACTTGCTTAAGCCCAGAAACTTCCTCTTTCCCATATTAATCCCCACCATGGCAGCGGCAGTATCGCCGATGGAAAGAAAAGCTATGGAGCAAAAAGCAATCAAAGGATCAAAAAAGGCAATACAGAGCATGCTGGAGAAGATCAGATAGGTAGCACCAGTGAAGTCTTTCCACTCATGCTTACGCAGGATCAAGGCAAAGAGACGCATGAAGTTCTTGCGGAAGGATTTCTGACGAAAGCGGGAAAACTCGATCACCAGAGATACAGTCAAGGCCAGAAGCAGGAGGATGAAGCCCAGAGTCTTCCTGTTACCCAAAACATACTTGTAGCCAAAAGGAATCACGAGGGAACTCAGGTGGATTGACTTTCTGATGGTTTCACTCAGCTTGAACAAAGCCATCAACTCCTACTTAAGCCTCATAAAAATCCAGAATTCGGATCAGATTGGGCGATTTCCAGTTAACTACAAAGTGGCAATTCTTTTGTTCCCGCACGGATACACTGTTGTTATCCAGCATAAAGCGGGATTGAATATCCAATAGACTGCATGGTGCCAATAACAACACCGGCTCCGGATTCTGCATACCCCAGGGCAGCAAACTCTCCAGCTTTTGCCAGTTTTCGACAGTGAGGTTTTGTAGAGAGGTAGTAGCGTCTATGGGTCTCTTTTCGATATCGTCTTCAGATGCCTGGTTCATCAGGAGGTAGTCATTAAAGCAATTCAGAAACTCGTCATAATTTTCCGGTTTCATGCTGAATCCTGCTGCTTTTACATGCCCGCCAAACTGGTTCAGATGAGCTTTGCAATGTGTAAAAGCGGCCACCATATTGAATCCTTCTCCACAGCGTCCTTCGCAGACCAGCGCTCCATTGTGGAGCTTCAGCATAATGGCAGGTATACCCAGATTGTTTACCACATAGGTGGCAGCGGTTCCCAATAGACTGTAGGAGATTATGTCGTCATCATCACAATAGACAAATGCTTGTCCGGTATAACCGTCCAGCAGCCTGTCCATAAAGCCAAAGACTTTGTTCAATTCCTGTTCCCAGCTATTCTTCTGGCGTTCCAGCTCTTGGAAGAGATCGGCTTTGGCATCGGAAAGCTCCAGCATAAACCTGATAGCTGTGTGCTGCCCACCTCCTTCCCGTCCATTGGCTATCAACCTGGAAGTGTTTTGGATGAAATTGAAGATCGTAGTGGGTGAATCCACTCTGGGATAATTGCGCAGGAGAAAATCGATCGTATTATCACTGATCTTATCCCAGTTATCAATGACATCACGCACCAGGATGCGGTTCACTCCGGTCATGGGAACCTTATCCGCCAATGAACCAACAGCCGTCCAGAAATAGCTGGAACGGGGAACTTCATGCTCCAGTGCTTTACTCAGATAGCGGATCAACAGCAGGACCACTCCCACACCGGCCAGGGACTTGTAAGGATACTCACAATGAGGAAGTTGAGGATTCAAAATGGCATAAGCTGGAGGTAACTGATCGGGTTGAATGAGATGGTGATCCGTGATCAGAACTTCCACCCCCAGTTTATTCAGTTCGGTCACGCCATCAAAAGCACTGATGCCGTTATCGACCGTGATAACCAGTTTATATCCGCCGGCCTGCACAAATTCTATCAGCGATGCTTGAATGCCATGAGGTTCGAGATTACGGTTAGGTATATAATAAACATGCTTTTGATAACCACAGGAGTTCAGAAATTGGTAAAGGATATAGGTGCTGGTGATGCCGTCCGGATCATCGTGACCGAAGATCACCAGGGGTTCATTGTTATACAACGCTTCCTGCAGACGTCCTGCAACCTCCCTGATCCCGGCCAGAAGAGCCTCATCCGGCAGATCTTTTATTGTTTTGCTCAGAAGGTCGGCCTCATATCCCCGATTCTGCAGTATCTGTTTTAGCAGGTCTGGATCACTGGATTCCGGGAAGCGCCATCGGTTTACCATCCTTACAACTCCTCAGCCTGAGGAATCTCTCTGGGAGCTTTACGGTCGGGTGCCTTGGTCAGGATGTCAAAACCTGTCATTCCTATCATCATCATGAAAGAGTTGTCCATCAGGCCATTCTCGGTCAGATCTCCCCTGCGGGTGTATTGGAAGCCAAGATCCAAACGATTTGCCAGGCGGGCAAGCCTGAAACTTACACCCGTGCTAAATGTAAGCTCGTTGATCTCATTTCCTTCCTTGCTTGTAAATGGCAGCTTCCGCCATGATAACCCAGCCCGGAGAGGAATCTTCCCCAATCCGGTCTCATATTCTTCGCGGATCGGCTCATAAGCAATCCCCAAACCCAGTTTCAGGCTCTGAACTCCGTCATCACGAATAGAAGTCCAATCCTCATAAACCATATCTCCTGCCAGCTTGAGGGTTCTGGAAACCAGAGCTGTGGCAGAAGCTGATAACTGGCCGGGAAGCTCCTGCTCATAATCAACCGGATCCTCCTCTTCGTGAATGGAGGTCCGCACCACATCACCCTTCAGAGTGACGGGCATGGTGTAGTACGCTCCAAAAGCTAGCTTGGGAAACTGATAAATAGCCCCCAAAGTAGCCGAGGGATTCTTATACTTACGGATCAGTTGCTCACGCACATCAAAGATTCCGCTGCCGCTTTCCTGGATAAAACTATGGGTTTCGTGCCCAAAATAGAAGTTTCCGCTTACTCCCAGGCTAAGTCCACGCAGCCTATAGCTATAGATCAGATCAGCCCGGTAGATATAACGGTCCATTTCCTGCTGTTCTGTAATGGACAATCCGGAAGCGCTGTCTTCCCAACTGGTCTGGTTATTGACCAAGCCGGAGGCAAAGGAATTGAACTGGAAACCAAAGCGATGCTTACGGTAGGGAATACTCATACTGAAATAGGGAAGATCCAGAGAGTTATCCGTATAGCTTTGTTCGCCCTGTGCTGCCGTCTCGCTTTTGTAACGGGTCCAGCCTAGAATCAATCCGGTGGAAAATAGCGAGTAATTCGAATCCGTCGAAAGTGCAGGATTGGCAAAGCCGTTGTTGATTCTAAACACATCGCTGGAGCCTGTCTCCCCCATACCCATACTGTAAGTATCTCTGCCATAAAACTGCACAGGATACCCATCATAGGCAAAGACGGAGTTTCCGCCAAACAATGCTGCAGCCAGGGCTATCAGACACACTGTAAACAATATTCTTTTCATTTCTTATGACCTGCTTTGTGATGAGCCGGTTTAACCGGATCAGGTGGAATCCTGAAGAAGCGGTAAGCATTGTCAAAGGCTGCTTTTGCCACTTCCTCCGGGCTTATCTCCTTGACAGCGGCAATCTTCTCTGCTATCAGGGGTAAATACAGCGGACTGTTCCTCTTGCCCCGATGTGGATGCGGAGGTAGATAAGGACAATCTGTTTCAATCATGAAGCGATCCATAGGCACTATCCGCAGGACATCCTCCATGTGAGAATTGGCATAGGTGATGGAACCGGTGAAACTCACCATCCAGCCTGCATCCAGCACCTGCTGGGCAAAGATGATATCTCCGGAGAAGCAGTGAAAGACAGCCTCTTTCACGCCTTCCTGTTTAAGGATCTTGTAACACTCCTGGTGCGCTTCACGATCGTGAATCACCACCGGAAGTTCATATTCCACAGCCAGGTGAGCCTGGTTTGCAAATACCTCGCGTTGCACGGGATAAGGCGATAGATTCCTGAAGAAATCCAAGCCTATCTCACCGATGGCCACTACTTTTTTCTCTCTGGCCAAACGCTTGATCAACTCTGCGTCAAAATCTGCCGCATCATGAGGATGAAAGCCCACTGTTGCAAAGATATGCAGATGATTCTTGGCCAGCTCCAGGGAGCTGATGGAGGTTTCTTTGTTGAAGCCAATGTTTATGATGTATTCAATTCCATGGCTAAAGCATTTATTTATCAAGGACTCCCGGTCTGAATCAAAATCCGGCAAATCCAGATGTGCGTGGGTTTCAAAGAGCTTCATTTACTGTCAATTACCCCTAATTAGTATTTGGATCAATGAATACCAAGTGCTTCATTCTTGTCAATAAGCTTCTTTGCAGCTTCCTGAGCTTCTTGAGCTTCAATCGTCATCTTCCTCAAAATCTTCGGGGAAGCGGTCTTCATCTTCAGAGGGATTATAGACAAAACCATGTGAACCGGCTTTGACCAGGTTCTTCATTTTATCGGCAAAAATCTCCACCGTATCAATGAAGTCTATGGTATTCAGACCACCGCTGGGATCGCAGTTTCCCTCCTGGATACCCAGCAGGATCTCTTGCCGCAGATTGAAATGCTGTTCGTTGATGCGTCCCTCTATCTCTATGATTTTAAATACGAAATCTACTTTCAGGGACTCCATGTATTCGATCGAAAGATCCAGCATAAACATCATCTTGCCTTGCAGATCTGCGACCATGCGCTGCAGATTATCGGAAAGCGAGTTTCGCTGTCCCATGATCTGAGTATTGAGTATATTGTTGAGTTCCAGAGCGTAGTCTCCCAGCTTTTCAATATCGTTGACAGTATGCAACAGCGAGGGAATTTTTCTGATCACATTGTCCGAATTGCAGCGCTCGTTCAAAGATACCAGATAGAGAGTGATCTCTTTTTGCAGAGAATCAATCGCACTTTCAATCACCGGAACTTTAGCCTGTTTGCGATAGTTCTTCTCATTGTATGCTTCGTAAGACAGGGTTACAGCTCTTCTCACCAACCTCAGCATCTCTCGCATCTCTTTGAGAGATTGATCGACTGCCAACTCGGAATCCCCCAGAAGGCGGTAATCCAAGTGCTTGGGCTCTCCCAATGAGAGAGTGTCTTCTTTACTTTTTGGGATAGCTTTGGTAGCCAAGTGCGCCAATACTCCGGCAAAGGGGAGGAATATCAGAGTGTTCAGGACATTGAAGCAGGTGTGAGAGTTTGCTACGTGGCGAGCCATGTTTTCGCCTAGATAAACATTTCCAGGAGTGATGGCATTTATGAAGACTTTGTAGTATCCCAGATAAGTCAGAATGCCGAAAATGACCGTGCCAAAGACATTGAAAAGCGTATGAACAAATGCCACCCGCTTGGCGGTGTAGTTTGCTCCCATCCCTGCCAGCCAGGCAGTGACCGTGGTGCCGATATTATCGCCAAAAACCAGATACAGGGCACCTTCATAGGTGATCAAGCCTGTGGAAGCCAGTACCATGGTGATACCAATGGATGCAGATGAGCTCTGAATGATCATGGTAAAGAGCATACCCGTAAGAATTCCCAGAAACGGATTGCCCGCCACATTGGTCATCAGATCGCGGGCCATCTGAGAGTTCTTCAGAGGTTCCACAGCAGAAGACATAACGTTCAGCCCGATAAACAAAAGACCAAAGCCCAAAACAATCCCGCTCCATTTCTCCATAGCTCTGCTCTTTTTCAAAAAAAGCAGCACCACGCCAACGATTATTATTCCATAAGCGAATTTACCGATATTGAAGGCAAGTAATTGAGCTGTGACAGTGGTACCGATATTTGCCCCCATCACCACACCAACGGCTTGCTGAAGAGTCATAATCCCGGCATTGACCAGGCCTATCAGCATAACGGTGGTAGCTGAACTGCTTTGGATCAGTCCCGTCACACCCAGGCCTACCAGCACTCCCTTCCAAGGTTTATCGGTTATTTTTTTGAGAATGCGCCGCATTTCTGCTCCGGCTACAGCCTGCAGGTTATCGGACATCTTGGTCATACCAAAAAGAAACAGTGCCAAGCCACCGAAGAAATTGATAAATCCCATGATATTCATCAGATACTATTAGTCCCCTTTTTCCGGTATCATCTACAGGTCAAGATTCTACATCTGTCAAATGGGTCAAGACAAAAACCAAAAAAAGAGTGAAGTCTGTGAACTTCACTCTAAATAGTCAGGTGCGTTTATTGAAGTCGTTAATTCGAATCTGGCTTCATTTGAGGGAATAGGATGACTTCCTTGATGGAATCGTTCTCGGTGAAAAGCATCACCAGGCGGTCGATGCCAATACCCTGTCCACCCATCGGAGGCATACCATATTCCAAGGCTTCCAGAAAATCCTCGTCCACCACGTTCGCCTCATCATCTCCCAAAGCCCGCAAAGCTGCCTGAGCTTCCAATCTGGCTCTCTGATCCAGCGGATCATTGAGTTCACTGAAGGCATTGGCAAACTCGTTTCCGGCGATGAAGAGCTCAAACCGATCTGAAAGCAGGGGATTATCCGGTTTGGCTTTGGCCAAGGGAGAAATCTCCTTGGGGAAATCGCACACAAAGGTAGGTTGAATCAGCTTTGCTTCCACAAAATGCTCAAACAGCATAGCAATCAACTTTCCAGGGCCCGATCCTGCCGGGATTTCCAGCTTATGCTGCCGGCAGAAAGCCAGAAGCTTTTCTTCATCCCAATCGCTGAAATCCTGCCCCGTATATTGGCAAACCAATTCCGTCATTGTGGCCCTGGTCCACTCTCCTGTGATATGAACCTCCGAACCGTGATACTTGTAAGTATCCTTACCAATCACATCCCTGGCCAGATGCTTGAAAAGTCGCTCACAGATATCCATCATCCCATTCAGATCTGAATAGGCCTGATAGAATTCCATCAGAGTGAATTCCGGGTTGTGAGTGCGGTCCATGCCTTCGTTGCGGAAGTTCTTGCCAATCTCATAAACTCTCTCAAAACCACCCACGATGAGGCGCTTGAGATAGAGTTCCGTGGCTATCCTGAGATAGAGATCCACATCCAGAGTGTTGTGATGAGTCACAAAAGGTCTGGCATTGGCCCCGCCATACAACGGCTGCAGGGTGGGAGTTTCCACTTCGATAAAGCCCAGATCGTCCATGAATCTGCGAATCGCTGAGATCAGGCGGGAACGCTTCTCAAAGGTCTTACGATGCTCGGGATTGAGCAGCAGGTCCAGATAGCGCTTGCGGTAACGCAGCTCTATATCGGCAAATTCGTCGTAACGAACCGTCTTGCCATCCACCAGCTTTTCTTTTACGGCAGGAAGCGGCCTGAGATTCTTGCTCAAGAGTGCCAAACGGCTTACTTTGATGGAATACTCTCCGGCCTGGGTGTTGAACATCGATCCGGTGACCTGAATAAAATCTCCGGCATCACAGAGCTTGAAGAGCTCGTAGTTCTCCACTCCCACCAGATCCTGTTGCACATAGATCTGAATCTTGCCGCTGTCGTCTTCCAGATTGCCAAAGCCCAGCCTGCCCTGACGGCGCATAGCCACCAGGCGGCCGGCTAGAGTCACTTCCCGGCTGTCAGCCAGCCAGGAATCTCTATCCGTCAGAACTTCTGCAACCTTGTGGCTGCGTGAAGATTCGATGGGATAGGGCTCTATTCCGAGCGCTTTGATCTTCTCAAGCTTCTCTCTGCGAAGCTTGACCAATTGGTTCAGGTTCGGCTGCATTTATATCTTTATAAATCTTTGAAAGGATTGTCGCTATCGATCTTCTGATTGGCATACTTGCGCCATTCTTCATCGGAGCGGGAGCGTCCGCCACCACGACGGTTGTTATCCCTGGGTGGACGGCTGGGATCATATTGTCTGGGCTCTCTGGGCTGATCGTTGAATTGGCGCTGCTCCACCACTTCATCCGGACCACGGTCGATATAATCCAAAGTAATGCGATGATTGTCTCTATCCAGGGCAGTAACCTTCATGGTAACCTTATCTCCGGATTTGAAGTTATCGGTCTTGCGAACTCTGGAACGGGGCAACAGACCGGTGACGCCATCGGCGATAGAGATAAATACACCAAAGTTTGTGGAGCTTTCGACTATTCCTTCAAAGGGAGTCTCAAGCTGCACCACTTCGTCGATCTTTCCCCAAGGGTCTTCCTGAAGAGCTTTCAGGGAGAGAGAAATCTTTTGAGTGTCCATGTCTATCCGGAGAATCTGCACCTGCACAAAATCTCCCTCTTTGAGCATTTCGCGAGGATGAGAGATATTGCGGTTGCGGCTGATTTCGGAGACGGGGATCAGGCCTTCCACGCCGGGTTTCAGCTCGGCAAAGGCTCCAAAATTGTGAAGACGCAGAATGCGACAATTGACCACATCGCCTTCCTTGAGATCATTCATGGCAGCAGTAAAAGGATTGTCCTGCAAGGCTTTCATGGAAAGAGATATCTTCTCTCCCTTGATATCGAGGACTTTCACTTCCACTTCCTGATTGGGTTTTAAAACGTCCTGAGGCTTAATCACATGCAGCCAGGAGATTTCGGAAACGTGCATCAGACCTTCCACGCCACCCAGATCCACAAACGCACCAAAGCCGGTCATACGAACGACCTTACCGGTAACAGTGGAACCGATGACGAGCTTGGAAAGAGCTTCCTCTCTCTTTTCTGCATCGAGCTTATCTGCCAGTTGGCGGTGAGAAACCACAACCCGGCGGCAGTTATCTGAGCATTCAATAATCAGGAAATCCAGAGTCTTGCCTATGAAGACACTGCCATCTTCCACTGAGTGAGTGGAAATCTGGGAGATGGGACAAAAGGCTCTGGCACCAAGGATATCCACATTGAAACCACCCTTGGTTACGGAATAGACTTTGCCTTGCACCGGCATTTTCTTGTCGAAAGCATCACGGATGGATTCTTTATCCATGTGCTGCTTGGTCAAGCTTTTACCGATCACAAAACCCTGATCATTCTGATCGACGATATAACCCTTGAGGTTATCGCCAACCGCTAAACTCAGAACACCTTTTTCGTCGCTGTATTCACCGATTTCTGCATAGGCATCGAACTTGCCGCCGAGATTTACAATGATGTAATTCTCGTTTATGCTGGCGATCGGGGCTTCGACGACATCGCCTTTTTTAAATTCTGTTGTGTTTTGAAAGGATTCTTCGAGCATGCGAAGATATTCTTCTTTCAGTTCTTTCATTGCAGCTTTGCTGCCGGTTTCACGCACCTTGTCTGACATAAGTAACTCCTAACGACTTTTCAAAGAGCCAATCTTTCCAAGAGCTTGATTTTGTAAAGCACTATTTTGGATAACTCAGGATTGCATTGGCAAATATAGCCCCATTCTACCGGCAGGCGGAGAGGAAACCGGCCTCAGGTTGCTTGCTCCTGCCCTGCTCATTTCTCGCCGACTCTTCGCCGTGTCTTGCAGGACTCTTCCCGAGCAAAGTGTTCGGGAAGAGTCGGCCAAGACTCGGTGAAGGCTCGGCAGCGCATATGGGAAAAACAGCAAAGTGACTTGTGCGGGACTGGGTTGGAGGCGTCTCGTCGCCAAAGAGGCGGGAGGCCTCTATTGCAGGCAGCTCAACTGCCTCTGTCGACCGGGAGATCGACAGCCCAATTGCCAGTGCGGCACTCTTATCACTATCTTACTTTTCTCTTCCAGACCTCCATCAACATTCCAATATGCTTTTACGCTTGGATTACCCTTGCCTTGAGCTATATTGTCCGTAACTACTGGCGGAGACTTATAGATGAATAGTAATGTTTTAACAGCTTTTATGCTCACACTCTTTGCAGGTCTGGCCACCGGCATAGGCTCTTTGATGGCTCTCACTTCCAAGAGATTCAGTCCCAAGTTTCTCTCGGCAGCCTTGGGTCTCTCGGCTGGAGTGATGATCTACGTTTCTTTTGTGGAAATCTTTCCCAAAGCTTTGGAATCTCTCAGTGCTCTCTATGGGGCAAGGAGCGGCAATCTGGTAACCGTGATCTCCTTTTTTGTGGGAATGGGCATTATTGCCCTGATAGACAACCTGGTGCCGTCCTATGAGAATCCTCACGAGCTAAAGAACGTGGATTGCGCCGGGGAATCTCCCGAATGCGTACAGAAGAAGAATGCTATTCAGAATGAGAAGAAACTGATGCGGATGGGGCTCTTTTCCGCTTTGGCCATCGGCATCCACAACTTCCCGGAAGGCATCGCCACCTTCATGGCAGCCGTGAAAGATCCCGCTTTGGGTATCAGCATTGCAATCGCTATCGCCATTCACAATATACCGGAAGGGATCGCAGTCTCAGTGCCAATCTACTACGCCACCAAGAGCCGCAAGAAAGCCTTCACGTATTCATTTCTTTCCGGATTCTCAGAGCCGGTGGGAGCTGTGATCGGCTATCTCCTGCTTCGGCAATTTGCCGGAGAATCTGCCTTTGGCATGGTCTTTGCCGCTGTTGCCGGCATCATGGTCTATATCTCTCTGGATGAACTGCTACCCACAGCCGAGGAATACAGCGAACATCATATCGCCATTGGAGGCTTGATCGCTGGCATGATCATCATGGCGCTGAGTCTGGTGATGTTTGGCTAGAAGTGAT
>JAKPXC010000023.1 GCA_029567705.1 Candidatus Cloacimonadota bacterium
CCGGGCCTATTCTTGTGCAGGGCAATAGTCTTGATATACAATCGTTGATAGAAGGGACGGAGTATCAAGTAATGGTGGCATCAGTGGATGCCGACCAGAATGAAAGCTATCGTCTGAGCGCTTTGGCCACTCCCCGAACCATACCTGTCGTTCCTCAGGACTTCTCTGAAACGCCAGTTAATAACGGCATCTTGTTAAGCTGGACGGCTAATACGGAGCTCGATCTGGCCGGATATGTGCTCTATCGCAGCCAGGATCCCGATACTCACGGTGATTCCATTCACCCCGGGTATTTAACAGGAACGTCCTATACCGATACTGATGTTGACGGAGCTTCGGGGTACTACTATTACTCACTTCGAGCTGTTGATCTTGCTGCAAACTACTCAGCTTATACAGAGATTGTTTCCAGCCGTCCCATCACACTGGATCAGGGTATCCTGATCGTGGACGAAACCAAGAACCTTTCCGGAACCAATATGTTCCAGCTTACAGACCAGCAGGCGGATGATTTCTACGATGGCCTGATGCAGGATTATCGGATCAGCCACTGGGATACGGAGATGGAGACAGATTATATCCGTCTGGCAGACATGGGAGTTTATTCTTCCATCCTGTGGCATGGCAATGATATCAGCGATATGGATCAACCCTATATTGTACGTGAGGCATTGCAGGATTATCTGAATGCCGGTGGCAATATCCTCTTTTCCGTGATGGTGCCTTCTCAGGCCTTTGAGCTGAATTCATCCTATCCTGCCACTTTCAATACCAACACTTTTATAAACCAATACTTGGGTATCTCCGGTGCGGACTACAATAACAGCGCCCGGTTCAACGGAGCTGTCTCTGCCTCGGATGCGATGCCGGATCTGCCAATTGATGCTGATAAGGTTCCTCCCACCTGGTCTGGACATATCTTCAGAGTGGAGGGTTTAACGGCTTCCGGTGAAACGCTTTATACTTACGGATCAGCTTATCCGGATGATAGTAACCAGGGTTCTCTGAACGATATGACTGTAGGTGTGATGCGCACCTTGGGGGAGAGCAAGGCCATCACCCTTAGCTTCCCGCTTTATTATGTTGAGGAAGCGCCTGCCCGGCAATTTGTGCACCAGGTTTTCTCCAATCTCTTTGGGGAACCGGTGGGTAATAACGATCCCGGTGCCAGCCCCAGTCCAGGGCTTCAGCTTGGCTCAGCTTATCCCAATCCCTTCCAACAGAGCACCAGCTTCAGAGTTGTGAGTGATCAAAGCTCAGTTCCTCTATCCGTGGATGTTTACAATCTCAGAGGTCAGAAGGTCAAGACCATCTTCAGAGGACAAACCTCAACCCGAAGCTCAGAGTTTACCTGGGATGGCAGAGATGATCAATCCCGGATTTGCTCTTCGGGGATTTATTTCCTCAAGGTCAGTCAGGGCGGTCAGCAAAGGATTAGAAAGCTTCTGCTCAGCAAATAGACTCCCCATATTCTCACCTTATCTAAAGTGCTAAGTGCAGAAAAGGCGAACTTATCCTTGACAGATAGGGAAGAAGATGGAATCAATGAAACCTGTAGTATTTGTGCCGTGATGCCTGATGATTTTCCCCGCTGGAACGGATCAAATCTTGTTACGGCTTGTTTGTGTAACTATAAGAAGGAGAAACTTATGAAGAGACTAATACTGGCTATCTTGGTGATTGTTGTTCTATTGGCGGTCTCCGCCTGTGGAAAGAAGCCCGAAACCACTGCCCGTGCCTTCCTTGATGCAGTGGCAGAGCACGATTTTGCCAAGGCGAAAGAACTGGCCACCGAGGATTCTCAGGCACTGCTTAGTATGGCTGAGAGCTTTGTGAATGAAATGAGCGATGAGCAGAAGACGGAGATGGAGAAGAAGGAATATGCCATTACCAAGACTGAAGTTGATGGGGATAATGCCATCGTGACCTTCGAGGAGTGGGAGCTCTCCAAGCCTGATCAGAAGAAGACCAATACCTTGAATCTGGTCAAGATCGACGGCGACTGGAAAGTTAAGGTCGAAAAAGGGAATGCTGGCAAGTAAGAGATATCTTATTATACTAGGACTAATTGTCCTGCTGGTTGGAAGCTCCGCACC
>JAKPXC010000039.1 GCA_029567705.1 Candidatus Cloacimonadota bacterium
AAGAAGTGGCTCATCTGGCCAGAAGCTTCATGAAAGAACCCCACCAGATCAGCGTGGACAGACAGAACCAAGGCCTGGAAAACATCCGCCATCTCTACTACAAAGTTCAGGCTAAAGACAAGTATCAAGCCCTGAAGCGGGTTGCCGACATCAGCCCCAAAATCTACGGCATCATCTTCTGCCGCACCAGGATAGAGACTCAGGAAATAGCCGATAAACTCCAGCAGGACGGCTACAATGCCGATGCCCTGCACGGAGATCTCTCTCAGGGACAGCGTGAACTGGTGATGAACCGCTTCCGCACCAAATATGTCCGTCTCCTGGTTGCTACAGACGTTGCTGCCAGAGGCTTGGACGTCGACGACCTCACCCATATCATCAACTACAATGTCCCCACCGATCCGGATGTTTACATCCATCGCAGTGGCCGCACCGGTAGAGCCGGCAAGAGTGGTATCTCGATCTCCATTATTCACCATCGTGAACTGGCTGCTTTGAAAGCAGTGGAGAAGCGGCTGGGCAAAGAAATCAGCTACAACAAGGTACCCGGAGGCAGAGAGATCTGCGAGAAGCAGCTATATCACTTTGTGGACACTGTGGAACGCATTGAAGTAAATACAGAGGAGATAGAGAGTTTCCTGCCAAACGTTTATAAGAAACTTAGCTGGCTCAGCCGGGAAGAGCTGATCCAGCGCTTTGTCTCAGTGGAATTCAATCGCTTCCTGAATTACTACAAAGATATATCTGATCTGGAGCATGGTCCGGAAGAGCGTCCCAAGCGCGAAGGGAAGTTTGAGAAGAAAGAAAACTGCTCCTTTAAGACCTTCCAGCTCAATATCGGCCTCAGTCATGGTCTCACCAAACGAGATCTAATGCGCTATATAAACCAGCTTAAAGTCTCCCGCAGCATAGAGATTGGCCAGATAGACATCTATCAGGATCATTGCCTCATCGATATCGACGGTCAATTTGAAAAGCAATTGCTGGAAGCCATGAGCAAGTTTAAATACAAGGGTTTGACCCTCACAGTCTCCACCGTGCAAAAGCCTCCCCGCAAGAGCTATAACCGCTCCGGCAGCAAAAGCGAAGGTGGTTACAGCCGTTCCGGCTCTAAACCCAGCGAAGGTGGTTACAGCCATTCCAGAAAGAAGAGCGATCCCGGAAGCTACAACCGCTCCGGCTCCAAACCCAGTGATGGCAGCTACAGCCGTTCCAGCCATAAATCAGGTGACAGCAGCGACAGCCCTGCTGATACCAAACCCCGGAAGAACAAGTTCAGCCGTTAAAACACTTTCCTAAATGTAAACAGAGCCGAGAATATCTATTTGACAGAAGATTCCCGGCTCTTAGTTTATCTATACACGAGGTATAATATGAAAGCTAAACTACATGAGATATTCAAAGATATAAGAGCCAGACACGAATCTTTCCTGGGGCAGCGTGCCTTCCGGGATAGCCAGGCCTGGCGCAGCAAAGAAGAAGTTCCAGACGATATGCGCTCTCGCTTTGCCGTAGATCGGGATAGAATCCTCTACAGCGGAGCCTATCGCCGCTATCATGGCAAAACCCAGGTCTTCAGCTTCACAAACCTGATTGATGAGGAGATGACCAACCGCAACCTGCACATTGCCTATGTATCACAAATCTCCCGCACGATAGGCAAGTACCTGGGACTTAATACTGAATTGATAGAGGCCATAGCTCTGGGGCACGATCTGGGACACGCCCCCTTCGGACACGATGGCGAAAAAGCCCTCTCCCAATGCTGTGAAGCAGCGGGTATAGGCCAGTTTCACCACAATCTGGAAAGCCTGCACATAGTGGACTACATCTCCCGTAAAGGCAAAGGCTTGAATCTCACTTTCCAGGTGCGCGACGGCATCATCAGCCATGATGGAGAAGTGCACAACACCGTACTGGCACCAGCCACCGACAAAACTGAAGCCGAGATAGAGGATTTTATCGCAGCCAAGAAAGCCGGCCAGCCCGCACTGTGGATGCCTGCCACTCTGGAAGGCTGTGTGGTGCGCATCACGGATACCATCGCCTATATCGGACAGGATATTGAGGATGCCATCCGCTACAATATCCTAAGGCGGGATGAACTCCCCAAAGAGGTTACCGAATACTTGGGAGACACCAATTCCCACATCATAGAAACCCTGGTCAAGAGCGTGATTGTTAATAGCTACGACCAGGATTGGATCGCCTTTGATGATGAGACCTCTCACTATCTTCTGGAGCTTAAACGCTTCAATTACAAACGCATATACACGGATGAAAACGTGAAGAAATCCAACCAGATCATTTATCGCACCATGAGCATGATGTTTGATAAGTACATGGAAGACATTGCCAAAGGCAACCGGGAATCCAAAGTCTACAAGCATTTCCTGGATCACAAAGCCCCCCAATATCTGGAGCGATTCAGTCCGGCCGAACAGGTGCGGGATTTTATTGCCACTATGACCGATAGATACTATAACGAAGAGATAAAAGACTACTTCCTGCCCTGGAAGTGGTGAGAAAAGGAGTACCACTAGAAACGCTATCTTTGCTTGATTCTACTATTTGCAGTAATTACACTGGTATCAGCCCAAACCGGTACCACAACCCCGGTCACAAGATCCCGTCCTGCATCTGTAACGCCCGTCAGTTATCGGAGTATGATGGCAGATTACTTTGCCGGAAACTACCTGTTTCCCATCAGCTACAATTTCCTAAGCTCATCTGTGGATGGCCTGGGCAGCATGAGCAGCCTTTCGCTGAATGTCTTCAAGCTAGGTTACACCGGTATCGATGGAAGCGATAACAATGGTCGCTTTCTGGTCTTTCAGGCCGGTCTGATGGATCATGTGGGAGCCGGAGTTTTAACCGTCAATGATGCCCAACAGGAAGTGATCTATGCCGATCTGCTTTCCGCATATCTCGGCATTACCAAACCCATGGCACAATATCAGGGGTATCTCAATGCGGGGCTAAAGCTCTCGCTTTTTGGGCAGATGCCTATCGTAAGCGAGCTAAATACTTACGGCAGCGATTACATCTATATCTACGATTTCGAAAAGGATGGCACCAGCTATACCACCCAACGCACCAACGATCCCAGCCTGGGTATGGAATTCTCCATCCGCGGTGGCCTGAGAGTGTATCAGAATCTCTATGCATCCGCAGCGCTGGGTCTACGTTACAACAGCTCGGAATCCGGAAACTGGTATCTGAAAAGCGATGTGCAGGATTGGGAAAACGGCAATGCTCTCTTTGAGCCGGATCCCTGGTATCACGATACTTTACCGAAGAATAACAGCTTCTTTGATGGTGTGACACCCTTCCTCAGCGTGACGGTAAGCCCAAGCTTCTAGCTGTTCGGAGAATAGCTCAGCAAGGCATCCCCCCAAAAAAGTGATATAGCAGGATGGTAAGATACTGCTGACAAATGTGTAAGAAGTACTTATTGTCCATTGGTTTGGTTTTACCACTCCCTGTGTGAAAAGTGGTCAT
>JAKPXC010000053.1 GCA_029567705.1 Candidatus Cloacimonadota bacterium
TATTCTGATCAAAACTATGTGAATCGAGCCAGTCGTACTTGGAGCTACGCAAACCGTAAAGCTCGTGATGGGCTATTGGGGTGGCAGAACTCGATGGAATAGTGGAAGCGTCTTCCAGACGCTTGGGATTCAAGCTGCAAGATGCAGCTTCTACTATGGGATTTGCTCCCTTGATCATCAGGACTATGGCTGTTCCTTGCATGATGTCAAAGACATTTTCATCCTTGCCGCCATCGGGTGCTTTCTCCTTCTTGAGAGAGTTTCCGTGCAGATCGAGCACATAAATCTCGTCAAAGGTCTTGAGCAGGCTTTGACGCATCCCTCTGAAGGTGGGATTATCAAGATAGCTGTGATTGGTGATCATACCGACTATGCCCTTACCGGCTTTGTGAATCTTCCACTGGGCAAAACGCAGGAACTTTACATAATCATCTTGCAACCATTTCGGATTCTTCTCATTCAAGGGATTTGTATCGATAGTGTAATAATCCTGAGCACCATCCATCTGCGTCTTGAGCAGCTTCTCCGTCCAGTCGTTGTTATTCGAGCTTGCCCCGCTATACGGCGGATTGCCCATAATAACCAGGATAGGGTCCTGATGTTTTACCTGATTGGCAAGCGTGCATTCTTCCGTAATATCGTGAGTAAAGGGAGTTTCCATCTGGGGAGGTGTATCAGGCTCCAGCGTATTGGAAAGATAGAGCTTGAATCTCTCATCATCCGACATCTCATAGCCGTATTCCGCCAGCAGGTAGCTGATCTTGAGGTGACCCACGGTGTAAGGCGCCATCATCAGTTCTATGGCGTGAAAGTGCGGCAGGATATGCTCTTTGATCAGCTTGTGGATGCTGCCTTCGCCATATTTGGAGCTGTATTCGCCTATTGCCAGCTTGATCGCTTCAGCAGGGAAGGTAAGGGTTCCGGCAGCCGGATCGAGAATGGTGACCTCGGAAGAGGCAAGCCCATCGGCCAGCCCAAAGTGAGTCTTTAGCAAGCTGTGAATACTGCGCACGATATAGCGTACCACCGGCTCCGGCGTGTAATAGACACCGCGCTTTTCTCTCAAGCCGGGATCGTATTCAGACAGGAAAGTCTCGTAAAAGTGGATGATGGGATCGCTGCCTTTGCCTTCCACATAGTAGGCATGCAGGATCTTTTGGATATCCGTGACGCAGAGGATTTCCGCAATATCATCGATCAAGACCTGCAGCGCTTTGGGCGGCTCTTCATAGGAGATGAATTTGAAGATGCTCTTGAGAATGCCCAGGGTATTGGGGATAAACTTATGAACCAATTCGCGGTTGAACTCTCCGCTTGATCTGGTGCGGGCGGCAAAGATGCCATAGGTAAGAGTCTGGGCATAGAGATCGGCAAATTGTTCCAGAGTCAGGTTGTTGATCAGAAGCTTCTTAAATGACTCATAAAAGCCCAAAAGCACCTTCTTGCTTTGCTTTTCCTCTTCGGCAAGCTCCAGGGCGATCACTTCATCGCGCAGGAAACTGGTGCGCTTTGCCAAAGCTTTTGCCAAGGCGCGCGGGTCTGTTATGGCAGGCAGCGAAAAGGAGAAATAGCGCTGTAGTAACTGATCGAAATCTTCTGCCTGCTGCAGGGGCGGCGTCTTTGCCAGGTTTATGGCATTGACCGCTTGTGCAATGGTCACACTTGAGACATAGACCCCGTGCTGATAGAGCCTGAATTCATAGAAATTGGTGAGCAGGAGATTGGGGAAGGTGCCCAGATAGCGTTTCAACTGGTCTGTAGTTACGATCTGATCCAGCGAACTGACATGGGGTGCTTTGGCTTCGATATAGCCGGTGATGTGGTTCTTGCCGTCCCAAACGCGAAAGTCAGGATTACCGGCAGTGGTCGCCTTGGGCAGGATAGTCACAGAGCAGCTTTTGCTCAGGGTTTCTTTGGCGTAATCCTCTATGAGCTTTGCCAATGAAGGGTAGAAGCTCTCTTCCCGTCCATCGCCTTTGTTCAGGACAGCCTGTAAATCCTTCAGGTAGTTTGTAAAAAGCTGAGTATTCAATGCACACCTCATTTCTATAAGTTCATCTCAGTTCAAAGCTATGGTATTAACGAGGGCAGATTTAGTCAATAATTTTCTGCCAGGACTTCAGATTATCCATAAAAGTGATACTGCGCTTTTCATCGACAGATTGCATTTTTGGGCGATGGCCTATTCTTCGGCCGGAACAGGCCTTGCATCCTGAAGTGGTTTCAGAGGATCGGAAAAAATTCATTGACAGGCTTTCTATCTAATCTTCAATAAGTTTTTGAAAGGAATTGTATGAAAAACACGATTTACAGAGCTTATGAGAAGGATGGAGCTTGCTCCACGAATCTGCTGTCCCCGGAATTGATGACCAATATTATGCACAATTTGCCTGGGATTGCCTATCGTTGTATCAACGATGGCGATTGGACTATGCTCTTCCTTTCGGAAGGATGTGTCCAGCTTACCGGCTACAATCCGGAAGAATTGCTTTACAATAGAGATCTATCCTATGATGATCTGATTGTTCCGGAGGATAGAGAGCTGGTGCGAAAAGCAGTGAACGATTGTGTAGATTTGAAAAGCTGCTTCAAAATGGAGTATCGTATCACCCGGAAGGATGGACAGGTTATCTGGGTTTGGGAGCAGGGAGAGCCCGTCTTGGATAAAGGCAAGAAAACCATCTATCTGGATGGATTCATTGCCGATATCAACTCCCGTAAGAGGGTAGAGGGTGAGCTTTTAAGCATGAGCGAGGAGCTCCGTCACTACAACAAGCTGAAGGACAAATTCTTTAATATCATTGCTCATGATTTGCAGAATCCCATCTATGCGATTATCAGTCTCACGGAGTTCATGCAGGAAAGCCGAGACACGCTCAATCTGGATCAGATTCTGGATTTCTGTGCCCAGATAAACAGCTCGGCAAACCGCATCAGCGGCCATCTGGATAACCTTCTGGAGTGGGCTAAGATCCAAGCCGGAAAAAAGACGATGCGCTACACTCAGATCAAGCTGGCCAAGCTGGTGGACGAAGTATTGGATTCTCTCAGACGTCAGACGATTGACAAACAAATACGTTATGAACTTTCCATAGATCCGGAATTCAAGCTCTATACGGATCTGCGTATCATCAGCTCCATCTTGAGAAACCTGATTTCCAATGCCTTGAAGTACTCAGATCAAGGGAAAAGTGTGAGGATCAAAGCTTGGATGGAGAGAGAATATGCCTTTATTCAAGTGGAAGATCAGGGAATCGGTATGCCTCGGTCTATGGTGAATAAGATTGCCCAGGGTGAGTTCACTGAAAACCGCATAGGCACAGCGCACGAAACGGGAAATGGGATGGGTCTGGCTTTGGTGGCTACCTACATCAGACAATTGGGTGGCAAGCTTGAATTGGAGAGCAAGGTAAATCGCGGAACAACCGCCCTGGTTATGATTCCGCGTAATGAGATGATGTCTGCCCTGACGTGATGTTTTGGATTGTATATCCCTACCCATGGCACTTTGAGGGAGGTGCCGTGAAAAGTGGTTGACGTGAGAGCCTGTGGGAAAAAGAATGACCAACCTAGTAATATCATAATGATGGTGAGACAATGAATGTGTTATTTCACTCTGACTTGATCAGGATAGTCGATCACTTCGACACCAAGAAAGACTGCCTGAACTATATGGTCAACATGCTTTCGGAAAGCGGGTGCCTGCTGTTTCCGGATCGTTTTGCTGCCGCTGTGAAAGGCAGAGAGGAGATTATGAGCACCGGGATTGGTAGAGAAGTGGCGATCCCTCATGCCAGAGATCTCACCGTGTCTTGTCTCAAGATAGCAGTATGTTTGATCAGATCCCCCCTGGAATTTGTATCTATGGATGACCTCCCGGTGCGGATTGTTTTTATGATTGCTGTACCCCAAAACTCCAATAAAGAATATATGAAGATCCTGCGCTCGCTCTCGGAGTATCTGCGCGGGGATGAAGCCCGGGCAGAACTGCTCGGTTCACAGGATGAAGAGGAGCTCTTTACCAATGTTAAAAAGATTGAAGCGTCCATACTTACTGTGTTGGGCTCTTAGCTTTCTGCTGCTAAGCCCGCTTGCCGCAATCAACGAAGATGCCGGGACAACCGGTTTTGGCCCTCTGAAGATCACGATGGCTGCCAGAGCTGAAGCTTTGGCGGGTGCTCAGATGGGCTTGGTTCAAAATCCCGAAGGGATGCAGTTCAATCCGGCCTCCATTATCCGGCTTTCTTCTTCGGAAATCTCTACCACATATATCAATCATTTTGTGGATACTCAAGGCGGGGCTCTGCAGGCTGTCTATGCCAAAGATCCTTTTATTGCCTGGGGTTTCATGCTGAAGTATATGAATTTCGGTTCCATGGAACGAACCGAGATTTCTCCCGGAGGAGATATGATTGAAACAGGAGAGACTTTTGGAGCGCAGAACCTGATAGCCTCGGTGAGCATGGCTCGTTTTGTGAGCCCCATGATTGATCTGGGTGGATCGGTAAAAATGGTCTATGATCAGATTGATGGACAATCCGCCTCGGCTGTGATGCTGGATGCCGGCTTGATCCATCATCCTGCCAATCAGAAGATCAAAGTGGGCGTAGGCTTCCGCAATCTGGGCTTCCAGCTCAGCAGTTACACAGAAAGTTCTTACAAAGAATCTCTTCCCTTCACTTTTGCCGGAGGCATAACCTATCAGCCGAATGACAAGCTTTTGGGTAGCTTCGATATCAGTAAAAGTACCGGAGAAAATCTGGTTGGCGCTTTGGGAGCCGAATACAGGCTTTATCCCAGTTTCTCTCTGCGGGGCGGATATCGCACCGATGGCCGGGATGGCGATGTGGGTGGTGATTGGGGCTGGTCTTCCGGATTATCTCTGGGAGCCGGATGGTCTTGGAATAACTACAATCTTTCATACAGTCTAAGCTCCTCGGGGGATCTGGGAATGGTCAATCAGTTGAGCTTGAATTACAAGTTCTAGCCCTGATATCAGGGAATCAACGAGGATTTTTTGGAAAAAGCAGATTTATTGATAGAACTCGGAGTCGAAGAGCTGCCGGCAGACAGCATAGAACCGGCAGCAGCGTTTCTAAAGGACAGTTTTGAAAAGATGCTCTCCGCAGCATCACTTAATCGGGAAGAGCTAATCACTGCTTCCACACCCAGGCGGCTTACAATGATCTGTAGGGGTTTGGATCTTAATCAGGCAGATCGGGTACTGCATAAGACAGGCCCTGCTAAAAGTATCTGTTTCGATGCTTCGGGCAATCCCTGTCCCGCTCTGTTGGGCTTTTTAAAAAAGAACCAGGCCGAGCTTCATGACCTGAGCTACGAGAGCAATGAGCGTGGAGAGTTTGTGGCTCTGGACCAGCAGATCAAGGGCAGTCCCAGTTCAGAACTTATCAAATCCTGGCTCATAGGCGTCATCAATCAGATACCATTTCCGAAGAAAATGGTTTGGAATGGTTCAAAACTGGGCTTCATCCGTCCCTTGCGTTGGATATTGGCATTGTGGAACAATGCTGTCCTGCCTGTGGAGTGTTATGGCCTGAAGGCTGGGAAATGGAGCTATGGAAACCGCTACCTGGGCTTGGAAAACAAGCTTGAGATAAGCTTGGAAGAATACTTTGCCAAGCTGCAGGCGGCTTCTGTAATTGCAGATCGAGCCCAGCGCAAAGAAATGCTGATCCAAGGGCTCAAAGAGGTATTTCCTCCGGAATCAGGTTTGGAAGTGGTGGAAGATCCCAGGTTGGTGGAAACCGTGACAGATCTGGTGGAGTATCCCACTGCCGTGGTGGCGGAGTTTGAGCCTGCCTATCTGGAGCTTCCAGAGAAGATCATCATCTCCACTATCAGTCAAAACCAAAAGTATTTTTCTGTGCAGGATACCAAGAGCGGGAAGCTCTCCAATAAGTTTGTCTTTATCTCCAATGGAGATCCGGCAGCATCCGAGATTATCCGGCTGGGAAATGAGAAAGTGGTGAGAGCCCGTTTAGCCGATGCGTTGTGGTACTATAGGGAAGACACGGCTCAACCTCTGGAGAGCTATGTTCCCAAGCTGGAGACGGTGGTGTTTCAATCCAAGCTTGGCACCATCAAGGCCAAGGCAGTCCGGATTCAGGAACTAAGCGTTTATCTTGCCGGGCTCCTGGGTTTGGATGAGGACTCCACTATAAAAGCCCGTCGTGCTGCACAGCTCTGCAAAGCTGATCTGGTCACAACTATGTTGGGAGAGAAGGAATTTACCAAGCTTCAGGGTTATATCGGTATGCACTATGCTTTGGCATCCGGAGAGGATACAGAAGTGGCAGAAGCCATTTATGAACATTATATGCCCAGAGGCGAGCGTGACTCTCTACCCGGAACTTTAACCGGTGCTATTGTGGCTGTGGCAGATAAATTGGATACCATCTGCGGAATCTTTTCCGTGGGGCTGATTCCCACCGGTTCAGGAGATCCTTTTGCCCTGCGTCGGGCTGCTAACGGTATCTATAGTATAGTGGTGGATAGGGCTTGGAATCTTGATCTCGATAATCTGACCGATTTTAGTCTATCACTTCTGCAACGTGATGCCGGGATCAATCTGGAAGCAAGAAAGCAGATTCTCAGCTTCCTGAAACAACGGCTCAGTTCTTTCCAAAAAGCAGAGAAGCTGGATTATGACGTGATAGATAGCGTTCTGCAGCTTGACAACTACAACTATGTTGATCTCCTGAAACGGGCTGAAGCTATTCAAGCCATTCGCCAGCAGGAGAGTTTCATCAAGCTGGTGATCGGTTTTAAACGTGTTTCAAACATCATAGCCGCAGAAAAGGAATTCAATCCACTGCAAGATACACTTCTGGAGAATGCAGCGGAGAAAGAATTGGCATCCGGTTTAAAAGTACTGACCGGGCACCTGGATAGATTCCTGGCGTCTCAGGACTATCATGAAGCCATCAGATATCTGGTGGAGTATGGAAAGCTGATAGATAGCTTTTTTGATCAGGTTCTGGTGAATGTGGAAGATATCATTCTGCGAAAGAACCGTTACGCACTATTGAGCCTGATCAGGGCGGAATTTCTGAGGCTCGCAGATATCTCGGTTCTGGTGGTGGAGCAGACAAAAACCTAGATAGTGGCAGGGAGGAATCCCTGCTGATTTGAATAGATTATCAAACATTATGGAGTTATAAATGGATATTATCAGCAGCCTTAAACAAAGAGCTCTGGCAAAAAGAGGAACTATCGTACTTCCGGAAGCCTTCGACCGTCGAACCCTGGAAGCTGCCCAGAAAATCTTGGCTGAAAAAATGGCCAAGGTTATCCTATTGGGAAATCCTGTTCAGGTGAATGCCGATGCCGCCAAGTGGGGTGTGAATCTTGAGGGTGCAGAGATCATCAATCCCGAATCCGATGAGAAGATTGGCGAGTATGCCGCTTGGTTCTATGAGAAGCGTAAAGCCAAAGGTGTCACTGAAGAGCAGGCAGCACAAACGGTAAGACAAGGCCTGTTTTTTGGAGCGCTGCTTGTGAAGTTTGGCAGAGCCTCCGGAATGGTTGCCGGCGCTGCCAACACCACTGCTGATGTGTTAAGGGCTGCTTTGCAGGTGGTGGGAGTCAAAGCTGGACTCAAGACCGTCTCGAGCTGTTTTATCATGGTGATGCCGGATTACATGGGCGAAGAACGCACCATGCTCTTTGCGGATTGTGCGGTAGTGCCCAATCCGGATTCGGAGCAACTGGCAGATATAGCCATGAGCACTGCCTTCACGCATCGTGCCATATTGGGGGAAGAACCCAAGGTTGCCATGCTGTCTTTCTCCACCAAAGGAAGTGCCGAACATGAGCTGGTGGACAAAGTAAGATCCGCTATCAGTATAATGAAGGAACGTGGGGCAGATTTTGACTTTGATGGAGAGTTACAGCTCGATGCAGCCATCGTACCCAAAGTTGCTGCCAGCAAAGCACCGGGGAGTTCTGTAGCAGGAGCTGCCAATACTCTCATATTCCCCGATCTGCAAAGTGGGAACATAGGCTACAAAATCGCACAGAGAATAGGTAAGGCGGAAGCCATCGGTCCTATCATCCAGGGCCTGGCTGCACCCATTTGTGACCTCTCCAGAGGTTGCTCTACTGAGGATATTGTAAACACCACCGTTCTTGTGCTTCTGATGTCTTAATAAAAAAGAATAGGAGATATATCATGGCGATCAAGTTGTCAAACCGTATTCGCACCGTGAAACCCTCTCCCACACTAACTCTTTCGGCAAAAGCCAAAGAGATGAAGGATAGTGGGATTGACGTCATCAGTTTTGGAGTAGGCGAACCGGATTTTAACACTCCGGAATACATCAAGAAATCTGCTCATGCTGCTCTCGATGACAATTTCACCCGATATACGGCAAATGCCGGTATCATTGAACTGCGCAAGGCAATTTGCGAGAAACTCAAGAGGGATAACGATCTCTCTTACGATCCCAAACAGATTCTGGTATCACCAGGGGCAAAAGCTTCCATCATAAATACTCTGATGTCCGTCTGTGATTATGGAGATCAGGTGTTGGTTCCTGTGCCATATTGGGTGAGTTACCCCTATCAGGTGATGCTGGCTGGGGCAGAACCGGTCTATGTGCAAACCCAGCTTGAAGACGATTATAAGCTTAAACCTGCCGTTCTGGAAGCTTCCATCAAGGAGAATCCCAATGCCAAAGCGCTGATCCTGAATTCTCCCAGTAATCCCACCGGAGCTGTTTACAGCAGAGATGAGCTGGAAGCTCTTGCAGCAGTGTGTGTGAAATACAATATTCTGGTATTATCCGATGAGATATATGAACGTCTGGTATATGACAACACAAAGCACGTATCCATAGCCTCAGTCTCTCCCCAAATGAAGGATTTAACCGTGGTGATCAATGGCGTTTCCAAAGCATACGCCATGACGGGTTGGCGCCTGGGATATGCAGCCGGGCCTCAGGAGATTATCTCTGCTGCCGGAAGAGTGCAGGAGCACTGCAGTTCCTGCGTGAATTCCATCACGCAGAAGGCAACTGTAACAGCTCTCTTGGAAGAGGATGATTCCATCGAGAAGATGAGAGTGCAGTTTGAACAGCGCAGGAACTTCCTCTATGACGAGCTTCTGAAAAACAAATATCTGAAGTGCTTCAAACCCCGCGGTGCTTTCTATATTATGCCCGATATTTCCTGGTATCTCAAAAACAACAAGCAAGGTGTAATGGATGCGGATGTGTTCTGCAACGTCTTGTTGGAGAAGTATCATGTCGCTTTGGTATCCGGTGGTTCCTTCGGTTTGGATGGCTCGGTTCGCTTCTCTTATGCCAACAGCATGCAAAACCTGATTGAAGGTTCGCGCCGTTTTGCCGAATTTCTCAGCAGCCTGGAAGGATAAATGCGAGATATCAATGATAAGCTCCGTGAACGCTGGCAAGACAGACGTAAGAAGAGCTTCAACTGGACGAAGATTCTTATAATGGTTGGGGCTTTGGTAGCCATAATTGTGGTGATGACCAAACTAAGTACAATGGAAAATATAGATATGGATAACAGCAGTGCTGCTGTTCCTGTGGATAGCGTTCAAACGGAGCAGAACCAATGAGCTTGATTATTGTTGGTTCAGTTGCCCTGGATACTATTGAGACTCCTGCCGGAAACGTGGCAGATGCTCTTGGTGGCTCTGCACTTTATGCTTCTCTGGCAGCCACCCATTTTTGCCCGGTGAGTATAGTTGGAGTGGTAGGAACAGACTATCCGCCATCAGCCATAGAGATGCTCAAATCTCATAATATAAATCTGGATGGCTTGGAACAGGTCGAAGGAAAGACCTTCCGCTGGTCTGGAAAGTATGTAAGCTTTAATCAAGCAGAGACACTTTCCACAGATCTGAATGTCTTTGCCGATTTCGATCCCAAGCTCCCGGACAGTTGTACGAGCTGCTATACACTTTTCCTGGCCAATATTCATCCCAAGCTGCAGCTCAAAGTCCTCTCGGAGATGAAGCATTACAGCTTGGTGGCTTGTGATACTATGAACTATTGGATCCAGCTCTGTCCGGATTTGCTGACGGAACTGATCCGTAAGGTCGATATCCTATTCATCAATGAGGATGAGATCAGGCAATACACGACAGAGCGCGATATTTTCCTGGCAGCCAGATTGATTCTGGATATGGGGGTTAGATTGGTTGTGGTGAAGCGGGGTGAATGTGGAGCTGTGATAATCTCCAAAGAATCATACTACTTCGCTCCGGCATATCCCATCAGCCCGGTGAGAGATACAACAGGTGCCGGAGATAGCTTTGCCGGGGGCTTTCTGGGATACATCAGTGCCAAGAAATCTCTGGATGATCAGACAATTAGGCAGGCTTTGCGTTATGGAACCGTTATGGCAGCACTAAATGTGGCCGAATTCAGCGTAGACGGACTCCATACGGCAGATCAGCAAAGAATCGAGAGCATGCAAAAAAAGCTTAAAGAATGGACAAGTTAGGAGACAAAATGGATTATAAGAGTTCCGGTGTTGATGTGGCGGCAGGCGAACAAGCTGTTTTGAACATAAAGAGCATGGTGAGCAAAACCTATAACCGGAATGTCTTGAGTGATCTGGGGAGCTTTGGTGGCCTCTACAGGTTGGATCTGAGTAAGTGGCAACACCCGGTCTTGGTTTCAAGCACTGATGGAGTGGGGACCAAATTGCGGGTAGCCATTATGGCGGAGCGTTTCGACAGCGTCGGCCAGTGCTTGGTCAATCACTGTGTAAACGACATTCTCGTCCAAGGTGCTCATCCCCAGTTTTTCCTGGATTACATAGGTTTGGCAGGCATGGATGGCCGGATGGTGGAAGAGATCATCAAAGGCATGGTACAAGCTTGCCAGGAAAACTCCTGCGCTCTTATAGGCGGGGAGATGGCGGAAATGCCAGGGATCTATCAACCGGGAGATTTTGATTTGGCCGGGACTATTGTAGGCTTGGTGGAAGAAGAACAGGTCTTGCCTCGAAATCTTTCTGCCGGCGATGTCCTGATGGCTTTTCCCAGCACAGGATTGCATACCAACGGCTATTCTCTGGCGCGTCGGATAGTGTTTGACCGTATGAAGTACACTGTCCACAGCTATATTACAGAGTTGGGGGCTTCCCTGATAGATCTGCTGCTGGCGGTTCATCGCTCTTACTACCATGATCTCTTGCCATATCTCACAGATTCCGGCTTGCATGGTTTGGCTCATATAACCGGAGGCGGTATCAAGGGAAATTTAAAACGGATCATCCCTGCCGATCTAGCAGCAGAGGTAAGTTTTATGAAGATCAGGATTCTGCCTTTCTTTGCCTGGTTGGCCAAGATCGGTGGGCTGGAAATGGAAGCAAGTTTTGAAGCGTTCAATCTGGGGGTTGGCATGATAGCCGTTGTTACAGAAGAGCTTGCCTCCAAGCTTGAGGTTTCCACCGAGGCATATAGGATTGGGAACCTAATCCGCAGATCGGGTGATTTGGACGCAGTTCAAGTAGTCTTGTAGTGAAACGTCATTCTATATGATAAGTCCTGATTGGGTAGAAGGGATTCCTAAATCTTCTAGTGCTGGAGAGTTGAAAAACAATCTCCGGATCAGGTTAAAGGGGCTAAAAAATGGCCGATTTCAGTGGCAAAAAAACTGCTTGACGGATTTATGCAATTCACGGATAAGCGTTTTAAGAAGAAAAGTCCCATCTTGGTGGGGACTAAGTTTTTCGAATTCAGTATGATTAAGATAAAAAAACAGCTAGGATGAAGGGAGGTTTGTCGATGCGAAAGTTTGCATTGATCCTACTACTTTTGCTGGTGTTTGGTTCAGCTATGCTTGATGCTGCCACCACCGGCCGGCTCGCAGTACGCGTGCGTGACAACAACGGGCGCCCTCTGGCATACGTTAATGTCTCTGTTTTGAGAGGCAATCAACGCATAACAGGCGGTCAAACCAACGATCGCGGAACTGCGATCATTATTAATATTCCACCTGGTGCTTACACCGTAAAATTCTCGCTGATCAGCTATAATGATGCTGTCTATCAGGACGTAAGAATTCAAGTGGACCAAACCACCAGCTTAACCCCGGTCCTTACTCGAGCCGGTACTCAGATAGCAACCACAGTTGTTACTGCGGAAGTGGACAGAGTCCGTGCTGATGGAATCGGTACACAAAGAACCATTGAGATGGGTCAGATAGCCGATGCCTCAGTATCTACCGTGGCAGATATCGTTTCATTGCAAGCCGGTGTCATCAACGTTGGCGGTGAGCTCCATATTCGTGGTGGACGTCCCAATGAAGTGAACTACACGGTGGACGGTATGTCTGTGTCCGATCCTGTGGATGGCGGTTCCGCCCTGCAGGTTGATACAGATGCCATCAGCGATATGAAGGTTATGACCGGTGGTTTCCCTGCCGAGTATGGTAATGCCCAATCCGGTGTGATCAACATTGTCACCAAAGACGGCGATCCCTTCTATTCCGGAAAGCTGGAATACAATACAGACCATATCATCGGTTCGGGAAGGAACTCTGATGTTGTGAAGTTTGCCTTTGGCGGACCTCTGATTCCCCTCGCTGAAAACCTCAGAGAAAAGCTCACATTCTACGTCAACGGTGCCGGAGAATGGTTGGATGGAAGACTCAAGGATTACTACATCGGTGATCCCAATAGAGATTATCTGATGGACGGCGTACAGCTTCTTGAGTATGAGTATGATCCATATAATCCATATACAGACCGTAACAGCCTTTTGGGGATTGACACTGGGAATCGCAACTATAACACCTATAATGTTAACTTCAAGGGCAAGTACGTTGCCAGTGCTACTCAGCGCTTTACCTTCGCCCTTCGGGGAGACCGCTCTCAGAACTATCCTTTCTCTTATGCTCAACGCTATGCGCTTCATCACTATGCCTTTGATGAGACTGTACAAAGCCAGTATGTGGCTACATACGATCAGATGATCAGCACTGCCCTGAACCTTAAAGTCAAAGCCAGTTACTATCAAAAGAAGAGCGATCAGGGTCCCCGTGGAATAGACAGAAGCAATTACCTCTTTATGGATATAGATCCAAACAATGTTCCTGCAACCTATGTTGAGGATGCTCTGAACTATTACTATGGCTATTCCAGCATCGACGATAATGCTGATGGCGTGATGGACGAAGGTTTTCTACCTGCTTCATTATGGAGCTATCGCATAGATAGCGTGGAAGATCCCCGAGGACTTCCCGGATTCAGTGCTCCCGGTACTATCTACAGCAACTTCATAGACGACCAGACCTCTACCTTCTCCGCAAGAGCGGATTTGGAATGGCAAGCCAGTGAGATTCACCTGGCAAAAACCGGTTTGGAAGTGATCAAGCATCATATCAAGAAAGACCAGTTACAGAACTTCCTTACCGTATATGAAGATCGCAGAACTGCCTACCTCACAGGTATCTATGATATAGCAGATTACACTGTCGGCGACCCCATTCCTGCTGAACTCTATGATGTCTTTGTTCCGGATAACGGAGAAGCTCCCATAGCTATCTACAAGCCAGAAGATTATTATGCTGCCGCACAAGCTGCCTCAGGCAAGAGAGATGGTTACATCGCCGATCCCTGGCAGGCCGCATATTACCTGCAAGATAAAATGGAATGGGAAGGCATGATCGTTAACGCCGGTCTGAGAATGGATTTCTGGTATCTTGGAGATACCTACAAAGTTGCTCAGGACAACGGAACCTTCAGACAGGTCGATTTCCCCTCTGAAGACAGATTCCAGATGATGCTCTCTCCGCGCTTGGGTGTTTCTCACCCGATCGATGAGAGAACTGTGCTGCGTTTTGCATACAATTACCAGAACCAATTGCCCCAGATGCAGTTCATCTTCACCAGTAAGACACCGGAAGATGCCAACGTTTCCGATACAGCCATCACTGTTGGTAATCCCGGCCTCGAGCCTCAGATCACGGTCACTTACGAAGTTGGTCTTTCCAGACAGCTCTCTGAAGATTACGTCTTGGATATGACGGCCTATTATAAGAACCTGTACAATTATGTTAGCACTGTACAAGAGAAGAAACCGGGCGAAGAACAGGTTACCTGGTATCGTTTCATCTCTGAAGACTATGGTTCAGCCCGTGGTATAGACATGCAATTGGAAAAGATTATGTCCAATTTCAATTCATGGTCTGTCGCTTATTCATTGGCCTGGGCTCAGGGCAACAACTCCAGCACAGTCATTCAGGACGAGATGACCAATCTTCGTGAATTCCCGCTGGATTGGGATATCCGTCACAACTTGAGCTTGAACTATACATTCAGAATTGGCAGAGGAGAGGAGTTCTTCATTCCCTTCACCGATATGGTCTTGCCCTTTGATGATTTCACAGCCAACATTAACTGGAGCTATTCCTCCGGTACTCCCTATACCCCGCAAAGCGAGGTCAGCACAAATATGCTGGCTACAAATAGCCTGCGCAAATCTGCCAATCACATGGCAAATCTTCGTATTTCCAAGGGCTTTGTCCTGAAGAACAACATGAATATCCGTGTCTTCATGGACGTGGAGAATCTATTCAAAACCAACAATATATATACAGTGTATCCCAGAACCGGCTCACCTACCGATCCCGGAACGGATCTGGCTGATCCTATCACAAACTATGTGTATCCCGAAGTGGCTTACGTGAACGACCTGGCTGCACGTAACCCCGGATTTACCAACAACTATCGCGGCGTCACCTTAGGTGTGTCGTTCAACTTCTAAATTTTAATTCCTAAGGAGGAATCATATAATGAAAAAGAGCCTCTCGTTGACATTGGTGTTGATTCTGACACTGAGCTTTGTGTTCACGAGCCTTGCATATGCTCAGGAAGCTCCAGTAGCTACCGAGCAAACTGAAACAGCTGCTCCCGCAGTTGCAACCCCTGCAGCTACCCCTGCTGAAACTCCTGCAGAAGAAGCAGTTGAAGAGGCCGGTGGATTACAGAACTTTGCCGAACTTGTATTTGGCAGCGGAATAGTTAAGTGGTTCAAGGATGGCGGTTGGGCTATGTGGCCTATCCTTTTGGTTGCCCTGTATGCCTTAGCGTATGCTGTATGGAAGTTCATCACCTTGATCTATGCCAAGATCAACCTAAACGTCTTCCTCACCAAACTTGTTCCCCTTGTAAAGAATAGAAAGTTCACAGAAGCTGCAGAGCTTGCCAAATCCACCCGTGGTCCCGTTGCTGCCATCTGTTATGCCGGTTTACTCAAAGCTGATCAGGGTGTAGAAGCTCTTGAAAAGGCTATCGAGAACGCTGCCATGATCGAGATGAGCTATCTTGAGAAAGGATTCGTGGAAATCTCCAGCGGTATTACTCTTGCTCCCATGTTGGGATTCCTTGGAACCGTGGCCGGTATGATCACAGCCTTTGCCGCCATAGCAGCAGCCCGTGCAGTGGACGCCACAATTGTGGCAAGCGGTATCATGATCGCTCTTATTACCACTGAAGCAGGCTTGATAGTGGCTATCCCTCTCCAGTTCCTGAACAACATCTTCGTTACGATGGTTGATGGTCTGGTTATTGATATGCAACGTGCCACCGAGAAGGTAGTAGAAGCCCTTATCGAAAGTAAGTAAGGGGGAAAAATGAAAATCGGTCGTAAAAGGAAGGGGAAAACAGAGATTCCGACCTCATCGATGTCGGACATCGCCTTCCTGTTGATCATCTTCTTTATGGCGACAACCAAGTTTGACGTCAAAGAAGGTATAAAGCTTGTTTTGCCTCAAGCCACCGAGGAACAGGAAGGTTCTCAGACCCTTACTCTGACAGAGAAAGAGATGACGAGATTCCAGATAGTTCCAGATGGCACTGTGGCGGTAAACAAGGATAATCCGCGCCGTTTTGACGCTGCTACTCTGGATGCCCTGATCAAAACAAAGCTGAGAGAAAATCCTCAAATGATCTTCAAGGTCATTACAGATCGTGATGCCAGATATGAGCACATGATCTTTGTGGTTGATCGGTTAAAAGCCCAGAAAGCAGAGAAAATATCGCTCTCAACGAACTAGGAGAAGATAATGGCAAATATTAAGACACCACGAAAAGCCGATACTGGTATCCCGACATCCTCGATGTCCGATATCGCCTTTCTCTTGCTCCTGTTCTTCATGGTTACCACTGTTTTCGTCCAGGAAAAGAAGTTCTGGGTGGAACGGGACAGGTGGCCGGTCGCTGAGAGTATCGAGAGAATTCCCCGTAACCTCACTAGCACAGTATATGTGATGAGGGATGAGACGATCCTGATTGACGATTTGCCCACCCGGATTGAGACCGAGGCAGACCTTCTGGTTTACAATACGCTTCTCCAGAAGAAAGAAGAGAATCCGGAGCTTATTGTTTGTTTCAGGACTGATAGAGAAACCAAGTACGGTGTAATGTCTGACGTAATGCGTCAGCTACAGGATGCAAATGCTCTTGTAGTGACCTTTGAAACACAAACCAAGAAGAATTAGGGGGATAGTATGAAGACTGATCTTATAGTAGATTGGAAAGACATTGCCAATGCCCAATTCAGTAAGGCTATGGCATTGACCTTGGCACTGCTCTTGTTCTTCATGATGGTTACACCTAAGATTGAGACCAAGAAGCAGAACTTTTCCTCCAGCGAGATGGAACTGGTCGATATCCCAATGGAGCAGAGAGAAAGGATAGAGCAACCAGATACTGAGATTGCCATAGACATTTCCTTTTCTATCAGCGACGAACTGGGAACAGAACCGGTGGATATCCAAGCTCTTGATACAGTTATCAACCAGATTGGTGATATCTATGCCACAAATACTGCCAATTTAGGCCAGGGAGAGGATCGTCCAGTAGAGTTTATCCCCTATGATGATCCCCCTGTTCCGATTGGGAGTATTAACCCCGAATATCCGGATTTTGCCAAGCGAGCCGGTGTGCAGGGAACCGTGATTTTGGAAGTGGAAGTTTACAGTGATGGTGTTGTTGGTGACATCAGAGTCCGGCGTTCAGTTCAGGCTGGTCCCGGCGGATTGGACGAAGCTGCAATTGCTGCAGTTCGTAGAATTCGTTTTCAACCCGGCAAGAGCAGTGGCAGACCGGTCGATACTTTAGTGATCGTGCCAATAGAATTCACCTTGGCACGCAATTAAGAAATGGAGAGTTTCATGAAGCTTAATAAACATGTGTTATGCCTCGCGCTTGCTCTAATTTTTACTATGAGCGCTGCTTATGCCGCGATGGCAGTACCATCCAGTGGAACCAAGAAACTGGATCTTTCCCGCTTTCACAATGTGGGAAACATCTGGTTACGCGTCAGTAACTATGGATTCTTTGGATCCGGGGACGACGTGGTTCCGCAATATCCATCACTGGAGTATCCGGGCGGTAGTGGAATAGACTATCTCTATCAGGGAGCACTCTGGTTTGGAGCAAAAAAATACCGCCGTGATTCTGCCGGTAGAAGGCTCTATTGGTTGGCTACCAACCCCAGTGCCGATAGCACTACTACAGTCTCTGATGCATCTCCTCTATGGCATCCCGGTTTGAAGCCTGTGCTTGATACACTTGTTACCGTAGGATTCGATGGAGACAAAGACCTATACGAATTCTTGCCTGCTTACAACCCCCTGGTTGTGGGTAATGCTAACTGGGTCGATGAATACAACTTGTACAATGCTGTGGATTACATTGCCACTTCTTCTACCAGAAGCCAGAAGCGTGGTGAAGATGATGATGGTGACGGCAATATAGATGAAGATGGAGTGGGTTACACCTTCCCTCTGAGAGCAGGTAGCGAACTTCCAGCTATTTATGCCTCTCTGGGTGGAGCCTACATTCACCAGAACAACAACTACAATCTTATTAGCACTGGAGATAACATTGAGTCCTGGTACCCTCTGGGCTTTATGGATCTTTCGGACAGGACTTATTCTTCCTACGCATATTCAGCCCCGCATGACGATGATAGCGATGGCTTGATAGATGAAGACGGAGCTCCCACCTCTGAACAGGACTTCATTTCTTACTACTATGATTATGATCCTTTCGGGGCTATCAAGACCGACCGTGACTTCGGTGGCTCAAAAAGCACGAACGAACATGAGCATCTGAATGTCCGCGTTCGTCAGATGTCCTACCAATGGGGTTATGACTATATCAAGAATATGGTCTATGTCGAATTCAATATCACCAACATGAACATCGCCACTGCTGATACTCTGTATGATTGTGCCATGGGTATCTATATGGATGCAGACTGCGGTCCGCAAAGCATGGGGCCAGAGAAAGCTTCAGACGATGTCTCCGGTTATGTCAAAGGCGATCAATATGAATTTGCCTTCACCAGAGATCAGGATGGTGACGGTGGCTTAACTACCGGATATGTGGGTGCTCGCGTGTGTACTCCAGATCCGGATGAGTTACTGTTCCACTGCTGGTACTGGAAAGTTGGAGATGGTCCGGATGACTTCCATCCCCTGTCTTTCAATTACCAACCCCGGAAGACAGCAAACGAGAAGTATTGGCTACTTACGGGCAGGAACCCCAACGACAGTAAATTCCAGCCGCTTCGTCCAGAATCTCCCGAGACAACGGAATTCGAGCAGCTTTCTGCTAACGACACACGTTTCCTCTTCTCATTCTACGGGGCCCAACCGGGAACCGCAGATTATGACGTGATTGAAGATGGTCACTATAAATACAGATGGAATCTTGCTCCCGGTAAGACCATGAAGATCGTGGTGGCAGTATTCCCCGGAGAGACCCTGACAGAGCTAAAAAGTGCCGCAGTATGGGCAACTGTTATTTACGACAAAGCTCAAGTGCTTGATACTGTGACCCAGCCCGATATCTTCCCTCACTATAACCCGCCAGAACCCCCGCCCATCCCAGCTCTTTTTGCCGAATTAAGTCCTGATGGAGATAGAGTGGATTTGTTCTGGGATAACCGTTCTGAATTTGCTTATGATACCAAAACGGTTACTTCGGCTGATAACGGTTGGCAGACCACCAAACCTGAACTGGACAGCTATGCTGATCCGGCTCTTGTGGCCAGTGGATTTGCCAGCATTCCGGAAAGGTTCAGACCCCTCATCGATGAAGAAGGTAACTGGATATTCAATTTCAACGCCCTGGTCAACCCAATAACTGCTTATCGTCTGCGTCATGACTTCCAAGGTTATTCTACCTGGGGAAAATCGGGAAGCGGATCTCAACTGGATTGGGAGATGATCAACCGCTGGGATAAGATAGATTCTGCGCAAGCAATTGCTGATTATCAAGTAAACCAAGGGCTCCCGGAGTATAAGGATTTTGGTGGTTACCTTGGTATCGACACAGACCTTCCTAATAAGAACGAATGGGCAAGAACAGACCAATATTCCAGATTCTACGAGATAAACGATTCCTTCGAATTCGTTCCGGAGCAAGGAGATTTCTATGGCTTCCCGATCTACTCTGCTGATGTAGATTATAGCCCTGCTTTGGCCACCGAAGCTCAGGCTATAGCTGATGCCAATCCGGAACTGGATCTTAAGACAGTTAGAGCTCTTCAAGCCAGGCTTTTCAAGCATGAAGACCTATCCAATGAGATCTTTGATGCTCTCTACGATGGAAAGCTTATCCCGCTCCCCGGTCATGGTGGACAGGTAGCAATCGGTAATGCTGCAGCTCTTAGTGAGCTTCGGATGGACAGATTATCCCGCAGATACTACAGATCAGCCATCAACTATCCCAGACGTGGTGTGGAGTATTATGTTGCTGTAACTGCTTATGACCGCGGTATACCCACTCAGAAGCTGAATTTCCTGGAAACAGGCCGTGATGCTGATGCCAATATGAAGGTCTTCTTCCCCGGTTCTGCAGCCCGCAACAATATGGATGACATCTATGTGGTGCCCAATCCTTACATTGGTAAAAGTCAGTTTGACGGACGCCGCAGTAATGACACCAATGGTGATCGCAGCCGCAGGATTTGGTTTGTAAACCTTCCCGAGCGCAGCACCGTCCGTATTTACACCCTGGCTGGAGATCTGGTGGACACCATCGAACACGATGGCTCCTATGTGGAAGACATTATCACAGTATCCAAAGCTGCCAATCTGGGAATCACAGCCAGTGGTATGCATAGCTGGGATTTGCTTTCCAGATACAATCAAATCATCGCCCCCGGAGTTTATCTCTACTCCGTGGAAAATAGAAACAACAACGATCGCAAGGTCGGCAAGTTTGTGATCATCAAATAAGGAGAAGATGATGAAAAAGAATACTTTGATTGTCCTGATCGTTCTCCTGGCTCTTTCGAGTTTGATGATGGCAAAACCCTTCGGTAAAGTAGGAACGGCCGGCATGCAGTTCCTGAAGCTGGGTATTGATGCCAGAGCCATAGGTATGGGCGAAGCCTATACCGCTGTCTCGGATGATATCTCTTCAGTTTATTGGAATCCTGCCGGATTAGCTCCTGCCATGCAAAAACAGGCCTTTGTTTCACATACAAACTGGCCTGCCGGAATCATGCACGAATTTGCCGCAGCTTCCATTACCAATGGCGTGCAGACCGCTGCCTTCTACGGCTCAGTCTTGCACATGGATAACATGGATATCACCGATGAGGAAACCTTCGGTCCCACCGGTGAGCAGTTTACCAATAGCAGCATTGCCATCGGCGTTGCTGTGGCACAAACCTTCACAAACAAGTTCTCTGCCGGTGCCGGTATCAAGTATCTGCGGGAAAACCTGTATGAGTACAGTGTGAACAGCTATTCCTTCGACTTGGGTTCTACCTATAACACCGGATGGAAAAACCTTAAAATTGGCATGGCTCTGAGAAACTTCGGTCCGGATATTCGCTATCGAGTGGACGATGATGAAGACGACGATTTCGATGAAGATCCATTTGATCTCGCAGATAACGATGGCGATGGCCTGATCGATGAAGATGGTACAGAACTGGATAGTAAGATTCCCATGAGTTTCTCACTGGGCATCTCAGGTGACCTTCAACGCACCGACACAGGATACTGGATTGCATCCCTGCAATTGGATAACGTGATAGACCGCATGGAGACTTGGAACCTGGGAACCGAGTATAAGCTTGGCAACCTCTTCCTTCGTGCCGGATATCAGCTTAATTATGACACAAACGGTCTGAGCCTCGGTGTAGGTTATCAGGTTCCCTCCTCTCTTGGTATATTCAATATTGATTACGCCTACACAGATATGGGTTATCTGGGAGAATCCCTGCTCACCAATGCTCACCGCCTATCCCTCAAACTTCGATACTAATGCTAGACCTAAGATAATAATCAGGAGGTAAAATGAAGAAACTCTTATTGGTCGCTCTTAGCCTCTCCCTGCTAGTGGGAGTGCTCCTCGCTGATAGCATGGTTCCTACGGAAAATAAAACTCCGGTGTACTTAACTGGCCAGACAAAACCCTTGCCTGCCACCAGAACAGTTCCAGAATTCACATTTTCTGTAGCTCCTACTGCTATTATAACAAACTACTATGATTACATGATCGGCAGCTACAATGGCTTGCCGCTTCGCACCGTTCCCGCAAGTGCAGGTGGCGGATACTTCTTGACTTATCATGGAAGACGCCAACCCACTTCTACCCGCCGTGCTTTCTATGCATACGTGGATAATGCCGGAAACGTGCTGAACAACAACGAAATCACTCAGGTTCAAAATGCAGAAGGCTATTCCACTGTTGCAGTCGATCCTGAATCCGGAAAACCCATGTATGCCTGGCATGCCAATGCTGATGCAGACGCTGCCTATGAAGTTCAATTCGCAGCAGATTCATTTATCGCCGGTATCGCCGGTCTCTTCAATGATGTCCAGGTTGCAATTGATGGACCTATAACCATCACTTCTGCCAATGGTCAAACATCAGATAATGAATTCATCTGGCCCACGGCTCAGATTGGTCCTTCCCCTGTAACCGGACATCGCAGAATATACCTTGCTGCCAGAAACTCTGTAACCCACAATGCCGGTCCCTCCGAGAACCTGTATCTGGCTTATGCAGACTTCACCGGCGACATGATCGAAAACGGAACTGCTCTGGTTTGGAACTTTGTCACCATTCCCGAGATGAACGATTGGAACAATGATCAAGTCGAATGGCGCCGTCCCTTCCATGCCCTGACAACAGATGATGCTGGAAACGTCTATTATGCCGGTTATCACTTTGCACAAGATGCAGATGATAACAGCATTCTTGAACCCGATATGGACGTTTTCATGTGCGATAACTACGGAATGGGCACTTGGTCTCGCGTGAGCTCCTTCAGCAACGTCGAAACTTGGAATCCTGCCGATTACTTTGCAAACGATAGCAGCGTTCCTTATCCCGATGATGCCTTATCCTGGGCTATTGCTAATTCTTCCCACTTGAACGCTGTCGTCGATAACGCCGGCAGAATCCACGTTCCTGCAGTCTGGGCTCTGAATACTAACGAAGGTACCTACTACCCCAACCTTCAGTTCATGAAAGAATTCATCTTCGATCCTGCTGACAACCAATTCACAATTAACGAAATCTATCCCATCAAGGATACTGCAGACGATTACAACCTCGTTTTCACTCCTTGGGATATGGAAGCTCCTTGGGGCGAAGTGGATGAAATGGGTGGAACCGCTCCCGATACCTATCCTCTAATGGCTACTGATTGGCCTTTCCCGCACTGGGATACCCTTGCTCACAGTGAAGCTATGCTTTTCCACTACAACAATGTGAAGGTTAGCGAGGCTAACGACGAGAATATGATGGTCGCAGTGTGGCAGAATGCCTGGCGCGCACGTCAGATCAATGAATATCAAGATACTGATTATACTGCCTGGGCAGACGTTCCTGAAGTATACATTGCTGTTTCTTCAGACAACGGAGATACCTGGAGCGAACCTATCGTTCTGAATAATATCGAAACCCCGGCTTTCAACGGTCTTAAACCCATGTGGGTGTATCCTTCCGATAAGGTTATTTATACCGGTATGCAGGGAAACCAAAGAGTTGGTAAGATCGGTTTAATGTTCTACAACGATTTCACTTGGGGCTCAAATGCCATTACTCCCGCTTATCACCCGACTGCTGATGGTGGTCAAGTGATGTTTGCCGAGCTGCAGGTTGTCTTCCCGGGTGTCGCAAATGAAGAAGATGTAACCCCGACTGTCAGCCATATTCTTAACCAAAACTACCCCAATCCTTTCAACCCCACCACCACAATCAGCTTCAGCCTTCCGGCTGCCTCACATGCCAACCTGAGCATTTACAATGTGAAGGGTCAGCTTGTTAAGACTCTGGTTAATAGTGAACTGGGTTTTGGAAGCCATTCCTATGTCTGGAATGGAACCGATAGCAACGGCAGTGCCGTTTCCAGCGGTGTCTATTACTACAGACTGAATACTGGCAACAATGTCGAAACCAGAAAGATGGTAATGGTCAAATAAGACCCTAACCTTCAGATAATATGAAACCCCGGATATCCTCCGGGGTTTTCTTTATATAAGAAACAACAGGTTCATATCCAATAATTGTGGTTAAATCTGATCATTGTCTCTCCTTCGCTGGGATGACGGTACCCACTCAGTTTGCGCTTGAGCCACAAATAATCCCTGAATTGGAACGCAAATGGTATTCTTATGGTCATTAATATGAGGATATCAATGCTGAATATAACCGAAACTGCCTATAATTTCCTGCTGAGAAAGAGCAAGCTCTACTACTCGCAAGACCGGCTTCCACGCCTGATACTGACAGTTAAAAGCTGCAGTGGAGCGCGTTTTGCCGTGTGTTATGATAAACAACGGGAGGACGATCAGATCCTCCGTCACCGTGACCTGAAGATACTGGTGAGTCCCAGCCTGCTCCAAGAATACGAAGGTTTCGAGCTGGATTCAGAGGAGTATTTCTTTGCCCCCAGATTACTGATAAAACCCTTCAAAAACGAGTTCAAATGCGATTGTGATTCGAAATGCAATAAAGAGGTGAATGGATGAGACCGAGTGCACTATTCTTGATCATACTGGTATTGTTGTGCGGAACCCTTCTACAGGGAGCACCACAGCGGTTCCTTCCCGTAGAGGCTGTACAGCCTGATGGCACAGAGCTAAGTATCTTTGCTTCGGGAGACGAGTTTCACAATTGGCTCCACGATGAGAGCAACTACACCATAGTCCGTGCCAATGATGGAAGCTACGTTTATGCAGAGCCCTCCGGCAGATCACTGGTTGCGGGTAACTTACTGGTGGGCAGAGACGATCCTGCCTCTCGTTCAATACCGGTTGGTTTGAACCTTAGCCCGGAAGAGATAGAGGCCAAGTATGCCAGAAACGCTTCGATTCGTGATTACAGCAACGGACGTAGCCCTCACACAGGGCAATTCAATAACCTTGTGGTCTTTATCAAGTTTGCAGATAGTCCGGATTTTGCCCAGCCCATCACCACCTATCAGACGATGTTTAATGATGCCACACCTGGAGCGAACTCCATGAAGAATTACTTCGCTGCAGCTTCGTATCAGCAGCTTAGTGTGGATTCATTCTTTTATCCTGAACCCAATGGTACAGCTATTGTGAGCTATACCGATGTTCATCCCAGAGCATATTTCAGCCCCTATTCTGTCTCAAATCCAAAAGGTTACAATCCCGATAATGATGATCGCACTATTCGCGAGCACACACTTCTGGCCAATGCGATAGCGTCAATAGCTCCCACTATTCCGGCAAGCCTCGATCTGGATGGGGATGATGATGGCTATATCGATAATGTATGCTTTATCATTCAAGGCTCTACCGACGGCTGGGCAGAATTGCTCTGGCCTCATCGCTGGACTCTCTATGCCGTGGATGCTTATCTACAGGGTGCTTTGGTATGGGATTTTAATTTCCAGCTGGAGAATTCCCTTTCTTCCAGTGGAGCTTCTGTGCTTTCTCACGAGATGTTTCATTCTTTGGGTGCTCCGGATCTTTACAGGTACAATGATAACACCATCACACCCATCGGAGGCTGGGATTTGATGGCTTCAAACACAAACCCTCCCCAGCACATGAGCGTGTGGATGAAGTACCGGTATGGGGAGTGGGTTCCTGCTCCACCCATGATTACCCAAAGCGGGGAGTACACATTATCACCGGTGGCTACCAGTTCCACCAACAACATCTACAGGATTCCCTCCTGGCGTTCAAACGAAAGCTATGTGGTAGAATACAGGAAAGCCGATACCGTGTATGATACCACGCTTCCCGGCTTTGGACTGCTGGTGTATCGCCTTGATACTCGTGAAAATGGAAATGCCGGAGGACCTCCGGACGAACTCTATATCTACCGTCCGGGTGGAACCAATACTACTACAAACGGAATGCTGGCTCAGGCTGCACTTTCTGCCAACAGCGGACGCACCATGATTAATGAATCCACTTCGCCCAATGGCTTCATGGGCAATAATTCTGCCGGAGGCTTGAACCTGTTTGACGTGGGTCAGATGGGTGAAACTATCACCTTTAAGGTGAAGATATCCGATATTCAGATCACCCAACCCAAAGGTGGGGAAGCCTGGTTTTATGGCACCAATAAGACTATCACATGGAAAGCCAAGAACAATCTGGGCAGCGTGATGATAGAATTTAGCAGCGATGGCGGCCAGAACTGGTCTGTCGTCACCTCTTCAACTCTGAACAACGGCAATTACACCTGGCAAGGTCTGCCACTGGTGGATAGTGCCAATTGCCACATCAGGATCACACATCTGTCCACCGGACAGATGGATTCGAATTACTATCCTTTTGAGATAATCAGCCAGGTTGCCGTACCAACTCCTGTGTTTCCCGTGAATGGCGAGCAGAACGCTCCCACCAATCCTCTCTTAAACTGGGGATCAGTCAATGGCGCAACCGGCTATCACCTGCAGGTTTCTACCGATCCGGGTTTTGGAAGCTATCTGGTTAATCTTATCGGGCACCCAAGCAACAGCTATCAAATGAGCGGATTGCAACCCTTTACTGCATATTATTGGAGAGTTGCCACCGAAAGTGAACAGGGAGACGGTCCCTTCTGTGATGACCACAGTTTTACCACCGGACAAATCACGGAATTGCCGGCCGTGCCGCAATTGATTTCTCCTCAAAACTATGCCTCCGGACTTCCTATGAACCCGAGTTTCTCTTGGGCTTCATCGTATCTGGCTGAGAGCTATAAGATTCAGATATCCGTAAGTCCTTACTTCTCAAACATTGCCCATGAAGCGGATAATCTGACCTCAACCAGTTACCAGGCACCGACATTAGCCCCCAATACCACATATTTCTGGAGAGTTTGTGCCCAGAATCCCGCCGGTTACAGCAATTTCACCACCAGCCGCAGATTCGCAACCGGCAATACCGTATCCAATGAGGAAGACACAGCAGGTTTAAATGTTAACCGCCTGATACAGAATTACCCCAATCCCTTTAACCCCAGCACTACAATCAGATTACAAGTGAAAAGTGTCGGCCAGCAGCTTGGCTTGAAGATCTATAATAGCAAAGGACAACTGGTCAGAACTTTGTTTGATGGCGTGGCACCAAGTTTGGAGCTTAATCTCATCTGGGATGGAAGAGATCAGCAAGGCAGAGAGGTGGGCAGCGGGATCTATCTGTACAGAATGGAATCCGGCTCGTTTACCGAGACTCGTAGAATGGTTCTGATCAAGTAAATTAGATAAGATTCATAGATATGAGACGGTGGCTTCGGCCACCGTTCTTTTTTCCTCTTGAACGTTATGCTTTCCTCATTTCTCCCGGACTCTTCACCGTGTCTTGCAGGACTCTTCCCGAGCAAAGTGTTCGGGAAGAGTCCTGCAAGACACGGTGAAGAGTCGGCGACAAACCAGGAACTTCTATGGATCGTGCAACCCCATGTAGTGGGGTGGTATAATACAGCCCATATTGAGGGCGAAGCCTGAAAACTATGGGTATGCTGGGCAGATTACCTCTTCTGAACCTCAATTCCCTCCCTGGGAGTGCGTAGAACGCACCCCCAGGGAGGGAATTTCGTACATTTAATATAAACCCATAATACCCATGGTTCGCTTCGCTTCACCATGGGCTATGTTACTTCACCCCGCTCCGCGGGGTTCCTCTATGTCCAGGAACTTGTGTTTTGTACGTATACAAAGACTGATGCATCCACCGCAATATACGGGGAAAGTTGGGGGAAGGGTACCCAAACTTTCGCCGTAAATTGCTTTATGCAACGTTCTAGAAAACGATATAACTGGTTATCGATCAATCACTAGACGCTCTCGACAGGTATATCTGAAGCATAGCCCGGAAAGAAAATTAGCAGTCATTCAAAAAGACTGCTAATTTCTTCTTGCTTTTCTTGCAGGCCCGATTATACTATGAGTAGAAAATAAAGAAACCATGGAGGTTCAAAATGAAACTCGTACCTTATCGCAAGGCTGACTACAGACCAATGAGCAATATGCTCAGCTTATTCGATGAGTTCTTTAACCGTTATTATGAGGACGACTCCAACGACGAAAACTATCGTGCCATGGCTCTGGATATTGTGGAGCAAGACAAGGAGTTTGAGGTTTTGGCCAATTTGCCCGGTTTCAAAAAGGAAGATCTCAAGATCTCCGTGCATGAGAATCAACTGTTGATCGAGGCCAATTGCACCAAGAATACCGAAGAACAAAAAGGCACCATCTATCGCTGCGAGAGATACAGCGGCTCATATCGCAGATCGCTCCTGCTTCCGGAAAATGCCGAAGTGGGCAAGATCTCTGCCAAGATGGAAGATGGCGTTCTGAGCCTGAAGATTCCCAAGAAAGAGCCGACCCCAAAGAAAGAAATCGTAATCGAATAAGAAACATAGAATGGTCTCCGATGAGTCCCGATCCGGAAAGGGATCGGGGCTCTTTTTGTTTCAATTGCTTTTTTCTTGACCAAATGGGGCTTTATGCCATAATGGAATGAAGACTAAGTTCGAGGTTTATATATGTCCAAAAAGTCATATAAGCAAGATAAGAAAGCCCTGCCAGACAGCAGTCTGAAAAAGATGCAGGATGCTTCCAAGCCGCTGATAGATCAACGTTATACTCCCTGGATAATGGCTGCTCTATTGATACTGATCGTGAGCTTGATGTATTTCCCGGTCGCTTTTGGCGGCAAAGCTCCGATAGCCTCCGACATCACCCAATGGCAAGGGGCGGCAAAGACAATTATAGACTATAATAAACAGAATTCAGATACAGCGCTTTGGACGCCTAATATGTTCAGCGGAATGCCGGCCTACATGATATCGTTCCCCAACCGCTATCCCTTTCTGGAAAGCGTTACCAAGCTTACGGACAAGGTGATTAATTGGCGAATATTCCTGCTGATTATTGGTGGATTGGGCATCTTTGTCTTGCTCAGATACTTCAAGCTTGATCCCTGGGTAGCATTCATGGGAGCTGTGGCTTTCATCTTCAGTTGCCACTGGGTGGGCCTCATCGAGATTGGGCATAATACCAAGTTTAGGGCTATCATGTATATTCCCTGGGTGATCTGGGCGTTATTCCGGCTGCGTGATAAGCGGGATGTGCTTAGCTTGGGCCTGATGGCCACTTTCCTGATTACTCAATTACGGGAGAATCATCCTCAGATCAGCTACTATCTCTACCTTTTTGTAGGTATGTACTGGGTTTATTCTCTGATCGAAGCATTAAAAGCCAAAGAACTGAAGAAGTTTGGCATCTTCACGTTGCTATTGGTACTGGCCTTTGGGTTCACGCTGCTGGCGGTGATGAATCCCTTCCTTAGTACGATGGAATACAGCCATTATACCATGCGGGGAGGCTCAGCCGGCCTGGATAAGGCTTATGCCCAGAGCTGGAGCTTCCATCCTCTGGAAATAATCGGCTTCATTATTCCGGATTTCTTTGGCGGGATAAACAACAACTATTGGGGCTATATGCCCTTTACTCAGATTTATAACTACTTTGGGCTGGTGGTGCTGGCTCTGGGATTCTTTGCCCTCATGGGGCGGCACAAGCGCTTCGCCATTTTCCTCTGGATAAGCTCGGCTCTCTTTACCATAATGAGTTTTGGGGAGTTTGCTCCCTTTATCAGTGATCTGCTCCTGAAGTATCTGCCCTATTTCAATAAGTTCCGAGTACCTTCGATGATCTTGATCATGACGCAGATCATTGCAGTGATTCTGGCAGCTTTGGGAATGGATAACATCCTCTCTGCTGAAGGTTCTCAGCGGGATAAACTGGGGAAATTGCTCTATAAGCTCTTCTGGATCTGTGGAGGCCTGTTTGTGGCCTGGCTGCTGCTTTCAAAATCTGTCTTCCGTTCTTTGCCCTTCGTGAACGATAGCACTTTGGCTGATCTGATGAACAATTACAAGCTCACCGACCTTCCGGAGGAATACAAGCTGGAGCGCTTGAACCTGCTCTTCAAGAGCGGTACTCTGAGCCTGCTGTTCCTCACGGTGTCTCTGGGGCTGGCTTACCTGTACAGTGTAAAGAAGCTCGGCAGAGCGATTTTTGTTTGGCTAATCACCATCATTATCTTTATCGATCTTTGGATCTACACCGGTAAGCATCTCAAAGAAGTGGAGAAGCCGGCAGAACATCTAAAGCGCTTTGAAATGACGGATTATGATCAATTCCTGCTTCAGGATAAGACAAACTACCGGATCTATCCTTTCAATACCGGCAGAGTGCGTCCGGCGGGTGAATGGGCCTATTATCACCAGACGATTGACGGCTATTCGGCAGCCAAACTGAAGCGTTATGACGATATCCTGAAGATAGTCAATGGAGATGCCGCCAAGCAGACTCAAGGCGAGTTTGTGCGCTATCTGATGAACCTGATGGAGAAGCGGACAGAGAGCAGCACTCCGGTTCTGGATATGCTCAATGCGAAGTATATACTGATCCCGGATTCACTGCCAGGAACTCAATTCCTCAACAAGATAGATCAGGTCTATGCCGGTTCTGCCAATATGCATGTTTTCAAGAACAACACTGTGCTTCCCAGAGCCTGGTTTGTGAAGCAACAGAGCTATGTTGGCTCCCCGGATTCGATCCTTTCAGTTCTGCAAAGAGGGGAGTTTGATCCTTCCAGAACGGCTTTGGTGGAAACTGCCGATGCTGTGGTGAGTGGTTCGGATAGTCTCTCGGTGGGAACTGTGGAAGAGCTTGGCCGTTCGTTACATAAGCTCGAGTATCGGCTGCAATCTCCCGGAGAGGGTTATCTGGTGCTGTCCGAAGTGTATTATCCCGCCGGGTGGAAAGCTATTCTGGATGGCAAGGAGATTCCAATCTATGCCACGAATTACATCCTGAGAGGCTTGAAGATTCCCTCAGGAGAGCACAAGCTGGAACTGGTCTTTGCCCCGGATACTTACAAGCAAAGCCTGACCCTGAGTATGCTTGGTATACTGCTTACGATTCTGGCTGTGGTGGGTGGTGGATTATTGAACTATAAAAAAAGATTGACACCAAAGATAAAACCGCAAGACTGACAGAATATGAAGATGACTAAAAGAGGTTACTATGGATAATGGCAGCTGTGCAGAAAGCAGAGGCTTGTTTTCCGGACTCAGTGAAGAAGTCGTTGAAGAATTGACCCGGGATTTGCCCCGGATCAAGGTTCAACGGGGTGAATCGATAATCGCAGAACACACTCATGGAGATAGTCTCTTCTACATCTGTAAAGGCAAGGTGGAGATCAGTAAAAGCCTCAAAGATGCAGAGACTCCTCTGGCTCAGCTTTCTATTCTGGAGCCGGGCGATTGCTTTGGGGAAATGTCCATTATCAACGATGCTCCCCGCTCTGCCACAGTAATAGCCTTGGACGACGTGGAAGTTTTGGCTATACCTCGCAAGGTCTTCATGGATCTCACGTTCTCACATCCGGTCGTGATGTATAACCTTATTCAGACAATCTCGGGCCGGCTTCGCAGCACGAATGACCGGTTTACCGAGCTGATGAACCAGATGATCAGCAAGAATCGTCTGGAGGCCATTGGTCTGGCCGCCAGTAAGATCATACATGATCTGAAGACTCCGCTCACGGTGATTGTTCTTACTGCCCAGCTTCTGGAAAACCTCTATCCCAACAGCTCCGAATTCACAGATAGCATTATCAAGCAAACCAAGACCATAGATCTGCTGGTGCGGGAAATTCTGGATTTTGCCAAGAACAACGAAGGCCAACCCATGATCCAGAAGGTGGATCTGGATTTGTTTTTCAAGGAGATCAAGACCAGCTACGGAGCTTCTCTGCAGGGCAGAAGGATAGAATTCATCATAGAAAACGGGGTGAGGGAATACGTTCACTTCGATGAGATGAAGATCAAACGAGTCTTGCTCAATCTCTTGCGAAACAGCTCAGAAGCCATTGCTGATGAGGGCGAGATCAAGATAGTTACCAATCTGGCCAGCAATTGGCTACAAATCAGTGTGATAGATAGTGGCAAAGGGATTCCGGATAAAATCAAGGATGACCTCTTTAAACCCTTTGTTACAGAAGGGAAAGCTCATGGCACAGGCTTGGGTTTGGCAATTTGCAAGAAGCTGGTGCAAGAACACAAAGGCAGGCTGGAATACATCCCGGTACAGCCTCATGGCTGCCGTTTTGATATACGAATACCCCAGTCTGCCAAATAAATACTTGTCAAAATAACGGTTCCAGTTTCTTTGGTTCTACTAATCAATTTATGGATGGTGAAAGATGTCAAGAATATGCGATATATGCGGAAAAGGCGCCCAAGTGGGCAACAATAGAAGCCACGCTCTCAATGCTACGAAGCGTCGTTTCTACCCCAATCTGCACGAGATTCGTGCCGAGATTAATGGTACTGTCAAACGCGTTAAGCTTTGCAGCTCCTGTCTCAAGGCCAATAAGGTCCGCAAAGCTGTCAGTTAATATACCGGGACCGGCAATAAGCAGATAGTTATCTGAGCTATACATCCAAGGATGTGGGCTCACACATTTTGGGAATAGCGCAGTGCTCTGTTCCCTTTTTTGCATTCTGGAATAAAGGTGGAATCTGATGCAAGTAGAAGAAATACATCGTAGAGTGTTGGATAGTTCGCAAGTTCTGGATGAGCTGCGGGCTTCCATTTCCCGGGTGATAGTTGGCCAGGATGAGATTATCTCCAAGCTGATGATAGGAATACTGGCTGGAGGACATGTGTTGGTAGAGGGAGTTCCCGGCTTGGCAAAGACGCTGATAATCAGCACAATTGCCAAAGCAATCCAGACAAGTTTCAAGCGTATTCAATTCACTCCCGATCTGCTTCCTGCCGATATCACAGGCACTCTGGTTTACAATCAGAAGACGGGTGAGTTCTCTGCCAAGCAAGGCCCGATTTTTGCGAATTTCATCCTCGCAGACGAGATTAACCGGGCTCCCTCCAAGGTGCAATCCGCCCTTCTGGAGGCCATGCAGGAACACCAGGTTACCATTGGTGATACCAGTTATCGTCTGCCCGATCCCTTCTTCGTAATGGCCACTCAGAATCCCATTGAACAGGAAGGAACCTATCCTTTGCCAGAAGCTCAGGTGGATAGATTTATGCTTAAGCTGAAAATCAAGTATCCCAGCCTGGACGAGGAACGGCTCATTCTGGATCGCATGGTGGTGGAACAGGAGATCAAGATTGATCCGGTGATTAAGCCGGAAAATCTGGCAGAGATGAGGAAGGTGATCGACGATATCTATATGGAGCCCAAGCTGAAGGATTATATCCTGCATCTGGTGCAGGCCACCCGTCATCCGGAGCGATACCCCCGGCTCGGAAGCCTGAAAGGGTTGATTGATTACGGAGCTTCTCCCCGTGCAGTAATCTATATGGCCAGAGCAGCCAAAGCCAATGCCTTTTTGGAGCATCGTGGCTATGTGATTCCTGATGATATCAAGATGATTGGCAAGGACGTTCTGCGTCACCGCATCATCCTTTCCTATGAAGCGGAGGCGGAACAGCTTAGTCCCGAAGAGATAGTAGCCCGGATATTCGACGAGATTGAAGTTCCATAATGCAAACCCAAAGCCCTGCTGAAATACTCAAGCGTATCCGCAAGATAGAGATTCAGACCAAGGGAGTGGTGCAGGAACTCTTCAGTGGAGAGTATCACTCCTCCTTCAAAGGGCAGGGTCTGGAATTTGCTGAAGTGCGGGAGTATCAGCCCGGTGACAGTTATAAGAGTATAGATTGGAACGTCTCGGCTCGTTTTGGTGTTCCATATATCAAGAAATATCAGGAAACCAGAGAGCTGAACGTGTTCTTCATTATAGATTCCAGTGCTTCCTTGGATTTTGGCACTCGGGTGGCACTGAAGCGGGAGCGTTTGGCGGAAATTGTGGCGGTGCTATCCTTTTCTGCTTTGTCGAATAACGATAAAGTGGGCTTGATCATGTATTCTGACCGTCTGGAGAAGTATCTGCCCCCCAAGAAAGGCCGCAACAGCGCTTTAAAGATACTTCGGGAGATTCTTTATCATGAATCTGTCTCCCATAGGACCGATCTTTCCGGAGCTTTTGAGTATGCCGGAAGGATGCTGAGAAAGCGCTCTATCGTCTTTGTACTCTCGGATTTCTTTGATCTGCACTATGAGAAAGAACTGAAGATTCTGGCCAAGAAGCATGACGTTATCGCCCTGCAGATTCTGGATCAGGCCGATCTGGAGCTGCCTCAGGCAGGGATTTTGGAGCTTCGTGATCCGGAGACGGGGGTTTCTTTCACTGTAAACAGCTCATCACCATTGATACGCAAGAACTATAGCCTGCGGGTGGAAGCAGAGCAGAAGAAGCTTCTGCAAAGCTTGAAGACAATGAATGTGGATCATGTGCGGATCAGTAGTACCGATGACTATGTTCAGGCTCTGCGTCAGCTTTTTGCCAAGCGTTCACATCTGAAGGGTGCCAGAAGATAGTATGAACCGAATGGCCTGGCTCTTGATGGCGTGTCTGCTGCTGTGCTGTTCAGTGCTGCCGGCGCAAATCTCTCAGGAACTGGTGGGAGTGGATTCTCTCACGGTGGGCTCACGTTTTAAACTCATTGTGAAGGCTGATTTCGCCATCAACAGGCTGGTGGTTCCGGATAGTCTGAGCGAGTTTACCGTGGTGGATAACTACCGCAATACCAAAGACGAGGCGTTACCTTTTGTAGAACTCACTATTGTTCCTCTAAAGACAGGTTCTCTCAGTTTTCCTCAATTGGAAGTGGAGCCTGTGATCAGTTCAGCACCCAAAGTTTATACCGATAGGTTCAGGGTGAATGTGCTTAGTGTTCGCCCGGAAAATGACGATAAGTTGCGTGATATCAAGGATCCCAAGCGGTACAGATGGCAGAAAGCCTGGTGGATCTATCTGCTGGCTTTGCTGCTGGCATTGGCAGCTCTCATCTATCTGGTAATAGACAGATTTAAGGCCAAGTCCAAGCCGGAAAGGATCGATAAACCAGAGGCATTGCAGCCAAAACCAGTGGTGCTGGCACCGTGGGAACAAGCTCTGCAAAACTTGGATCGCCTCTTGGCTTTACAACTACTCCAGAGGGGAGAGGGAGTGGAGTTTCACTTCCGGTTGGCACAGATTTTACGCTCTTATCTGGAGCAGGTCTATCGTTTCCCAGCGCTGGAGATGACCACCAGGGAGATAGGAGAAGCGCTTGCAGGGCTGCAGCATGGTTCTGTTTACGAGATCAGGAGCTTCCTGCAGGATTGTGATCTGATCAAATTTGCCAAGAAAGATATCGATGAGATTGGGACCGAAGCCAGGATCTCTTGGCTTAGGACGTATCTGCAGAACAAGAATCCCCAGAATACCAGAGTGACCGCTACTGAGGAAGAACAAAGTGATACGACTGGCTGAACCTTGGTTTCTTCTGGTGCTGCTCCTGATTCCTCTCTACCTGTATCTGGAACTGAGAGTGAGGGAAAGAAGCAGAATCCGGCTCCCCTTCTCCCGGCTGGATATCCTGAGCAGCCTGGCAAAGCCAAGTAGATTCTGGAGCTACTTCTATCCCGTCTTGAACTGCGTGGTTATAGCCAGCCTGGCTTTTGCCCTGGCGAGACCGCAATGGGGCAAAGGCATCCGCGATATCAGTCAAAAAGGCGTGGATATCGTGATCTCGGTGGACGTGAGCGGCTCCATGCTGGCTATGGACTTTGCTCCGGACAACCGTCTGGGAGCAGCGGTGGAGGTTGCCAAAGACTTCATTGCCAAGCGTCCCAATGATAGATTCAGCCTTGTAGCCTTCTCTGAATATGCTATCACTCAAAGCCCCCTCACTTTCGATCATCAGGCCATGTTGAACCAGCTTGATAAACTGGAAGTCAATGCAGATGCATCCGGTACGGCTATTGGGATGGGCTTGGCTAAGGCTGTGGCCCGGTTGCAGGACTCCAACGCCAAGTCAAAGCTGATTATCCTGATAACAGATGGCGTCAACAACTCTGGTGAGATAGATCCCATCAGTGCTGCCAAGATGGCTAAAGCTTTGGGGGTAAAAGTTTATCCTATTGGAGTGGGATCCAACGGACTGGTTGATTTCCCCTTTGCTCACCCGCTCTTTGGCATTCAATACCAGAGGGTGCAGATAGAACTTGATATGGATACCCTGAACAAAATAGCGGAACTCACCGGAACCGGCAAGGCTGCACTAGCCTCGGATGCCGCCCAGTTCAGGGCTATTATGAGAGATATAGATCAAATGGAGAAGACGGAGTATCAGGTGAAGCTCAATTACAACTGGAGCGATCGCTTTCAGGGCTTCATCTGGATAGCACTTATTCTTCTGTTGATTGAACTGGCTTTGAAACTGCTTTTAATCCCCAAGCTTCCGGATTAACATCATGCGCTTTGCTCATACCTGGTTTCTCTTTCTACTCTTGCTTCTGTTGCCTCTGGGCTACTTGCTTTGGGTACAGAAGGATAGGAAGCTGAAGCGCTTCAGAGACTTTGCCGATGCTCGCTTTTACTCTTTCTATCTGGCTGGCATTTCTCCATTTTACTCCAGCCTTAAGGTCGTCCTCAGGCTCATAGCGCTAGCCTTGGTTATCATTGCAGCAGCCGGACCTCAGTGGGATTATGAAGCCACAGAACTGGAAACCAGCGGTTTGGATATCATCTTCTGCGTGGATATCTCCAAGAGCATGGATGCTGAAGACATAGCGCCCAGTCGTCTATCCCGTGCCAAACTGCAGATATCAAGCTTTGTGGACGAGCTTCAGGGAGATAGGATTGGCATCATCGCCTTTGCCGGAACAGCGAGCCTGGAATGTCCCCTAACGGACGATTATGAATCAGTGCAGATGGTAATCAGCAGCCTTTCCACCAATCAAGCCATCCGCATGGGAACTGATATCGGGGCAGCTCTGGATTTGGCGGCCAAATCTTTCAACACAGGGCAAGGCAGCAAGATACTTATTCTGATCTCGGACGGCGAAGACCTGGAAAAAGCAGCCCTCACCAAAGCACGCCGGGTTCGTTCCGAGGGTGTCACAATCTACACCATGGGAGTAGGTACCGAAAGCGGCACCAGGATCACCAACCCTGCCACTGGTGAAGAGAAACTGAGTGTTTTGGATACCGCCACGCTCTCGCAGATTGCCAAGCTTGGCAGCGGACAATACTACTCCGTGAGTCCCGGTCAAAACGAGATCAAGCTTCTCCTTAAAGAGATCTACGGCATAGAGAAGGGCTTTGTGGATGGACGCCGGGTGCATAGAATGAAGCAGCAATACGGTTTCTTCCTGATCGGCGCCTTACTCTTTTTGCTGCTGGAGATGCTTATCAGCTCCAATCGCAGGTATAACAAAACCGTAAGTCAGGAGGAAGTAAGTGGATACTAAGAAGAAGCTAAAGCTTGCAGCCTGGCTGGCTCTGGTTCCTCTGATCTATTTACTTTTGGAACTGCTGATTGCACCCAAGCTGGGTCGTTCCAGCCTGGCAGAACTCCTCTTTAAAAACAACGCCATCAATGCTGCCTCAGAGCTTTATAAGAAGAACCTGAGCAGCGCAGAAGACGATTCTGTTGCCTCGGCAAATTACGCCAAAACCCTCTACAAGAAAGGAGAATACAGCGCAGCACAGGACAGCCTGCAGCATATTCTCCGCAGAGAGAATCCTGGGACTGACCTGCTTTACGACATGGGCAACATCGCCTTTCAACAGCAGAAGTATCAGGAAGCTCTGGATTATTACAAACAAGCTCTATTGCGCAATCCCGGTGATTACGACCTGAAAGCCAATTATGAACTGACTCTGCGGAAGCTGAATCAGGACAAACCTCCCCAGTCCAACCCGGAAGACAATCAGGATGAGGAGGAGGAGAACAAGCCGGAAACCAATAACCAGGAAGATATCCGCAACCTCCTGGATGCCCTGGATCAAAAAGAATCCCTGGATCGCCAGAACCAACAGAAAGAGCAGGACAATGGAGTTCGTAACTGGTGGTAAGATGAGAAGATACTTGCTGATTCTTCTTTCTCTTCTCTCAATCGGTTTTCTGGTAGCTGATATCAGAGTGATGAGCTCTGTGAACCGGAATGCTATCAGTCTGGACGACCAATTGCAATACACCATCAGAATCAGCAGCAATTCTGCCCTCCGTCCCAAAGAACCTGCTGCTCCCAGCATTGAGGGCTTCAGCTTCCGAAACATGTACAGCAGCAGCTCTCAGCAGACCTCCTTCATCAATTTCCAACGCAGAGTCGAGATCAGCGTTGAATACACATACATCTATCTTCCCACCCGCTTGGGACGTTTTACCATCCCGGCTCAAACCATTGTTGTGGACGGGAAGAACTTCAGAACCAGCGAGCATGTGATCAATGTCGTGGCAGGAACCAGCACCAGAAGCCCCAGATCTTATAGTCCCAGAAGTCCCTTCAGTTGGGACGAGCCGGACGTAATGCCGGATTTTGGCCGCTCTCTCGACGATATCTTCCTGCAGAGTATCCCCGCCTCCTCCACAGTGTATAAGGGAGAGCCGGTAATCGTGTCTTACTACGTCTATTCCGGTTCACCCCTGGGCTCGTTCCAACTGGATAATGAAGAAGACTTTCCCGGATACGGCAAGTCTATCTTCTTCCAACCGGATAAGCTGAATCTGGAGCGGGTGCAACACAACGGGAAGACTTACAATCGTGCACTGATCAAGCGGCTGGTGCTTTCACCCCACAACGTTGGGACGATAAAAGTGCCCGTCCTGATCGGATCTGCCCGGCTTTACAGCTTAGGATATCAAAGCCGTTCCCTGCGCTCCAGCACTTCTCAAATCACGGTACTCCCTTTGCCGGAAAACGGACGTCCCTTGGATTTCAGCGGAGCAGTGGGTAGATTCAGAGTTTCTGAAAACCCGGTTGCCAAACAGACCAGCGTGGGGGAAGCCATTACCTATAGCTTGATTATAGAGGGAAGAGGCAATTTTAACCAGTTTCTGGTTCCCAGTCCCCCCGGAAATGCCAGATTCAGAATATCCAAGCCCCAAGTGGCGGATAATCTTACAGCCGGAGTGGAAGGACGCAGGACCGTTATATACACCATCATTCCCCAAGAAGCTGGCAGTTTCACTCTTCCAACCTTTCAGTTCAGTTGGTTCGACTCAGAAAGTGGCAGCTATAGAACCTTCGAAGGTCGTTCTCAGGAACTACAGGTGAAGCCCTCCAGCATGCTGAGCCAATTCACTGATCTCCTGGGTGGCGATAAAGGCAGAAGAATGAGTGGTTTGCTGGATAAGAGCAACTACAAAAGTTATCGGCTATACACCGTAAGTCTCTGGTTTTGGCTGGTTGTGACGGTGATTCTGGCAGCAGTGCTGATCTCAGTCTATCTGGCCTATCGGGACTCACTCAAATATAAGAACCCCACTCGTTATGCCAAGATTCAAGCGGAGCAAGCTCTCACGAAGCACTTCCTGAAGGCCAGAGAAGCAGCTCAAAGACTTTCCCCGGACTTTTACTCCCATGCTGAAGCAGGGATCATGAGCTTCCTGGCAGAGCGTTACAAGCTCTCCAATCGCCTATCCAGCAAGGAAAAGCTGGAGAAACTGGCCGAGCATGGCCTTAGCGAAGAGCTTCAGACTAAGCTGGATATCTTCCTGGCTCATTGCCGAGAAGCCAAATACATGCCGGTGGAAGCAGATGCAGCAGGCATCAGCGAAGACCTGAAACGCCTCGAAGAGCTCGTGCGTCTTTTGGTGGAGAGTAAGAGGACAAAACTCGTATGAAGAAACTGATCATTTTACTCTTGATTCTGATATCCTCAAGCTTGTCCTGGGCTCAGACACAGCAACGGACAGATTATGCCAAACTGCTTTCGGAGCTCGACTTACAAGCCAAGCAGGGAGTGGAAGATCCGGATTTGTATTACAACATGGGAGTATGTCACTACCACCTCAATCAATTGGCTTTGGCAAAGCTCAGTTTCCTCCGAGCTCTCAGGCTGAACTCGGCACATAAACAGGCTCAGCATAATGTTGCCTTCATCCGGCAGCTTTCTCCGGATCAGGATCTTTATCCTGAACAGCAATTCATCCAACGCTTGTTCTATATGCTCTACGATTGGTTCAATATCAATCGTCTGGCATTGGGAATCCTGTTCTTTCTGGCTCTTTCTGGGCTCTGTCTGCATTGGCTGCTTCGCTACAATCCCCAGAAGGAAAAAGGCTTGCCGGTTCTCTTGCTCTCGGCTTCATGCCTCTTGTTGCTGCTCTTTATAGGCACTACGATTGTTAAGACTTATAGGATGAATCACAATAACAAAGCCGTGATTGCCTACGACAACTGCCTTCTGCTGGAAGAGCCTGATCCTGCCTCTAATTCCGGACGCTCGGTCAGCTCTGCCCTGATGGTCATAGCGGCAGAGACAAGCGGAGATTATACCCGCATCATCCTGCCGGATGGCACCGGTGCCTGGGTGAAATCCGACGCTGTGTTAAGAGTTGTGCCTCTAAAGCTTAAGTAGTTTCTTTCTGAATCTCATCTCCCCAATTTGCAGTTCCATAATATATAACCCTGGCACGCCCGAGAACTCTATAGTGTAGTTATATTCACCACGCTCAGATTCTATCTGGTTGGATTTATGGACAATCTGGCCTCTCAGGTTGTAGAGACGGAACTGCACTGCTGCTTTTTCGGCCAGTTCATACTGGCACGTAATAATTGAACCAAAAGGATTTGGAAAGCTGGATATCAGCCTATTGTGATATACACCCGGGGGCGGAACATCCGGCCCACCATCGGGTATCCTTAGTTCTATAGGACCAAAATGCTGGCTGCTACCATCCAGTGAGACAGCTTCCAGCCAGTAGTATTGCAGGTCTGAAAGCTCCGGATAGGGATCTATAAAACTATAGTTGAGCGTTTGAGAAGACGTACCGGAGGCATTTACCAAGCTCAAGTTGATCTTGAGGGCTTGATTCAGATTGGCAGAGATATTTCTGTACAGATTGTAGCCCAGCACCTGTGTCTCACTGGCTGTTACCCAGTTCAAGACAGCCGCACCATTCCAGATGGCTGTAAATGAACTCAGTTCCACTGGTAGAGTTGCTTCTTCTGCTTCAAAGAAATCCAGGATCTTATCCAAA